>NZ_UWOD01000001.1:948876-1250252 GCF_900604335.1 Intestinibacillus sp. Marseille-P6563 | reverse complement strand
GCCACCGAGGAACTGCTCGCCCGTGTGCGGGCGCTGTCCCGCCGCCAGGGCGAAGTGGTGCTCGAAGCGCTCGAATACGGCGACCTCAAACTCGACCTGAGTACCCACGACCTGCGCCGCGGCAACCGGTCGGTGCGGCTCAACCGTAAGGAGTTTGACGTGCTGCATCTGCTGATGGCCAATTCGCGCATCATTGTGCCCAAGGAAACGCTTATTACCAAGGTGTGGGGGTATGAATCCAACGCCGAGGCCAACAATGTAGAAGCGTATATTTCCTTTTTGCGCAAAAAGCTGATTTACCTCGATTCGTGTGTGAGCATCATCACCCTGCGCAAGGTGGGGTATCGCCTGGAGGGCGGGGAAGCATGATCTCCAAACTGCGGCGCAAATTTGTGCTGGTCAATATGCTGCTCGTGCTGGTGGTGCTGATCGTCGCCTTTGGAGCCATCTCCTTTGCGTATAAAAGCGTCCTGAAAGCCGAGACCGAACAGGCGCTCAGCCAGGCGATTTTGCAGCACAGCAGCACGACCTGGACCAAACCCAGCATCGGCACCGATGAGCATGAAGCGGGCGACCGTGTGCCGACCTTCACCCTGGTGCTCGACAGCGAAGGGGATGTGTCGCAGATCCTGGGCCGGGGAGGGGTGTCGGTCAGCGACGCCGTCGTGGAAAAGGCGGCGCGTCTGGTGCAGGAAGAAGAGGACGACCGCGGTTTTTTGCCCGAACTCTCGCTGCGGTATCTGCGGCGGTATACGATGTCGGGCTGGAAGGTAGCTTTTGCCGACACCAGCCATGAGACCCAGGCCATGCGCAATTTGATCCTGATTCTGTTTGGCATCGGGACACTGTCGCTCGGAGCCTTTTTGTGCATCAGTCTGTTTTTGTTCCGCAAGGCGCTCCAGCCGGTCGAACGTGCCTGGGCGCAGCAGCGGCGGTTTGTGGCAGATGCCAGCCATGAACTCAAACCCCCGCTGACCGTGATTTTGGCCAATCTGGGCATTCTGCTTGCCCATCCCGAGGACTCCATTGCCCAGCACCGCCAATGGGTGGTCAATTCCCGCGAGGAAGCCGAACGCATGAAGAGCCTGGTCGAGGACATGCTGTTTCTGGCGCAGAGCGACGCCGGAGCCGTACCAGCCGAGACCGAACTGGTCAATTTCAGCGACCTGTGTTTGAGCAGTCTGCTGTCGTTTGAGGCGGTGGCGTTCGAACAGGGCATCCGCGTGCGCTCGGATATTGAGCCGGATTTATATTTGCAGGGCGTGGAAGCACAGCTGCGGCAGCTTATCGGCATTTTACTGGACAATGCGGTCAAATATGCAGGCGAGAGCGGTTGGCTGCGGGTAGCCCTGACCCGGTCGGACGGACGGCCCACGCTGGTGGTCAGCAACTCGGGCGACCCCATCCCGGAAAAAGACCTGCCGCATATCTTTGACCGGTTTTACCGGGTCGATGAAGCCCGCGCGGGCGATTCGGGCGGATATGGCCTGGGACTGGCCATCGCCCAGCGCATCGTGCGCAACCATGGCGGACGCATCAGCATCGAAAGCAGTCAGGAGCAGGGCACCGTGCTGCGCATCCGGTTTTAAACATCAAAAAAGACCTTCTGGTTTTTCCAGAAGGTCTTTTTTTTTAAATCTCCATAATGATCGGCAGGATCATGGGGCTGCGCTTGGTCTTTTTGAACAGATAATCGCTCAAAGCGCCCTTGACGGCCAGTTTGATGCCGTTCCAGTCGCGTACGCCCTCGTCCAGGCAGCGGTCGAGCGAGATCTGGCAGGTGGTGCGCAGTTCTTCCATCAGCTTTTCGGCTTCCTTGACATAGACGAAGCCGCGGGATACGATGTCCGGGCCAGCGATGACCACGCCCGAAGTCGCGTCGATGGTCATGACGACCACGAGCAGACCGTCTTCGGACAAGTGCTTGCGGTCACGCAGGACAGCCGAACCAACGTCGCCAATGCCCAGGCCATCGACCAGCACACGGCCGGACGGCACCGGATTGCCCAGACGCGCCGATTTTTCCCCGATTTCGATGGGGCGGCCGATTTCGCCGACGATGACGTTTTTCTTGGGCACACCCATCTGTTCGCCCAAGTGCGCGTGCATGCGCAGCATACGATGTTCGCCATGGACCGGGATGAAGTACTTGGGCCGGCACAGGGCAAGCATCAGCTTTTGCTCCTCCTGGCAGGCGTGGCCGGAAACGTGCAGGGCGGCATTGCGGTCGTAGATGACCTCGGCGCCCTTCTTGTACAGCTCGTTGACCATGTTGTTGATCGACTTCTCATTGCCCGGAATGGCCGACGCTGCAATCAGAATGCGGTCGCCCGGTACAACCTCCACCTGCTTGTGGCTGTTGTAGGCCATGCGGTATAGGGCCGACATGGTTTCGCCCTGGGAACCGGTCGAAACGATCACCAGCTTTTCCCGCGGGTAACGGCGCATTTCGTTCATGTCGATCATGACCTTGGCTTTATCGGTCAGATAGCCCAGTTCGCCCGCGACCTGGGTGATCTTTTCCATGCTGCGACCGCATACGGCAACCTTGCGCCCATATTTGGCGGCAATGTCCAAAATCTGCTGCAAGCGCGATACGTTGGAAGCAAAGGTCGCAATGATGATGCGTTCCCGACAGTTCTTGAAGAACTTTTCCAGACCGGCGCCCACCGTCTGCTCAGACGGGGTATAGCCGGGGCGCTCCACGTTGGTCGAATCGCTCAGCAGTGCCAGAACGCCTTCCTTGCCCAGTTCGCCAAAGCGTGCCAGGTCGATCATCTCGCCCGAAGCCGGGGTGAGGTCAACCTTGAAGTCGCCTGTGTGGATCACCGTACCCAGCGGGGTGCGGATGGCCAGCGCGACCGAATCGGCGATGGAGTGGTTGGTGTGGATGAATTCGATCGAGAAACAACCCAGCTTGATCACGTCGCCTGCCTTGATGCGGTTGAGGCGCACCTTGGACGGCATGCGGTGTTCGGCCAGCTTGGCTTCGATGATGCCGCAGGTCAGGCGTGTGCCATAGACCGGCGCGTTGAGTTCGCGCAGGACATAGGGCAGAGCGCCGATGTGGTCCTCGTGACCGTGGGTGATGAGATAGCCGCGCAGCTTTTTCTGGTTGCGCTTGAGGTAGGTGGTGTCCGGGATGACCAGGTCCACGCCCAGCATGTCGTCATCCGGGAAGGCCAGGCCGCAATCGACGACGATGATGTCGTTTCCGAACTCGATCACGGTCATATTTTTGCCGATCTCATCCAAACCGCCCAACGGGATAATCTTCAGTTTTTCTTTCATAATACAGATATCACTTTCCTTTTCAAAACACAAATTTTCATAAACATCCGGAAAAATCCGGTATTTCAAGGAACAGCCGGAAGCACCGCCAGCCTTCCAAAAACATCCGTGCAAAGGGGCGCGCCACAGCGCCCGCTGACCTGCGCCCGAGGGGGCGCACAAAAAAACACTTATTTAAAACTATATCACATTCGGCGCTGTTTGTACAGAGGGAATCTTGTTATCAGTGTATCATCGGGCGCCGGGATTTATACATGCCGGCGGGATATTTCCCGGCAGGCGCAAAAGATTACAACGCAGATTACAAATTGTAACCTTGTAAATTCGCAGGAGAAAGGACTGTATTCCAAATACAGGAAAAACGAGCTCGAAAAACGATTATAAATCGTAATATAAGAATTAAATATTACGTAATGTATTCGAAAAATAAAAAACTTTTGAAAATCGTTTGACAAAGCGGGGTCCGATGGGTATCATGTGATTACAGAACGGTAACAAACCGAAAACAAACCGGTAACACCGCGAAAACAAAGCGGTAACGCTGGTTTGCCTCACCCGTCTGCGGGTGAAATCTATTGAAATTTAGGAGTTTCTTTTATGTCTTTTTGGAAGAAGAATTTGCTGCGTCAGGTACCTGCGATCGCGTTGTGCGCGGCGCTGGGTATGAGCCACGTTTCGGCGTACAGCGATAGCGCTGCGGCGCTGAGCGAGCTGCCCGCAGCAGATACCACCACGGCGGCCATCGGCATGATCACTTCGGCGGAAAAGAGTGCGGTCGGTTCGGTCCGCACCACCGAGGAGATGACCAAGGCGAAGGAAGACCTGGCGGCCAAGAAGGCGGCTGAAGAGGCAGCCCGCAAGGCGGCCGAGGAAGCTGCCCGCAAGGCGGCTGAGGAAGCCCGCCTGGCAGCCCTCCAGTATACGCCCACCTACGGCCGCACGGTCACCCGTTCGTCGGCTTACAGCGTGACCGAGGCCATTCAGGTCAACGGCCAGGTGATGGGCAACTTTAAACTGACGTTCTACTGCGCTTGCTCGTCGTGCAGCGGCGGCTATGGCGACGGTACCGCGACCGGTACCCGCTGCACCGAAGGCCGCACGATTGCAGTCGACCCGCGTGTCATCCCGCTGGGCAGCAAGGTGTATATCGAAGGCTTCGGCGACTTCATCGCCGAGGACACCGGCGGCGCGATCAAGGGCAACAAGATCGACATCTACCTGAGCGATCACGACCGTTGCTATGAACTGGGCGTCACGAGCGCAAACGTTTATCTGATGAGCTAAGCAAAAGGCCTGCACGAAAATACCGTGCAGGCCTTTTTGTGCGCTTACAGCGCCGCTTCTCCGCGCTCGCGCGTGCGGATGCGCACCGCATCGACCACATCATAGACAAAAATTTTGCCGTCGCCGAATTTGCCGGTGGCGGCTACGTCACAGATGGCGTCAATGAGCGGTTCGGCATCCTCATCCCGCACCACGGCGTCGATGCGGACTTTGTGCATCAGCCCAACTTCGACCTCGATGCCGGGCACGAGCGGGATGCCCGTGATGTTGGGGTCCGCCTTTTGCCTGCCGCAGCCGAGCACATCGCTGACCGCCATGCCGCCCGGTGTGCGGTCGTGCAGCACCTGTTTGACCGCATCCAGCTTTTCCTTGCGCGTGAAGATGATCAGACCTTTCATAGAAGATTCCCCCTCCGATGCGTCCTTCCTTATATTATAGGGCATGACCGGCAGCGGCGAAAGTCCCTTTTGCGTTTTCCATAAAAAATATGCTGCAAGCCGGAAGGCTGGAAAAAGGCGGTTTTGGTAAAAAATTTGTGTCGAAGTTCTGGTCAGAAGGGCACAGACATGCTAAAATAATAAAAGCCCTGTCGAGCCGGCGGGGATGAGGAATGTCGGGGGCGTTTTCCGCCCCTGATTCGATATATAAAGGAGAGATACGCAAATGCGAGTCACTCAGCATCCAATTTTGGATGAACTGGATACATCAAAAACCGTGACCATCTATTTTGACGGCAAGCCGGTGGAAGCGCTGGAGGGCGAACCGATCGCCGCAGCGCTCATCCATGCCGGCATCCGGTCCTTCCGCACCACGGCCAAGCGGCATGAGCCGCGCGGCATTTTCTGTGCCATCGGCCGGTGCACCGACTGCATGATGATCGTCGATGGGGTACCGAACACACGCACCTGTGTGACCCCGGTGCGCGACGGCATGCAGGTGCGCACCCAGCACGGCCTGGGCACCTTTGACGGGGAGGACGGCAAATGAAACAGATCGTAACCGATGTGGCGGTGGTCGGCGCCGGGTCGGCCGGGCTTTCGGCCGCCTATCAGGCCGCAAGCGCGGGCGCCAAAGTGCTGGTGCTCGACGAAAACCATCGCCCGGGCGGACAGCTTTTCAAACAGATTCATAAATTCTTCGGCTCGCGCGCCCATCAGGCGGGCACGCGCGGCTATATCATCGGCCGGGAACTGCTCGCGCGCACGCAGGAGAGCGGCGCCGAGGTCTGGCTGGACAGCTTGGTCTATGGTATGCAGAAGGACAAGTCCCTGGGTGTTATCCATGAGGGCAAGCCGTGTGTCGTCAAGGCGCAGAAGGTCATCATCGCCGCAGGCGCCAAGGAAAATTATATGGCCTTTCCGGGCTCGACCCTGCCGGGCGTCATGGGCGCCGGCGCGGCGCAGACCATGGTCAATGTCAACCGTGTGCTGCCCGGCGAGCGTATTTTGATGCTCGGTTCGGGCAATGTGGGCCTCATTGTATCCTATCAGCTCATGCAGGCCGGGGCCGAAGTGGTCGCGCTGGTCGAAGGCGCGCCCAAGATTGGCGGCTATGGCGTGCATGCGGGCAAGATCCGCCGCGCAGGGGTCCCGATTTATACGGCGCATACGATTAAGCGCGCCTTTGGCGACGGCAAGGTCGAGGGCGTGGAGATCGTAGAGGTCGGACCGGGCTTTGTCCCGATTCCGGGCACTGAAAGGACCTTCCAGGTGGATACCATCTGTCTGGCGGTCGGCCTCAACCCCATGACCGAACTGGTGTGGATGAGCGGCTGTAAATTCTGCTTTATCCCGGCCTTTGGCGGGCATGTGCCGCTGCATGACAGCAATATGGAGACTACGGTGCCGGGCCTGTATGTCGCGGGCGATGTGACCGGCGTGGAAGAAGCCTCCTCGGCGATGGAGGAAGGTAATCTGGCCGGTGTGGCGGTCGCCGAATCGCTGGGGCTGCTCAGTCCGGTGGAGGCCGCCGATAAAAAGGCCGAGATCATGCACCGATTGGATACGCTGCGTTCCGGCATGTTTGGCGAACGCCGCCGCCTGTCCAAGGGGCAGCAACTGCAATATATGGCCGATTACCGGTCCCAAAAGGAGGCGCTGAAATGAAAGGCGTAGTCTATACCGGTGTGCCGTCCAAAGACGAACTGGCCGCCTGTCCGGGTGTGCCGAGCGAAGCGCGCATGCGGCGCGGCCGGGTGGCCTGCATCGAATGTGTGCAGGAGATTCCCTGCAACCCCTGCGAGGGCATCTGCCCGGTGGGGGCCATCACGGTCGGCGAACAGATCACCAATTTGCCCCATTTGCAGGAGCAGAAATGCACGGGCTGCGGCCTGTGCGTGGCAGGCTGTCCGGGGCTTGCCATTACGCTGGTCGATAAGTCGGTGTCGGACGCCGAGGCGGACATCGATTTTCCGTTTGAATATCTGCCTTTGCCGAACGTCGGCGACACGGTGGATGCCGTCAGCCGCGCAGGCGAGGTCATTTGCAAGGGCCGCGTCATGCGGGTGAACAAGCCGGCCGCGTATGCGGGTACGGCGGTCATCCGGCTGCGGGTGCCGATGGAATATGCCGATGAGGTGCGCAGTATGAAGCGCCTGAAAAAGGAGGAAACGCGGGGATGAAGGAAGAAGAAGTACTGATCTGCCGCTGTCAGGAAGTAACTGAGCAGGAGATTTTGGACGCCATCCGCGACGGCGCGACCACGGTCGATGGCGTCAAGCGGCGCACCCGTGCGTGCATGGGCCTGTGCCAGGGCAAGACCTGCGGACGGCTGGTGCAGCGCATCGTCGCGCAGGAGACCGGCAAGGACCCGGCGGAAGTTCTGCCGCAGAAGAGCCGGATGCCGGTGCGCCCGGTCAAGATCAGCGTATTCGGAGGGGACAGCGATGCGTGACGCAGATGTGATCGTGATTGGCGGCGGCATCATCGGCTGTTCGGTCGCCTGGCAGCTTTCCAAGCTGGGCAAAAGTGTGCTGGTGCTCGAGCGCAAGGATGTGGCGTCCGGTTCGGCGGGCGCGACCGACGGCGTGGTCGGTTACCACACCAAAAAACCGGGCAAGCAGATGGATTTGGCCGTGCAGTCGATTGCCATGTTCCGCAACCTGGGGCGTGACTTGGGCGAGGAGATCGAATATGGCTTCCAGGCGGGCGGCATGCAGCCGGTCGAAGATAAAATGCAGTGGGACATCCTGTCCGAGATCGTGGAGCAGCAGCGCAAGAGCGGGGTCGATATCCGCATGATCTCGACCGAGGAGGCGCGGCGCATTGAGCCGCAGCTCTCGCCCGATATTTACGGGGCGCTGTATTCGCCCACGGGCGGCAAGGTCAATCCCTTGAAACTGACCATGGCTTACGCCCGCGCGGCCAAGCGCCTGGGCGCACGCATCCAGACCGAAACCGAAGTGACCGGCTTTATCCGGGAAGATGGGGCGGTCAAGGGCGTGGAAACCAACAAAGGTCCCTTCCGGGCCGATGTGGTCGTGGACGCCTGCGGAGCGTGGGCGGGCAAAGTCGCTGCCCTGTTGGGGCTCGACCTGCCGATCAAGCCGCGTAAGGGCCAGCTGGCCGTGACCGAGCCGGTCGGACCGTTCATGAAGGCTACACTCCAGTGCGCGCGGTATAATGTCATCAAGTTCCGGCCCGACGCCGTGACCGATCCGGCTGTCAAGCGGCTGGGGGCATCCCTGTCCATCGAGCAGACACGCGAGGGCGGCATGATCATTGGCGGCACCCGCGAATTTGCCGATTATGAAGGCGAAAATACCTTTGAAGCCGTGGAAGTGATGCTCAAACGGGCGGCACGGTTCTTCCCGGCGCTCAAAAACGTGGCTGTCATCCGCTTTTTCTCGGGTTTCCGTCCGTTTACGCCCGACGGCATGCCGCTTTTGGGCCCTGTGCGCGGGGTACCGGGCTTTTACATGGCCGCCGGACACGAGGGCGACGGCATCGCGCTTTCGCCCATTACGGGCAAGCTGGTGGCCGAGCAGATCGTCTTTGGCGAAAGCTCGTATAATATCGATGCCTTTAGTCCCAATCGTTTTCTGTAAACCGGAAAACTTGGGCAACAATTTGGAAAAGACACGCGAAATCTCTTGAATTTTTGTGCATGTTGCGGTATACTGAAATCCAGCATGGTGCATCGTTACAAGATGGAAGAAGAAGCAAAGCGCCTGTAAAGCTGAGGCTTGCAGGCGCTTTTTTTCACAGCAAGGGGGAGAAAGAATGCTCAAAGTCGTCATTCCAATGGCCGTCCTTTTGATTATCGTCCTGTGTAAAAAAATCCCGGTGATCGGCGGCAAGATCAATGTGGCGCTGGTCGTCACCGGCGCGCTGACATTGCTGCTGGGCGGGCTGTATAACCCCGGCCAGTGGGTGGCCGCCTGGATCGATGGACTGGACCGCCTGTCGTGGATCATTGCGCTGTCCATTGCAGGCAGCCTGTTTGCCGAGATTTCCATCCGGCTGGGCACGATCGATACCATCATCGGCGCGCTGACCGCCAAATTCGGGCGGCATCCCCGGATGCTCATCATCTGCATCCTGTTTGCGCTGACGCTGGCCGGTTCGCTGCTGGGCGACGCGATCGCTGCGTCCACGGTCATCGGCATGCTGACCATCGGCATTCTGGTGTCCATGAACATGTCGTATGAAAAGATCAGCGCCATCATCGTCATGGGCGCCTGCGTGGGTTCGATCATGCCCCCGATGACCCAGGCGCTGGCGCTGGCGTCCTCGTTGGTGGGGACCCCGGCCGACCCGGTCATCAACCTGGGCTATGTGACCGTTTCCATTTCGTTTATCGTCGTGGCCATCTATTCGGCCTTTTTCCTGGTGCACAAAGACAATGTGCCGGGTGCTAACCCCGAAGTGCAGATTCGCTTTGCCGACCAGAGCGCGTCCAGCATCCTGCGCGCCAACTGGAAATCGCTCATCCCGCTGCTGTTTTTGATCGTGGTCGTGCTGCTGCGCACGGTGGAGATTCCCTATCTGTCGGTCGACCTGGGGCCGTCCATTTTGCAGAGCATCCGCTTTTTGACCTTGGAGGACGGTACGGTCCTGTCCCTGTATGACCTGTTGTCCGGCATGTCGATCGTCAATGGCCTGACCAATGGCATCGTGCTGTCCATCCTGTGCGCGATTGCGGTAGCGTTTTTCTTCCCGGTCATCAACAAGAATGCGGCCAATATCTGCAAGGAGAGCTTTTCCAAGGTCAAGATGACCGTAGTATTGCAGATTTGCTGCGCCTTCATGCTGGGTAGCTTTTATGCGGCCGGCTCGGTGGATGCGGTCTCCGAGTTTGCACAGGGCCTCAATGGCAATGTGCTCAAGATCGGCGGCGCGGCGGCCATGATTTTGCTGGGTATGCTGACCGGTTCGCAGTCGACTACGCAGAACGTCGTCTTTTCGTTCTTTGGTCCGGCGCTGGTCGCCTTTGGCGTCAATCCGACCTATGCAGCCGTAGCGGGCGCCCATCTGGCGACCGCTGGTCAGGGTCTGCCGCCGGCCGACCTGACCACCTTTGTGGTCGTCGGCATCGTAGCCAGCCAGTTCGGTAAAAAGGTCGATCCGCTCAAGTCCATGTTTTATTCCATGCCTATGTGCATCTGTATGATGCTGGTCGGCCTGTTCTTCCTGTATATTTGAGGTGAATCATGCAGCAGACCTTGGGGATTTTGATGCTGGACACCCGGTTCCCGCGGATTCCGGGTGATGTGGGAAATGAAAAGAGTTTCCCATTTCCGATTCGGAAAAAGATCGTGCGCGGGGCGAGCACCGAGCGCGTGGTGCACGAACACGACCCGGCGCTTTTGGAGCCGTTCTGCGCGGCCGCGCGCGAACTCGAGCGCGAGGGCGTAGCGGCCATTACGACAAGCTGCGGATTTCTCGCCATGTTCCAGCGCGAGTTGGCGGCTGCGGTGCGCGTGCCGGTGTTTACCTCGGCGCTGCTGCAAGTGCCGCAGGCGGCGGCCATGCTGCCGCCCGGCCAGGCGGTCGGGATTTTAACGGCCGACGCGCGCACACTGGGCGACAAGCAGTTTGCCGGTGTGGGCATCAGCGGCCTGCCGCTGGCCGTATATGGCATGGAGGGCACCGGCTTTGGCCAAGTTTTTGTGGGCAATACGCCCGAACTCGACCGCGCGGCGGCCGAGCGAGAGCTGGTCGCGGTCACGCGCCGCATGCTGGCCGAACGGCCCGACGTGGGCGCCATTGTGCTCGAATGCACCAATATGCCGCCCTATGCGCACGCGGTGCAGCAGGTGTCCGGCCTGCCGGTGTATGACATCACCACTCTGGCGCGGTTCGTCATGGACGGACTGGCACGCACAACCTTTGATTAAACAAAACAGCACCCCGGCATCCTTCGAGGATGCCGGGGTGTTTTGTTAAGGCGTATTTAAGTTCCAGTCGATCGGGGTTTCGCCGTGCGCCTGCAAAAATTCATTGCATTTGGAGAAATGGCGGCAGCCAAAGAAGCCGCCAAAGGCCGACAGCGGCGAGGGGTGCACGGTTTCGAGCACTAGGTGCTGCGGGTTTGTGATGAGCGGCTTTTTCGACCGCGCGTTGCCGCCCCACAGCAGAAAGACGATGGGGGTTTCCCGGTCGTTTAATTTGCGGATGATGCCGTCGGTGAAGCCGGTCCAGCCGATGTTCTTGTGGCTGTTGGCCTGACCACGGCGGACGGTCAGGGTGGTGTTGAGCATTAAAACGCCCTGCTTGGCCCACTTGGTCAGCGTGCCGTTTTGCGGGGGCGGATAGCCCAGGTCGCTTTCCAGCTCCTTAAAGATATTTTTCAGCGACGGCGGCGGCTCCACGCCCTCCTGCACCGAAAAACAAAGGCCGTGCGCCTGCCCCGGACCGTGATAGGGGTCCTGCCCGAGAAGGACGGCCTTGACGCTGTGATAGGGCGTATAGCGCAGGGCGTTGAAGATGTCCTCCATGGGCGGGTAGATCGTCTGCTCGGCGTATTCTTTTTTCAGCCAGTAGCGGATGCGCTTGTATGCGTCGCTTTGGAAGTCGTCTGCAAGGACGTCGTCCCAGTCGTTGCCGATGTGTACCATGGTTTCCTCCCAGTGTGTTTTCCCCATTATATCACAAATGGTCGATTGGGGGCGGAAAAAATTTCACGGCTCCCTCTTGACAGAGCAAGGGAAATCGAGTATCCTAAGTGTACTAGCAAGACTAGTACAGATAATACACGTGGAGAAAGGAGGCGCGCAATGCTCCGTATCGATTTTCGGGATGCACGGCCGATCTACGAGCAGGTCGTGGACGGGGTAGAAGAAATGGCGATGCATGGCGTTTTGCAGCCAGATGAACAATTACCCAGCGTGCGGCAGTTGGCGGTGGAACTGTCCATCAATCCGAACACGATCCAGCGCGCGTACAATGAACTGGAGAACCGAGGGGTGGTCTATTCCGTGAAAGGACGAGGAAACTTTATTGCCAGCGACTGCGCGGCGCTGCGCGAGCGCCGGCTGGAGGAGATTGCAAAGCAAATCGCTGACCTGGCGCGCAGCGCGCGGGAGCTCGGCGTGGATGACGCAACACTGCAAGCATGGCTGAGTGGGAAGGAGGAAGAAAAATGATCCGTGCCATCGATGCGACCAAGCGGTTCGAGAAGATCTGTGCGGTCGATCATGTCAATGCAGAGATTCAGACCGGTTCGGTATTTGGTCTGATCGGCTCCAATGGCGCGGGCAAATCGACGTTCCTGCGTATGTTGGCCGGCATCTTAAAGCCGGACGAAGGCCGCACGACCATTGATGACGCCGATATTTTTGAGAATGTGGACCTCAAGCAGCGCTGCTTTTACATTTCCGATGAGCAGTATTTCTTTTCGGGCATCACCCCGGAGGAGATGAAGCAGTATTATAAGACCTTGTATCCGGCCTTTGACGAGGACCGGTACAAACGCCTGATGAAAGCCTTTGACCTGGATGAGCGGCGCAAAGTGCGCACCTTCTCCAAGGGCATGAAAAAGCAGGTATCGGTTATCCTGGGCGTGTGCGCGGGCACCGATTACCTGTTCTGTGACGAAACATTCGACGGTCTGGACCCGGTGGTCCGGCAGGCGGTCAAGAGCCTGTTTGCTGAGGATGTGGCCGAGCGCGGCATGACGCCCGTCATCGCCAGCCACAACCTGCGCGAACTGGAGGACATCTGTGACCACATCGGTCTGCTGCACCGGGGCGGTATTCTGTTCTCCCGCGACCTGGACGAAATGAAGCTGGGACTGCACAAGCTGCAAGTCATCTGGCAGGGCGAAGCGCCCCAGGCGGCGCTCGAAGGGATGGAAATCCTGCATCAGGACCGCCGCGGCTCGCTGTATACGATCACGGCGCGCGGCAGCCGGGAGGACATCCAAAACCGTATCGCGGCCACGCAGCCGGTGTTCTTTGAACTGCTGCCCTTGTCGCTTGAGGAGATCTTTATCAGTGAAACGGAGGTGGTCGGTTATGACATCAAATCGCTCCTTCTTTAATGTCGGCTTGCTGCGCCAGACCCTGCGCCGCAATCTGTGGGCGACCGTCCTGTCGTTTGTCGGCTTTTTCTTCTGCCTGCCGCTTCCGATGGCGATAATTGTGCAAAATATGTCCCGGGATGAAAACAGCAAGGCGTGGGAGGCTATTTTGGAAAGTACCTCCAGTGAAGCAGCTGGAATCCTGCTGGGTACCAACCCCCTGGTCAAGATGGGCATGTGCATCATGGCGGTGCTGTGTGGCGTAGCACTGTTTAACTATCTGCACACCCGCAAGCAGGTCGATTTTTACCATGCGCTTCCGATCAAGCGGGACGCCCTGTTTGTCAACAACTATCTGGCTGGCATTTTGGCGGTGCTGCCCGCGTATCTGATCATGTATGTGCTGGCGCTGGTTCTGGCCGGCGCGGTTGGCGTGGCCGGTTATCTGACTCCGGGGCGTGTTGTACAGGCGCTGCTCCTGAATGTGCTGTTCTTCCTGCTGATTTACACCGTTTCGGTGCTGGCGACCATTTTGACCGGCAATACCGTCCTGGCGGTGCTGCTCGACGGCTGGATGCTGTTTTCCATCCCGCTGGTGGCGCTGCTCGTGCAGACGTTGTGCGAAAGCTATTTGCAGACCTGGGGCACGAGCGCAACGCTCAACTGGATCATGAAATACACGTCCCCAGTGGTGCTGTATTTCATCACGGAAAACTATGCGAGCTTCCTGAGCTGGACGGCAAGCCGGATTCCATACCATGCGCTGTGGGGCGTAGCGGCGTTGTGGACTGTGCTGACCGTACTGGCGTTCTTCCTGTTCCGGCATCGCAAGAGCGAGCGGGCCGGTACGGCCATTGCCTTTGAGGGTTTCAAACCGCCGCTCAAGTGGTATATGGTGCTGGTCATTGCGCTGATGTTCGGCATCATCTTCTGGAGCATTGGCGGCGCGTTCTGGATTTGGTTCGGCTTGCTGGCGGGCACCGTGCTGGGACACATCGTCATCGAAATGATTTATCACTTTGACCTCCGGTCGGCGTTCGCCCACTGGAAGACCATGATTGTACTGGCTGTGGCGGCGGTCGCGATCGTGGTTGGCATCCAGCGGGATGTGATGGGATATGACAAGTGGATTCCGAACGAAGATAAGATTGAGGCAGTCGGGTTCGATTTTAATCTGTATTACAGCGAGGACCAGGAGAATACACGTGTTTATAACAACGGCGATTTTGGTATCTCGCAGCCGGTACTGACCGACCCGGCGATCATCCACGCGGTGCGGAATATCGCATCGGAATGCGTTGCCGGTCTGGATACGGCGCCGCACAATGGATATGTGGAAGTGATCTATTTGATGAAAAACGGGCAGACCGCACGGCGCAGTTACACCAATGCCGGTGTAAGCAAGGAAGCTTGGGAACAGCTCCATGCGATCCGTTTTACCGAGGACTATATCCGTCACTCCAACAGCATCTTTGAGGTGAACCCCGAGGCGGAGATCGACACATTGGAGCTGAGTATTCGCACCAATGCCGATTTGTCGGAAACGATGGCGGCGCTCATTACCGATCGGGAATCGGCGATGGAGATCGTGCAGACGCTCCAGGAAGAAGCGCTGACCCTGACACAGGACATCGCAGAAAGCACCATCCCCGTGCTGCGTATGGATGTGGATTACATAACGGTGGATGACCGTGGGCTTACCTACAACAACTTGGAGTATATCCCCATTTATCCGACCTACACCAAGACCCTGGCTCTGCTGAAAGAGTACGGTGTCGAACCCAAGGCGCTGAGCGTCGAAGACCTGAGACAGATCACGGTATCCTGGTATGAAACATCGGACGATATCATGCAAGCCGAAGGCGAAGTGATAGAATACGGTACAATGACAGCTTCCGCATCGCAGGTCGTAGACAACGGCTCGGTGACGGTCACCGACCCGGCCCAGATGCAGGCGCTGCTGCAAAATGCCGTGCTGGAGCCGGTGGCGGCATCGTGCGATGTTTCGCTGGGGCTGGAATACGATGATGTCTATACGGTGCAAGCGGTCTTCAACAATTATGCTACCTGCACCTTGTACTACCGGACGGGTACATTCCCAAAGCAGGTATGCGAAATGGTGCGAAACAGCTAATTGGCAAAACGGAAAAACCTGCCCAAAAGGGCGGGTTTTTCTTTTTATCAGGCCATAAAGAGCGAATGCAGAGGATAAAATCTGGATTTTTCAGTTTAATTTCAGTTTCAAAGTCTACATTAAGAACACAGCGTGAGTAAGTTCGGATTGCCGCGCTGCGCCGCCGGTGTACAGCCGCCATCACGTACCCGGTGGACATTCATATCCCACGCCGACGGGACGCGCCGGGGAGGATCGCCCCACCGTTTCTCCACATCTTCATGTTGTCATCGTTTATTCTTCGGTGCCGTCCCGCTGGGCATTTTTTTGGAAGCGTGCAGGGAATTGTCCCGTGCGCTTTTTTTGTTGCTTCTTTGGGGAAATCGGGTATAATATAAAGCAGTAGGATTTTGTAGAAACGGAGTGAGAAGGGTTGGCATATTATCGCAGGCGGCGCGGGGGCTATGGTGGCTACCGGCGGCGCAGGAGCCCGAAAGTCATTTTGAAGATCATAGGGGTGCTGCTCATCGTGGCCGTTTGTGCTGTGGCAGCCATCCAGACCAAGCGGTTGTGGGATGCCGATGCAACCATCGCAAAATTGCAGGGAGATACCACCGGTGCACAGAATGCGTCCGCACAGACCGACGGCCAAAAGACCGGCAGCAAAGCGCTCAAATACCAGACACTTTACCCGGAGATGAAAGCCGACAGCACCGGAACTTTTGAGGAAGGCAATGCCAAGGCAGTTTACCTGACCTTTGACGACGGCCCCTCGTCCAACACCGAGGAGATTTTAGACGCGCTGGCCGAACATGACCAGAAAGCCACCTTCTTTGTGGTCGGCAAAAACATCGAAGGCCGGGAAGAAACCCTTCAGCGCATTGTGGACGAAGGCCATACCCTGGGCATCCATGGATATTCGCATGATTACGACGAGATTTACAGCTCGGTCGACGCCTTTTTGGAGGACTTCCACGAGGCATACCAGGCTGTCTATGACGCCTGCGGCGTGTATCCGACTGTGTTCCGTTTCCCGGGCGGGTCGATCAATGCGTACAACCGGGACGTCTACCAGCCGATTATTGCAGAAATGATCCGCCGCGGATTTGTTTACTACGATTGGGACGTATCCGGCGGTGATGCCACCGGAGAAGACCTTTCGGCAGAGGAAATCTGCGAGAATGTCGTTCAAGGCGTATCGGAAACCGAGCATCCGGTCGTGCTGCTGCACGACGCAGCCGATAAGGACGCCACCGCCGAAGCGGTGAGCGAGATCGTCGAGCAGCTGCTGGACATTGGATATTACTGCGACAAGCTGACCCCGAATATTCAGCCCGTCACCTTTAGTTATGACGAATAAAAAGAAAGACGGCTTCCAGTGAAATGGAAGCCGTCTTTTTGTGTTATACCGAAGTGACCTCGATGCGGGAAATGTAGGGGATGGAGGACAGGCGCGCTAAAATATCCGCGGTGTTGCGGGTGCGGCTGCGCCAGCCCAAATACAGTTCAAACCGGATGCGGATGTGGTCTTCATCGACATCGCGGCTGGAAAAATTGCTGATGTTGGCCTGTTCCAGTTCGAGTGTCTGGCAAATGCTCTGGAAGCAGTTTTCCTGCTGGCTGCAAAGAAAGGACACTTCAAACCGCGGGAATTTAAATACCCGTAGTGCCAGCATGGCAACCAAAAATCCGCCAAAGGATACTACATATTGTCCGGCGCCGACTGCCAGCCCCAGACAGGCGGCCACCCACAGCGTCGCGGCCGTGGTCAGGCCGCGCACCGAGCGGCCTTCTTTCATAATGGTACCAGCGCCTAAAAAGCCGATACCGGAAATGACCTGTGCACCCAGACGAGCCGGGTCGGAATTGGCCGTTCCGGCAAATTCTCCGACCGTCTGACTGCCTAAAAGCATAACAACAGCCGCGCCGATGGTCACCAGCATGTGGGTGCGGATACCGGCTGGATGATGAGCCCGGGCACGTTCCCAGCCGATGCCGCCGCCGATGCACATGGCAAGAAGCAGCCGGACAGCCACCTCAAACATCAGGGTTACATGCTCCATACCGGTTACCTCCTTGGATGGATAAACAGGGGATTGGTAAACGCCAGATGCTGTCCGGTCCGGCCATAATAGGTGCCGATCAGGTCAGCACGCAGCCAGCCGTCGGATAGGTCGAGCGATACCGTCTGCTGCGGCTGCATCGGTCCTTCCCAAACGATTTGGCCGTTGTGCACCAGCCGGAGCTTTTCGGGATGGATTTGAGCGCGGTCCCAGTCGTGCGGCAGCGTGTCGGCATCTACCGATAGGTCGATGGACAGCAAGCCCGGAGAAACTTCATCTCCGATGTCCCAGGGCTGGCCCGCAGCATCGGTGCCGCGCATGGTCAGCAGCGGCCCGGCAGCCAGGCAGATATGTCCGTCGCGCACGGCTTGCAGGATGGCGTCTTGCAACAGCGGCTCGTTTAAGCCGACATAGGTGTGAGCATAGGCAAAATGGTCCTCGCGGTGCCAGTCGCGGCCGCTGGTGGCCGTGATGCGGCAGCCGCGGTTTAGAAGCTGTTCCCAGAGGGCAAAGGCGCGCAGGCTCTGGATTTTGCACGGCGCGTCATCGCGCGACCAGACTTCGAGAAAGTCCACGGCCGTCCAGTCGGACACCTGGAACTCCCAATGATACCCGGTGTTGATCGGGTTGGACAGGGCAAAGGGATGAGCAATGCCGACTACGCCATGGTTCTCGTGGATGGCGGCAATCGCTTCATCGATCTGGCCCGGACGCACGCCGCGCCAATCGGTATAGCCCTGTTCGCCTAAGACCAGCATATGCCCGAAGTAGGTGGTCCATTCGATGCCGGCCACGCCGGTCAGCCCCTCCCGCGCGAGCGCGGGGGCAAATTCCGCCAGACCGGAAGCCGTATTGTGGTCGGTCAGCGCCACGGCGGTAAAGCCGCGGTCCTTGGCCGCATGCACCAGACCGGCAACAGTAAAGTCGCCGTCGCTGTGTTCGGTGTGGGTGTGCAGTTCAACCGGATACCATTTCATACGCTTCCCTCCCTTCGATGCGCAGCTTGCCATGGCAGGCGGGTGAGATGACTTCGTGCAGATGGAGCATCCCCGCCCAATGACCGGGCAGACGGTCGGGCGGCGTAAAGCCGAGCGACGCCTGGGTTTCGGTCAGGATATGCGCCTGATCGGGCGCCCAGCGGTGGGCATTGCCCAGATAGCGGCCATCCTTATCGAGCGACAGGGTGATGAGGTTCTTGACCGGCAGGAATTTTTGCGCGTCCATGGGCTGCAAGTCGCGCGGATAGCAGTCATAATAGCGGGTGAGTGCCTTTTCCACCTGCGGGCGGCAGATTTCGTCTGCGATTTCCAGCCCCGGCGAAAAAATGAAATGCAGCCGGATTTTCTGGACCGAATCCGGGCAGTCAAAGGAAAAGGGGACGTCCTGGGACGAGTCCGCGGGGGTCCAATCGTATTCCTGTTCAAACAGAACCATGGGAAGCAGCCTCCTTTGCATAATACGGGGTGCAGCGCGTCGGCTGCCCAGGCTGGCAGCACAGCGCGCAGGGCGGCTGGCCGTCTTGCAGGCCAAAGGATTCGGCCAAAAGGCCGGTCGTGTACACCTGCACCGGCCGCCCGCGTTCGGTGAGATAGGCGGCTGCCCGCGCCTGTACCTCGTCGCAGGCGCTGCGGAAGGTGCGTGCGGTATCCGCGCACATGAGAAAGACCTCGGGGTCGGAAGCATCGACCAGGCTTTGCGGCATGCCGTCGCGCTGGCCGTGGTGGGTCAGCTTGAGCAGCTGTCCCTTGGGGAAATGGGGCGCGGCGCACCGCTCGTCCCAGCCGCTGCACAGGTCGCCGGTCAGCATGGCCGTCCAGCCGTCCACTTCCAGGCTGCACGCCAGACTGCACGTGTTTTCCACCTTGTCAAAGGCGCGCATGGCATCGCGCTGAGCCGCCGGGTCCTCCATGCGGCAGAAGGCTTCGAATTGCGCGCGGCGCTGGGCGATCTGCGCTTCCTCCATGCCAAATAGGCGAATGCGGCAGCCCGGCCACAGCTCTTCAAAATCGGCGGTCGCAGCCCGTTCCCGGATGTGCGCGCCCGATAAAAGCGGACGCAGACGCTCAAGGTGCTGCAAACCGGTGGTGAACAGGCGCAGGCTCAAATCATCCGGGCATTCGGGCAGCGCAGCCTCGATGGCGCGCGCGGCGCTTTCTTGCGGCCAGCAGTTGACCCAGAATTCCCCGATGGAAAAGCGCTCGGCCACATCGACCAGACCGCTTAAATGATCATTATGCAGATGGGTGCAGAGCATCACATCGATGTGAGATACACCCTGCTGCGCCAGAAAATCGGCCAGATGGATGGTGCCGGGATGGGTATAGGCTTCATCCCCGCGGCCCGGACCGCCGTCGATGACCAGGCAATGGCCGTCATCCAGCAGGACCATGGCTTCCCCATAGCCGACATGTAAAAAGTAAAGTTGCATGAAAATCCTCCGTAGAAAACAGGCAGATGGGCAGCCTGCTTGACCGCCCATCTGACAAATGCTTTAACGGACCGAAGCCGTTTTTTCCTGATTGCGTTCTGCCAGAACCAGTGCGACGCGCTCTTCCTCGGTATGGGTGGAGGGAGGAGTCAGCAGGCTGACGACGATGCAGAAGATAAAGGTAACGATGGTTACCGGGAGTGCCGGGCCCTTAAAGACCTCGGTGATCCAGGCATTGAACGGCTGGTATACCAGATACACGACGCCGAAGGCAATGCCGCTGGCCATGGTTGCCACGCCGCCCTGCCAGGTTGCGCGCTTCCAGAAGCGGCCGACCAGCAGTGCAACCGCCATGCCGGGGGTAAACGAACCGATGACGTTGTTGATGTAGCTCATGATGTCGTTTGCGAAGATGGTCATGCCGAACGCACCAACCAGCATGATGACCAGGATGATACGGGAATACTTCGGGATGTCCTTATCTTCGACCGGCTTTTTGAAGATGAGCGCATAAACGTCGGTCAGGAAGGTGGTAACGCCCGCGATGGCGTCCGAGTCTGCCGACGACATGATGGCCGACAGGCCCGCGATCAGGCAGATCAGACCAATGGCCGGCGGGAAGACCGTGGTTGCCATGTAAGCAAAGGTAAAGTCCGGATTTGCCAGGACGCTTTCCGCGCCCGTATTGCTGGCAATGGTGAAGCCCGACATACCGACGATGGCCGGCAGGATGGAGAAGCAGCCAACGACTGCTGCCGCGATCAGAATGGCCTTGCGAGCAGTTTGGGGGCTCTTGGCGGTGTAGACGCGCATGTGAGCGGTCGGGCCGGCCATTGCGCCGTAGTAAGAAGCCAGAGCAACGGCCAGAACGCCGAGTACACCCTTGGAACCAACGCCGAATGCGGTCATCGCGCCCGGGTTGCCGGCTGCTTCGTAGGTTGCGCGGATGGTGTCAAAGCCGCCCGCTGCCGGGATGGCCAGAATAGCGATGGTCACAAAGCCGCCGAACAGCAGGACCGCCTGAATGGCGTCGGTCCAAACAACGGCCATATAACCGCCGACGAATACATACACACCAAATGCCAGAACGGTGATGATCTTGGCCGGGATCATATCCATGCCGATCAGATAAGCCAGGTAGTTGGCGCCGCCGTTGATGGCGCTGCCCACCCAAACGATGGAAACGATGAAGATGACGACCGACATGAACTTGCGCATGTACGGGCTGCCGTCATAATAGAATTGCAACTCTTCACACAAGGTGCGGAACTTGTGCTTACGAACGTGCGAGAAGCAGAAGGCAACGGTCACCAGGCCGATGGCGTTGGCCAGCGGATACACCGCGCCCAGCCAGCCATCGCGGAAGCCGTTGGCGGTTGCGCCGACCGAAGTACCGGTGCCGACCGCGGTTGCGGCGGCGGTGCAGATGAGGAGCAACAGGCCGACGTTGCGGCCGCCCATCAAATAATCTTCCCCCTGTGTTGTGCCTTTTTTACTGGTGAGATAGGCGATGAGTATCATCAAGCCGATGTACACAAAGAATCCCACGATGAACAATGCAGCGTATTGTCCGGATACCATACTCTTTTCTCCTTTCCGTTTCGCCAAATTGTATAGACGACTTGTGCTTATTGTATAACGCGCCCTCTAAGTTGTAAAGACCTCTTAATAAAATTTGTCGAAACGACATTTTTATGAATGGTAAATTGTGCATATTCACTAAAGTGGTCGGATAGATTCTTTGGAGATTCGCTTGAAATCTAAAAGAAATGAGATATAATAAATAAAAAGTGTACGCGGCATGCCCCGCGTTAACAGGAGGACCATAAGCAGCATGAAACAGAAATCTTCCGCTTTGCGGGCCAAAGAGGCATTTTTGTCTTTATATCAAGCCGGGGAGTTTGCACCGGGCAGCAAGATCCCATCCGAAGTGCACATGGCCGAAAGGTTGGGCGTGAGCCGGGAAACCTGGCGCAAGACCCTGGACCTGCTGCGAAGCGACGGATTGCTGGTCTCCAAGCACGGATCGGGCACCTACCTTTTGGAAAAACCGCGCCGCATTGCCAACGATCTGGCGCAGCTGCAAAGCATGAGCAAGATGATCGCCGCGGCGGGCATTCAGGAAAAGGAGTCCGAAATGGTCTGCCGCATCGATACGGCGCCGCCCGAGGTCAGCCGGTTTTTTGAAACCCCGGAAGAAGAAAAGTTCTTTATCTTACAGCGCATCCGGCATGCGGATTTTGGCATCATTTCGGCCAGTCTGGGCTATTTGCCGCAGAAATACACCAAAGGTCTGGCCGAGCACCTGCCGCCGTCGTTGTTTGCCTACTTAGAGGAAACGCAAGGTCTGCGCATCAGCCGGGCATTGACCGAGCTGTTCATCCCGGACAAGGCCGACCCGCTGCGGGTACTGCTCCAGCTGCCCGAAGGGTGCGATGCGTTCGGGTTCCGGCAGTACCATTACGATTCGCGCGGCAACCCGCTGCTCTATTCGCTCGATTATCTGCGCAGCGATCTGTTCCACTTCACGATCCTGCGTAACCGGCCATAAAAAAACCATCCTTTCCCTCGGGGGAAGGATGGTTTTTTTGTTTACTTGATGGAAATTTCGTATTTGTCTTTGCCGCCTGCCAGCGATTCAATGAGCGACTGGGTTGCTGTTTTGGCCTTGTCCGAGGCTTCGACCAGCAGACCATCGGCTGTGGCTTTTGCCTGTGCGACCGGCTGCTGCGCCTTCTCAAAACCGGCAAAGTCGGTCACCTGAATGGTGACAAATTCACCCTGGTTGCTGTTGTAAACCGAAAGGCTGTCCTGGGTGATCTCATTGGAAGAAATCGCGGGTTCGGGCAGCGTGACCGTGACTTTCTTGCCCTTGACTTCGACCTGGATCTTGGTCGGGTCGATGGCTGCCGTGATGACACCCGAATAGGACAGCGTAAAGCCCGAGGAATAATCGGAAGCATCCCAGCCATAAAAATCCTCCACGTTTTCAAAACGTTCCACATTGGTGTAGTGGTAGGAGGTGCTGGACAGGGTGGTCAGCGCCGCCAGCTGGGTGGTGACATTTTCGTTGGTCAGTTTGGTGCCGCGGCCCTTGCCCCAGGCCGAGCCCATCGAGAAAATCACGAAAAAGATGACAAGCACCGTGGCCAGCACGATCAGCCGGCGCTGCAAGACGCGGGCGCGCTTGGTCTTTTTCTTTTTGCGGGGCTGCTGCGGACGGGGGGCAGCCCGATGCTCCCCCTGCGTTTGGGCCGGCGCCTGCGCGGCCTGCGGAAATTCTCTTACGTTTTCATCCATGTGTTACACCGTGATCCTTTCTTTATTCTCCACTCCTGAAAAAAGTTAGCCGAAATGAATGGCCCGCTGGCCCATGACAATGCCATGCACTGCCCCACGCAGCGGTTTGCCGGTAAAGGGCGTGTTGGACGATTTGGACTGGTATTTCGTGTAGACCTTGTCGGCGTCCCAATCCAGAATCGCCAGTTCGGCGTGGTTGCCCGGCTCGATGGATTTGCCCGTCAGGCCGTAGATCTGCGCCGGATTTTTGCTCATGCAGGTCAAAAGCTGCATGCGGGTCATGCGGCCGGTCTTGACCAGCGCGGTGTTGCACACCGAAAAGGCGGTTTCCAGACCCGTGATGCCCGAAGGGGCAGACGCAAAGTCCTGTGCCTTTTCTTCGGCAGCGTGCGGCGCATGGTCGGTGGCGATCATATCGATGGTGCCGTCCTTCAGACCAGCGATGAGCGCCTGTCGGTCGGCTTCGGTGCGCAGCGGCGGATTCATCCGCGCCAGCGTGCCGTGTTCGAGGACCGCATCTTCGGTCAGCGCCAGATGATGGGGCGTGACCTCGGCATAAATCTTGGCGCCCAGTTCCTTACCCGCCCGGATGAGCGATACCGACAGGGCGCTGGATACATGCTGGAACACCACACGCGCGCCCGAGCGCAGCGCCAGGGCGATGTCGCGCGCGATCATGACTTCTTCCGAAATGGGGCGCGCACCGGGCACACCAAACTTGGCAGCTGCCGCCGAACCGAAGTTCACGCCCGGCGAATCGACAAATTCGGGCGCTTCCTCATGGAAGGAAAGCAGGGTATCGTTTTTAACGGCTTGCTCCATGGCCCGCATGACCAGGGAAGCGTCGCGCAGCGGGATGCCGTCATCGGTAAAACCGGGGGCTCCGGCGGCCTTGAGGGCGGCAAAATCGGTCAGTTCCTGGCCTTTCAGGCCCTTGGTGATCGCGCAGGCCTGCAAAACATGGATGAGCGGGTCCTGTGCGGCTGTCTGCTGGGCATATTCGAGCGTTTCCAGGCTGTCGCAGACCGGTTTGGTGTTGGCCATGCACACCACAGTCGTATAGCCGCCCGCGGCGGCGGCCCGCATACCGGTGTGAATATCTTCTTTATGGGTCTGCCCTGGATCGCGGAAATGCACATGGGTATCGATAAATCCCGGCGTGACCGTGCGGCTCTTGGCGTCCAGCAGGGTGACGTCCGGTCCGGCCGAAGCCCAGTCGATATGTTTTTCCACTTGGGTGATGACCCCGTTGTCATCGATCAGAATATCGCGCAGGCCATCCAGGCCGGTGTAAGGGTCCATGATATGCGCGGTATAAATGAGTAGCATGAAGTTCCTCCTTTTGGATGGACGAATTTTACATCTGGTGATCGACGGTGATCACGGCATGGAACCGGCGGTCACGTGCGCGCAAAGCCCGCCGAATCTCTTTTAAAAGCTGCTGTTGTTTTTCGCCCTGGTATTCAAAGGGCGCAACAATATCGAAAATCAGGTTGATCTGACGGTCGCCATCGACCACGCGGAAATCGTGCATGGTCAGGCGGTTGTCGATCTTGACAATGGCCGAAAGCGTCATATCCCGCAGCTGCTGGATGTGTTCATCATCCACCGAAACCGGGTCCATATGGATGACCAGAAACACGCCGGTCTGCTGCCAGACCGCCTTTTCGGCTTCGTCGACCACCTCATGGATGGCGACAAAATTGGCCGAATCGGGCACCTCGACATGAATGGAAGCCAGCGACTTGCCGGCGCCATAGTTGTGAACGATCAGGTCGTGCACGCCGATGATGCCGTCAAACGACAGAACAATATCTTCGATGCTCTGGACGATGTCCGGGTCCGCCGCCTGGCCGATGAGCGGGCTGAGCGTATCGCGTGCAATGCCGATGCCCGACCAAAGAATGAATACGGCAACGATTAAACCGATATAGCCATCGGCCGGGATGGACGTAAATTGCGATGCGATCATGCCGATGATGACCACCGACGTGGTGATGACATCGTTGATGGAGTCCTGCATGGCTGCGCGCAGCACGGTCGAATCGATGCGGTTGCCTAAATTGCGGTTAAAAGCGCCCATCCACAGTTTCACGAGCATGGACAGCGCTAAAATCACCAGGAGTACCGGCGAAAACAGGACCGCCGAAGGGTGCAAAATGTGGTCGATCGAAGTTTTGGCAAATTCCACGCCGACCATACCAATCAGGAAGGCGACTGCCAGACCGGCCAGATATTCGGTGCGGCCATAGCCGAAGGGATGTTTGCTGTCCGGGGCTTTGCCGGCCAGCTTGAAACCGACCACCGAAATGAGAGAGGACAGGCCGTCCGATAAATTGTTGACAGCATCGGCAGCGATCGAGATCGACCCGGTAATCAGGCCAATGACCAGTTTGATTGCAAACAGGAACACATTACAGAAAATGCCCACAATGCCGGATACCACGCCATAGCGTTCGCGCACCTGGGCATCCCGCACGTTGTCAGCGTCCGGGATAAAATGCCGGATAATAAATTGTGTCATGATTTACAGTCCTTCGCGGAAATAATAGACAGCCGCCAACAAGGCAAGCTGTAAAAGAAAAATCGCGGGAATGCCCCACATGAACCGTTTGTGCAGGGTTTTGTGGCGGCAAAGGCGCATCGTCAGGTAAACACCCGGGCAGCCACCCAGAAAACACAGCAAAAACAGTGTTTTTTCGGGCACCCGCCATCGATGCCGCCGGGCTTTCCATTTGTCCACCGCGACCAGTACCGCGCCAGCCAGGTTGACCAGCAGCAGATAAAAAAGTACATAGGGCAAGAGAAATCCCTCCTCTGGTCGGCTTTTCGAAAGGTGTGGTATAATAGCCGCTCTGCGGCCATGCTGCCAGACTTGGCAGCATCATGCAATCAGCATGGTATAATAGCCGCTCTGCGGCTATTATACCACAGGAAGAGCAAAATTTGGAGAGGGATTTCACGGTTTCAAGAAATCTTAAAATTTTTTGGGTTTTCCGGCTCGAAACCGAACGAAAAATGTATCTTTTTGGCAAACATCTTGCGATTGGCCGGCGCATCGTGTATGATAAGAGAAATTTGGGGGAAGATAAAAGCAATAAATGGAAGAAAGGAACCCAGATGAAACGGATTTTAGGATGGGCCATGGCCCTACTCATGTGTACATCTTTTGCCGCCGCAGCGGCCGAGCCGCCGGTGCTGCAAAGCCGGCAGGCGGTGCTCTACTGCGCAGAAAATGGACAGGTCTTGTTCGATCAGGAGATGGATACACCGGCGCATCCAGCGTCGATCACCAAGCTGATGACCGCCCTGCTGGTGCTGGAAAGCGGGATCGATTTGGACCAAACGGTCACGGTCAGTCACGATGCCGTGTATTCCATCGAACGCGGGTCCACCCACATTGCCCTGGATGAGGGCGAACAGGTCACGCTCGAACAGATGATGTATGCCATGCTGCTCACTTCGGCCAACGATGCCGCCAATGTGCTGGCCGAAGCGGTCGACGGTACCCAGCAGGCCTTTGCTAAGCATATGACCGAACGCGCCAAGGAACTCGGCTGCCGGCATACCAATTTTGTCAATGCGCATGGGCTGGATGACCGTTTGCATTATACGACCGCTTATGATATGGCGTGCATCACCCGGGAGCTACTGCAATACGATACATTTTTGACCATTGCAGGCACCCAGGTCTATACCATGCCGCCGACCAACAAACAATCGGAACCGCGCTCCTTCTGGAACAAGCAGAATATTTTAAATCCACAGTCGGAATATTATGACCCTTCGGCCATTGCCGGGAAAAATGGATACACCAGTCAGGCGGGGCATACGCTGGTCACGGTCGCCCGGCGCGACGGCGTGACGCTGATTGCAGTCGTTTTAGGCGACGATAAAACCGGAAAACTGGTGGATACCACCGCCCTGTTCGCCTACGGATATGACCAATTCCACAAAACGGAGCTCAGCGCGCAAACCATCGTCCAGAAGGCCGAGAAAGCAGGACTGTCGCCCGATGCCGACGCCGTCCAGGCAGAGATGATCTTGCTGCCAAACGATACCCAAACTGATGCGCTGACCTATACCGCCCAGGATGACGCTTTGCTGGTCGATGCCGGGGCAGGCGATCCATTGCTGCTCGAAGTGCCGCAGGACACCGTGCCCACCGGGGCAGCTCAGGCCGAACCCAAGGAGGACGGACACCCGGTCCCCGGGACAACCGAAAAGGCGTTTTGGATTGGCGCCGGGGTGGTCGGCGGTCTGGTGGTGCTGGTGGCAGGCCTGTCCTACCGCCGGGCACGGATACGAAAGCGCCGACGCATTTCCTGGATGCAGCGCCGTTAAGAGCAAACAACCCCCGTTTCTGCGTATG
The DNA here is from genome assembly GCF_900604335.1 of Intestinibacillus sp. Marseille-P6563. Lineage (NCBI taxonomy): Bacteria > Bacillati > Bacillota > Clostridia > Eubacteriales > Butyricicoccaceae > Intestinibacillus > Intestinibacillus sp. Marseille-P6563. The sequence continues at coordinate 1,222,941 of NZ_UWOD01000001.1, read as the reverse complement.
CGGAAACGGGGGGTTTTTATGCGCCGCACGGCCTCAAAAGGCAAAGGGAAAGATAATGCAAAAAAAGTGCAAATCCGTTCAAGAAAATCCAAGGGTAAAATGGTACCATAAGATCAAACAAAGGCTGCGGCAACAAAGAGCAGCAAGCGATTTGAGATGAAATTTTGAAAAGAGGAGATCATGGTAATGAGTGTTTTGAATGACATCAGTTCTTGGCTGCAACAGGGCCGCGCGCCCAAGGTAAAGGCTTGCGTACAGCAGGCGCTGGACGAAGGCATCCCGGCATCCGATATTCTGGAGCAGGGCCTGCTGGACGGCATGAACGTCATCGGCCAGAAATTTAAGAATAACGAAGTGTTTGTTCCCGAAGTGCTCATTGCCGCTCGCGCAATGACCAAGGGCATCGAGCTGCTCCGTCCGCACCTGGTTGCAGACGGTGTGGAAGAAAAGGGTACGGTCGTTATCGGTACGGTCAAGGGCGACCTGCACGACATCGGCAAAAACCTGGTCCGTATGATGATGGAAGGCAAGGGCCTGAAGGTCATCGACCTGGGCGTTGACGTGCCAGTCGAAAAGTTCATGGAAGCGGCTCGCGAAAACGATGCCAAGATTATCGCTTGCTCGGCGCTGCTGACCACCACCATGGGCGAGATGCGCGACGTAGTCGAAGCCGTCAATGCTTCCGAACTCAAGGGCAATGTCAAGGTCATGATTGGTGGTGCACCGATCACCCAGGCATTCTGCGATCAGATCGGCGCAGACCGCTATACGCCCGACGCAGCTTCGGCTGCCGACGTGGCATTGGAAATTTGCACTGCTTGATTTTTTTCATAATTCCGGTAAAAGAGGACGGTATGAACCGTCCTCTTTTGCTGTGCAAATCAAAAAACCGCCCCGGCATAGGATAAGTTCCTGCCGGGGCGGCTGCTTTATTAAAAGGTCATAAACGACATGCAGTCGACATAATAGTCCATAAAATCCGGGCTGGCCGACAGCGAAATCTCGGTCGCGTTTTGCGCCATCTGTTCACTTTGCGCGCGCAGCGAACGGTTCATCAGCAGCATGGCCGCGCCGCCAAGCGCGCCGTTACCGATGAAGTCGGCCTTGTCCCGCAGCGCGGCGGGGAATAGACCGATGGCACAGGCTGAATCCATATTCATCGAACTGCCGAACCCGCCCGCGATGACGAACCGGTCGACCGCGTCCGCGGGCAGGTCCTGTTCTTCCAGCAGGGTGATGAGCCCGGCAAAGATGGCCGACTTGGCCAGCTGGATCTGGCGCACGTCGCGCTGGGTGATGGTCACCTCGGTGCCGTCCACCGTGTAATCTTCATCCAGATAGCCGGTGTCTTCCAGGGTTTCGTCCTCCAGCAGAACGGCCAGTGCATCCAGAATGCCCGAGCCGCAGATGCCCACCGGCGGCGCATCCTGGACGGTCTGATAGCAAATTTTGCCGCCCTCGCGGCGCACGGCGCGGATCGCGCCCGCGGCGGCGGGCATGCCGCAGCTGAGCCCCGCGCCCTCAAAGGCCGGTCCGGCTGCCGTGGCGCAGCAGGATAGGTTGCCGTCCCGCATGAGGGCCATTTCGCCGTTGGTGCCGATGTCGGTCAAAAGCTGCACACCGCCGTCCTGCATCCCGGCGGCCAGGATGGCGCAAATAATGTCCGCGCCCACATAGGCGCCCACGCACCGCGGCAGATAAACGGGCGCACCCGAAAGCGTGTGGCGGCTCATGCAGCCAAAGTAAGACTGCACGTCAAACGGTACGACCGCGAGCGAGGCCGGGTCCAGCCCCTCGTACAGATGGAGCATGGTGCTGTTGCCGGTCACGACCGCTTCGTCGATGTGGTCGATGCCCGCCTCATGCAAGCAGGCAGCCGCCATGCGTTCGAGCTGTTCACGGATGCGGCTGGATAGGGTGTCCAGCCCTTCGGTCTTACACGCCTCGATGCGCGAGATGACGTCCGCGCCAAAGCCACGCTGCGCGTTTTCTTCCAGCCGTTCGGCCAGCACCTGACCGCTGACACGGTCAAACAGCTGCATGGCGACCGTGGTGGTGCCGATGTCGGCCGCAATGCCGTAGCCGGTCTCGGTGCGGTCAAAGGGTACGGTCTTGTTCCAGGCCACGATGCGCGCCGGACCGCTTTCCGCGAGATGAACGGTCATGCCGTCTGTGACCGGGCACGAGCAGGCCAAACGCACCCCGGCATCCCGTTCTTGCTCGCTGAGCAGCCGCAGGTCGCTGGCCGAGGGGGCCGGAGCCGCACCTTCGAGGATGACCCGGCACTTGCCGCAGGTGTGGTTGCCGCCGCAGGGCTGCGCAAAGGTGGGGATGGCGCGGCGCAGCATATCGCCCAGATTTTCGCCGGGCGCGGCCTCGAGCGCAAGCGTCTGCGCGCCGGTTTTTACCGTGATCGTCATATTCAGCAAACCTCCTTCATCGTACGGCCCAGACAAGTGCTGGCCGTCACGCGGATGCGGGTACACAGCTTGCAGCCTCCGCCGGTCACATCCTCGGTGTGGGTCACAATGGACAATTCACCCGCCGCGCCCTGTTCGCGCACGCGGGCAGCCGCATGTTCGGCCAGCCGCGCCGAAGCCCAGGCAACGGCTTCGCTCTCGGTAGCAAAGTAGCAGGGCGGCTGTCCCTCGCAAAGCACTTCATAATCGCCTTGCTGCTCGTCCTCGGGCGACAGGCCATGCGGCCGGATTTCGGCTGTGGCCGTGCAGGTCGTCTGCCCGGTCACGGCGCCCGCGGCATTGGCCGTGGACGCGCCCTCGGGGATGATGCACTCCGCGCCCAGCGCTTTCGCGGCAGCGGGCAAGAACAGATGCACCGGCCCGCCGATGCCAATGATCTTGGCCGGGGTGCGGAAGGCGTATTGCAGCAGACCGCTGCCGCCCGATGCCCGGTTTTCCCATTGCAGGCGGAGCAGTTCACGCATGCCGTCGTCCAGCCCGTGGGTGCGGTAATAGGGGGAAGCATGCTCAAGCAGCATCTGCGACACCGCGTCGAACACCCGATGCGAAACTTCGGTATAGATGTCATCGCACAGGGCTTCGAGTTCCACATGCAGCGACCCGGCGGCAAACCGTGCCGCCCAGATGGACGCGTTGCGGTCATACCGGGTGTAGTCGCCGCGTACGTGCATGATGTCGGTCGGGGTCAGACCGGCACGCAGCACGATGCCCGCCTGCTCGAGCGTGCGGGTGCGCAGCTGGTATTTGTCGATGCCGAGCACGTCGGCCGCCTGCTGTACGCTGAGCGGCCCGGCTTCGAGCGCAAGGCACAGCTTTTGCTCATGCGCTTCGAGTGAGAGCGGTAAATCGGCCCAGTCGGCCCGGGCCAGGGTGAGAAATTCGTGCAGCATGAGAGTGTGGGTGGGTGTCTCCAATACCTGGCGGCGCAGCGTCTCGGTCACTGCCGGATAGCGGGTCGCCAGCACGCACAACGGGATGATACGCTCGGGTCCGAGCGACCGATTGCCGTGGACATCCCAGCGGATGGCACTGTCCCCGCCCAGGGCAAACGAGGTCGAGAACAGCCCGCGGATGAGCGTTTTCCATTGTCCCACACGGATGCCGTCGTCTGAGAGGAGGGGTGCACCGTCCTGCACCAGTGCCACGTCGGTGGTCGTGCCGCCGATGTCAACGATGACCGCGTCCGGCTCCCCGGTCAGCGCGCTGCCGCCCAGCGCCGAAGCGGCCGGGCCGGACAGCAGGGTCTCGACCGCGTGCTCAGCTGAATAGTTTAGTCCCATCAGGCTGCTGTCCGAACGCACGATGTGGATGGCGGCATCGATGCCGCGCGCGCGGAAGGCGCGCTGTACGGCGTCCAGAAAGTCGCGCGTGACCGGCAGCAGCCCGGCATTGAGCACCGCGCTGGCCGCCCGTTCCAAACTGGACAGGCCGCCGAACAGCAGGCTGGCGCATACGGTGGGCAGGCCGGTCTGCTCGCGCACGATGCGCGCCGCCTTTTGTTCGAGCACCGCGCCATTGCGCATGCCGTAGATTTCACACACGGCGCAGGCTTCCACCCCGGCAAACCAGTCCTTGGCGCTCGCCCGCAAAAGGTCCCAGTCGGGTTCTTCTTCGATGCCGCCCGTAATGGTCGTGCGGCAGGACAGGTAACGGATGTCATCCGGGTCGGTAAAGCCATAGGAGGCGCCGTATTTTTCCATGCCGCGGCGGTCGATGCCGAGCAGCAGCAGACGGGTGCGGCGGAATTTGCCTTCCACGCAGGCGTTGGTCGCCAGGGTGGTGGACAGGCCGGCCAGCCGCGCCTGGCGGCACAGGGTCGGGTCCAGACCATCAAGCGCCTGCAAAATGCCGCGTGTCAGATCGTCATAGGTGGTCAGGGCCTTGCTGCTGCCCAGCACCCGCCGGGTGTCAAAATCATAAAGGACAGCATCGGTGCAGGTGCCGCCCGTATCGATACCAATGGCCAGATTCATGTGGGTCCTCTCCTTCTGCCTGTTTCCTGCTTTCAGTATAGGCCGCCGGACCGGGCGGCGTATAGGAAAATCATGCGCCGCTTTGGGAGGAAATTGCCCTTCCTTTGCACTTTCGTCCAAAACCGCGGGCCATGCCTTGCCCCGCGCCGGGCGCGGGCGTATAATAAGGCCAATCCAACCGAAACGGAGGGGAAATGATGCGTATTGCCATCATCGGCTGCATGGTCATGAACCGGGAGATCTCCCATCTGGTGGCCGAAAGCCGGCATATGGTGCGGGTGTGGTGGCTGCGGCAGGGCTTGCACGATACGCCCGACCTGCTGCGCACCAGCTTGCAGGAAACCGTGGACACCATTGAGCGGGAAAACGAACATCTGCCCGAAACGCTGCGTTTTGAAGCCATCGTGCTGGCCTATGGCCTGTGCTCGAACGGCGTGATCGGTCTGCGCAGCCGGTCGCTGCCCATCGTGGTGCCGCGGTGCGACGACTGCATCTCGCTCTTTTTAGGCTCGGCCGACCGGTATCGGGAGCTGTTTGCACGATTGCCGGGCGTCTATTGGTACAACGCCGGATGGATCGAGCAGGCCTTCACACCGTCCAAGGAAAACTATGCCCGCCGTCGGGCCGAGTACGCGGCTGAATACGGCGAGGAAAACGCCGACTATCTCATGGAATGCACGAATAATTGGATGACCAATTATAAACACTGCGGTTTTATCACCTGTCCGCTGGCCGAGCGGCCGGAGCATGAAGCCTATGCCCGGCAGGCGGCCGCCGATTTTGGCTGGGAATTTACCAAAGTCGAGGGCGAAATGGGCTTTTTGGACGCGCTGGTCAACGGGCCGTGGGACGATGAACGGTTCCTGTCCTGCCCGCCGCACAGCCGCATTGTCGCCGATTACAGCAACCGGAAGTTTCGCAGCGAACCGGCGCCGCTGGACGATTTTGAGCGCGCAGACGAGACCGGGGAGTGAGCGGACGCTGCAAATGACAAAGTCAATTATATCCGAAATCTGAACAATTTTCTCCTAGCAGCCGCCCGGCGGGGCGTGCTATCTTGAATACAGCGATATGCAGAAACTACATTTTCGGAGGTCGATCGTTTATGAAGAGAAATATGGATCAGTGGTGCCGCGAACTGCTCGAGGCGCCGGCGAAGAAAGCATTACCGGTACTCTCCTTCCCGTCCATCCAGCTTCTGGGCATCACGGTGAAGGAACTGATCGCCGACAGCGACGTCCAGGCGCGCGGCATGAAAGCGGTCGCCGACCGCACCCCGCAGGCAGGCGGCGCGGTGAGCCTGATGGACCTATCGGTCGAAGCCGAATGCTTCGGCGCGCCCATTCGGGTATCCGACGATGAGGTGCCGACTGTGACCGGCCCGGTCATCTCCACCGAGGTCGAAGAAGATGAACGTATGGAACAGGCCGAGACGCTCGAAGTGCCGCCCATCGGCGCAGGCCGCACCCAGATCTACATTGACGCCATTGAAAAGGCCATGGGCCTGATCGAAGACCGTCCGGTCTTTGCGGGCGTTATTGGACCGTTCTCGCTGGCGGGCCGCCTGCTCGACGTGACCGAGGCGCTCATCTACTGCTACGATGAGCCGGATATGGTCCATGTTGTGCTGGAAAAGAGCACTCAGTTTATCATCGAGTATATCAAGGCTTACAAGGCCGTGGGCGCTAACGGCGTGGTCATCGCCGAACCGCTGGCCGGTCTGCTGTCCCCGGCGCTCGCGCAGGAATTCTCGGGCGATTACTGCAAGCGCATCGTGGAAGCCGTACGCGACGAAAACTTTGCCGTCATCTACCACAACTGCGGCAATACGGCCAACATCACGCTCGACTCCATCTTCTCCTGCGGTGCGAGCGCTTACCACTTCGGCAACGCGGTCGATATGGCTGAAATTCTGGAAAAGGCTCCGGCGGACACCATCTGCATGGGCAACGTTGATCCGGCGGGCGAGTTCCGCGGCGGCACGCCCGAATCCATCCGCAAGACGACGCTCGGCGTCATGGAAGCTTGCTGCAAGCACCCGAACTTCGTCATTTCTTCGGGTTGCGACATCCCGCCGCTTTCGAGCTGGGACAACATCGACGCCTTCTTTGCAGCGGTCGATGAATTTTACGGACGCTAAACAAAAAAGTCAGGCGATTTCGCCTGACTTTTTTTCGGACCGCCGGGGATTTCCCGGCGGTCATTTTGTCTTTTTGGGACGGTTTTCGCGGTATTTTCCGGGCGCGACGCCGGTCTGCTTTTTAAAGATGCGGGTGAAATAACTCTGGTCATCAAAACCGACCGCACAGGCCACTTCGGCGATCGAGATGCCGGACGAGCGCAGCAGCACTTTGCTGCGTTCGATGCGCAGGCGGTTGACATATTCGGTGAATGTGCAGCCCAGTTCCTCCTTGATGATGCGGCAGAAATAGGACTTGGACAAATACACCTGCTCGGCCACCTGGTCGAGCGACAGCTTGTCGGTCAGATGGTCCTTGATGTAAGCCGTGGTCTTAAAGATTACGTTCTGATGCTTGATGTCGTTGAAGTCAAACACAAAGCTGACGAACTTGTGCAAGATCGCGCCCACCCAGCGGTTGAGTACCTCGGGGGTGGTAAAGGAATCGACCTGCTGTTCATACCGGCAGCACAGGTTGAAGATTTCGTCCACATCGGCGCCGCCGTCGATGGCCGCCCGGCTCATCAGCACCAGAAGTTCGCGGATGCGCGCCTTGATGATGTTCAGGTCATTGCCCGCAATGCAGTACAGATGCACGAGCAGTTCGTTGAGCAGGGCCTGCGCGGCTTCTTTATCGCCCGAGCGGACATGTTCCTGCAAGCGGCGCTCGGTTTCGATGGGATAGGTTCGAGGACCAGCTTCGTCGGACGAAAGGTCGTACATCATTTGCAGGATACCGGCCTGATTGCCCGAATCGACATCGGGTGGCAGCGAATCGAGCGCAAATGAGGACACCGCCGCGGCGACGATTTCGCTGAGCGAGCGGGTCTGCGCCGTGGTCAGGCGGGGCACATCATGCAGCGGGTCAGGCACCGCCGAGGGGTCCTCAAAGGGGTCGTCGGCGCTGTTGGTCATGATGATCGGGCCGGTGATGATGCAGTACTGCATGGTTTCCCCGGTTTGAATCGGCGGGGTGGCGATGAACGTCAGGCCGCGCGGACAATAATAGATGTACTTGCCATCCCAGCGTTCGGCTTCATACGCACCGTACAGATGGGTGTTGTAGGCGCTGCAGCCGGACGGAGTGAGACTGCAATCGAGATGAAAGGGCGGCATACAAAATTCCTGTTTGCCGATATCAAGCAGCGTGGTATGGACGCCGGTCAGGGTTTGGATATGCCGGCACAGATGCAGGCAGCGATCGTATAGTTCCATAAGAGGGGCCTCGCTTGGTCCAGAGATGAGAAAGAAAGCGGCATGACGCACAGGCATCATGCCGCCATGGTCCAAAGGCTTTTACTTGTGATAGAGTTTTTTGGTCTGGTGCACGGGCGAACAGGTCAGGTTCATGCCCAGCTTTTTAAACACACCGTCATCGACCTGGGCCAGAATGACCGAAGAATGCACTTCGGAGCCCTTGAGCGCGCTGAGCTGCTGGATAGCCAGGTCAGCCGCCGGGTTGGTGGCCGCCGAGATGGACAGGGCAATGAGCACTTCGTCGGTGTGCAGGCGGGGGTTATGGTTGCCCAGACCGCGGGTTTTCAGCCGCTGGATGGGTTCGATGATGAGCGGCGGCAGCAGATGCAGTTCATCGGGCAGACCAGCCAGATGCTTGAGGGCGTTGAGCAGCGCCGCTGCCGACGCACCCAGCAGCGACGAGGTGCGGCCGGTGACGATCGTGCCGTCGGGCAGTTCGATGGCCGCCGCCGGGCTGCCGGTCTCCTCGGCCTTCTTTTCAGCCACGGCGATGACCGGACGGTCGGCCGGTGTGATCTTGGCCTGGTTCATGAGCAGTTCGATCTTATGCGCACAGCTTTCATCGGCACGGCCCATGCGGGCATCGCACCGGGCCTGGTAATAGCGGCGGATGATCTCCTGGCAGGAGGCCGCGCGGCAGATCTCATCGTCAAAGATGCACTTGCCCGCCATGTTGACGCCCATATCGGTCGGCGAATGGTAGGGGCTTTTGCCCGCGATCTTTTCAAAGATGGCATTGACCACCGGGAAAATCTCAACGTCGCGGTTGTAGTTGACCGTTGTGATGCCGTAGGTCTCCAGATGGAAGGGGTCGATCATGTTGACGTCGTTGAGGTCCGCCGTGGCCGCTTCATAGGCCAGGTTGACCGGATGCTTTAAAGGCAGGTTCCAGATCGGGAAGGTCTCGAACTTGGCGTAACCAGCCGAAACGCCGCGCTTATATTCATGGTAGAGCTGGGACAGGCAGGTCGCCATTTTGCCCGAGCCCGGACCGGGTGCGGTGACCACCACGAGCGGGCGGGTGGTTTCAATGTATTCGTTGCGGCCATAACCCTCGTCGGATACGATCAGGGGGACATTGCTCGGATACCCGGCGATCGGATAATGGGTGTAGACCGGCACGCCCAGTGCGGTCAGCCGCTTTTTGAAAGCATCGGCGGCAGCCTGTCCAGAGTACTGGGTGATGGCTACACTGCCGACATACAGCCCGATGCCGCGGAAAGCGTCGATCAGGCGCAGTACGTCCATGTCGTAGGTGATGCCGATGTCGGCGCGCACCTTGTTCTTTTCGATGTCGCCCGCCGAAATGACGATGACGATTTCGGCGTCGTCTTTGAGCTGGGTCAGCATGCGCACCTTGCTGTCGGGTGCAAAGCCGGGCAGCACGCGGGAAGCATGATAATCGTCAAACAGCTTGCCGCCAAACTCCAGATAAAGTTTGCCGCCAAACTGCGCGATGCGCTCCTTGATGTGCGCCGACTGCATGGCGAGGTATTTGTCATTATCAAAACCGATTTGTTTCATACGCGTTCCCCCTGCGGTCTTCAAATTTATTCTCACCTTCTATTGTAATGAAATTTGTGTCCAAAGACAATGACCCGTGTAAAATTTTTATGTCCTTTGCAGGATTTCGTGGAACATGACAAAAGCCGCCCCCAAATGGAAGCGGCTCTTGCGCAAGAAATAAAGAGATAGAGAAAGAACGAATCCGTCGAAGTTTTATCGATCCTTACGGGATTATTATAGGTCTTTCTCCGATTTTCCGCCACTCGAATCTTGCGAAGTTTATGGGTAATTTCCGCCGATATAGGATACTTTGTGGGCGGAGGCTTGTTATATCTTGTTACTCTTTGCCGTAATCGGGATGAGGCGGCATGATCCAGCCTTCGTGATCGGTATGCAGCAGGTGCTCGGCCCGTTCGGACAGAGGCTGACCCAGATACTCTTCATACAGGGCGCCGACCGCCGGGTTTTCATGCGAGAAACGTAGTTCGGAAACCTTGTCCAGCCCATAGAGGACCTGACCGCGGACCAGCGCGCGCTCTTCGCCGTCGTGGATGGGCTGTCCGCCGCCGCCGGCGCAGCCGCCGCGGCAGGCCATGATCTCGACGAAATCATACTGCTTTTCGCCCGACAAGATCGCCTTGCACAGCGCGCGGGCATTGCCGAGTCCGCTGGCGACCGCGACACGCACCGGGGTGTCCTTGAGGTCAAAGGTCGCCTCCCGCCAGCCGCGGCCCAGCGTATGCAGTCCCAGCACATCGTCGTTCATCACTTCGCGCACATCGTGGAAGGAGTTGACCGACGGATTGTGGCCGGTGACCAGATAATAAGCCGAACGCAGCGCGGCTTCCATTACGCCGCCGGTCGCGCCAAAGATGACGCCTGCGCCCGTGCCTTCGCCCAAGGGCGAGTCGAGCGGCTCGTCGGGCATGTTGGCCGGGTCCAGTTGGTCGGCGCGCAGCATGCGCGTGATCTCACGCACGGTGAGCACCAGGTCGACGTCTTGGCCATAGGCTTCGTCCTGCATGGTCGGCAGGTCGCATTCGGCCTTCTTGGCAAGACACGGCATGATCGAGATGCAGAACAGCTTTTTGGGGTCTAAGCCCATCTTTTCGGCAAACCAGGTCTTGGACACCGCGCCGAACATCTGCTGCGGGGACTTGGAGGTGGACAGCCAATGGGTCAGTTCGGGATACTGGCTCTTTAAGAACCGCACCCAACCCGGACAGCACGACGTGAACATCGGGTATTTTTGCAGATCGCCCTTTTGCAGGCGCTCCAAAAATTCCGAGCCTTCCTCCATGATGGTCAGGTCGGCCGAGAAGGTGGTGTCAAAGACATAGTCAAAGCCCATGCGGCGCAGCGCAGCCGCCAGACGGCCGACGGTCGCCTTTTCGGGCGGCAGGCCAAAGGCTTCGCCCCAGGCCGTGCGCACCGCAGGCGCGATTTGGACAACCGTGATCTTGTCCGGGTCGGACAGGGCCGAGAAGGCGCGGACGGTATCATCGCGTTCGCGCAGCGCGCCCACCGGACAATGGGTGATGCACTGGCCGCACAGAGCACAGTCGGCGTCCTTGATGCGGCGGTTGAAGGAAACGTCGATGGTCGAACGGCTGCCCGAGCTGGTCAGCTCCCAGATGCTCAGGCTCTGCACTTTATCGCACACCTGCACGCACCGCATGCACTTGATGCACTTGGCCGCGTCGCGGAACAGGGGGAAGGTGGTGGTCCACTTGCTCTTGATGCCGCGCGGCAGATCTTCCTGATAGGGATTGACCAGAATGCCCAGATCGTTGGACAGGGTCTGCAATTTGCAGTTGCCCGAGCGCACACAGGTCGCGCAATGGCAATCATGCTGCGACAGGATGAGTTCCACATTGACCCGCCGCGTTTCGCGGGCGCGGGGCGAATTGGTGTGGATGACCATGCCTTCCTGCACCGGGTTGTTGCACGAGGGCACCATGCGCTGTTCGCCTTCGATTTCGACACAGCACACCCGGCAGGCGCCAATTTCGTTTAAGTCTTTCAGATAACACAGCGAGGGGATCGTGATGCCCACGCTTTCCGCGGCCTGCTTGATGGTCGTACCGTTTGCGACACGGACCGCGATTCCGTCGATGGTTGCATTTACCATTTTTCCTGCCGCCCTCCTTTAAAGTTGCCGTAGCCGAAGTGATCGCACCGCAGGCAGCGGGACGATTCCTGCATGGCCTCGTTTTCGGTCATGCTGAGCGTGGCCAGCCCAAAATCGCATGCGCGTTCCTGCGCCGGACGGCTGCCCGGCGAAACGCGGCCGCAGGCCGGCGTGGTGGACAGGCGTGCAGGCGGGATGTAGACCCCGGACTTGATTTCGTGCGAGAAGCCCAGGAAGTTATCAATATTCGCCGCCGCGACCTTACCGGCCTGAATGGCGCGGATCACGGTCGCCGGACCGGTGACCGCGTCGCCGCCGGCAAAGACGTTGGGCTTTCCTTTGACGAACGAATCGGGCAGGGCCGAGATGGCGCCGCGCACGGTGGGTACGCCGGCTTCGGCAAAGGCCGACGAATCGATGCCCTGGCCGATGGCCACAATGACAATATCGCAGGGGGTGATGCGGTCGGGTTCGCCGTTGTTCTGCGGACGTGGGCGGCCGTCGCTGCCCACCGGACCGATCATCTGCGGGCGGGTGACGATGGCGGCAACCCGTCCGTTTTCGTCCGGCTGGATGGCAACCGGCGCTTGCAGCGGCATGATCTCGCATCCTTCGGCCGCTGCATCTTCGATTTCCTCGGCCAGCGCGGTCATATCCTCGACCCGGCGACGGTACATGCAGGTGACCGAAGCCGCGCCCAGGCGCTTGGCCGTGCGGGTGGCGTCCATGGATACGTTGCCGCCGCCGATGACGACCACGCGCTTGCCGGTAAAGTCGGGCTTGTGGCCGTCGCCCATGTCGCGCAGCAGCTCCACGGCGCTCATGACGCCCACGCTGTCCTCACCGGGGATACCGATCTTCTTGTCGTTGTGCGCGCCGATCGAAATGTAGATGGCGTCAAATTCTTTCTCGATGTCCTCAAACGGTACATCCTTGCCGATGGTCACGCCCATGCGGGTCTCGACACCCGTGGACAGGATGGCGTTGATGTCCTGGTCGAGGATCTCGGGCGGCAGACGGTAATCCGGGATGCCGTAACGCAGCATGCCGCCCAGTTTTTTCAGCCGGTCGAATACGACCACCTTGTGGCCCATGAGGCTCAGGTAATAGGCCGCCGACAGGCCGCCCGGGCCGCCGCCGATGACAGCGACACGCTTGCCGGTGGATTCGGCGCAGACCGGAGCGGGCACAACGCCCGCCTGCTCGACCGCATAGCGTTTCAGGCCGCAGATGTTGACCGCGTTGTCCACCATATTACGGCGGCAGCGCGCTTCACAGGGATGTTCGCAGACGAAGGCACAAGCCGAAGGGAAGGGATTGTCTTTGCGGATGAGACGGACCGCATCGGCGTATTTTTTGTCGTGGATCAGGGCAATGTAGCCGGGGATATCGACATGCGCCGGACACATGGACACACACGGCACCGGCTGGGTCAGCCCAGTGATGCAGCGGTGGTTGACAATATGTTCGACATAGTCGTCGCGGAAGCCGCGCACGCCGCGCAGCACCATGGCGGCCGCTTCGAAACCGATCGCGCAGTCCGCCGAATCAGCGATGACGCGGGCGGTCTTTTCGATGCGGTCCAGGGTACTCATGTCGGCCTCGTCGTCGAGCACGCGCTCGAGGAGGGTGGCCAGCTGTCCCAGACCGATGCGGCAGGGCACACATTTGCCGCAGGTCTGCGCGTGACACAGCTTGAGGAACGAGAGCGCCATGTCCACCGGACACAGCCCCGGAGGGCTGGCCGCAATACGCCGTTCCACATCCCGGTACAGGCCCTCAATGACCGTTTGGGCCTGACTGGGTGTTTCGATGTACAGTCTGCTCATTTTGCTACTTCCTTCCTTTCACGGAGCATGGGGCGACAGCCGCTCCGCTGTTGTTGCACCCGGCAAAAAGAAAGGTGCAGCGGCCCGAAAAGGGCCGGCCGCACGGGGTTTCCAGATGCCGGGAAAATCTTGTTCCTCTGATGGTAAAAGATTTCGAAGCCCTTGTCAAATGGTTAAAAAGGACCGCAAGATTCTAAAAAAACCGCATTCCCGGCGCAATATCACGAAAAGCGGACCGAATGGGATGAAAAAACGAAAAAATCAAGAAAAATGCACAAAAAAGCGATTTTTTACACAAAAATATGTTACATTCTTAACAAAGTTTGCGGCAGAAGTTTTGGGCGAACAACCAAGAAAATTTCGCAGGGAGCCTGTAAGCGGATGACAACTCCGAGCGATTTTGTTATAATACAGATAGCAAAACAAAAGAGGTGAAGCGGATGCGAAAAAAAGAAGCGATGCCTGAAGAAAGTACGGAAGAACGCATTTTGGATGCGGCGTTTGATGTGTTGCAGGAAAAGACCCTCAGCGGCGTGCGCATGGCGCTTGTCGCCGAAAAGGCCGGGCTGTTTCAGTCCAACATCCACTACTACTATAAATCCAAACACGAGTTGCTGCTGGCGGTGCAGAAAAAAGTCTTGCAGCACTGCATCGAACTGCGCCGCGCACTGGGCGGCGAGGGCGGCGCGCTAGAAAGCCAGCTCGAGGCTTTTTGGGGGCAGAAGAAGAACTTCATCCTAAAAGAGCCCAAATATGACTATGCCGAGATCGAGTTTTGGGCGCAGGCGCGCGTGGATGCCGCGATGCGGGATGAAATCCGCGCTTCGTTCCGCAACTGGCGCGAGGAAGTAGGCGCCATGCTGGACGCCTTTGCCGCCCATCTGACCGAGGACAAGCGGCGTCTGCTCGCCGCCGTCATGGTGTCCATGATGGAGGGAGCCAGCCTGCAATATCTGGTCGAACCGGCGGCTTTTGACTTGGATGCCTATTTTGATTACTGCACCGAACTGGTGCTGCGGGAGGTAAAGGCATGAAAGAGATCGAAACCATCCATGCAGTCGGCCACGTGCTGTGCCACGACCTGACCCAGATCATTCCGGGACAATACAAAGGCGCGCGCTTCCGTAAGGGGCATGTGGTCACCGAGGAGGACATCCCGGTGCTGCTGTCCATGGGCAAGGAGCATCTGTTCGTCTGGGAAAAGCCCGAAGGCTTCCTGCACGAGGACGAGGGCGCAGCGCGTCTGGCCGCTCTGTGCGAAAACGAACACATGACCAAAAGCGAAGCGCGCGAAGGCAAGATCGAGCTGTTCGCCGCGTGTGACGGCCTGTTCCAGGTGCGCTCGGATGCCCTCAAACGGGTCAATGCGCTGGGCGAAATCATGATTGCTACCCGCCACGGCAATACGCCGGTCAAAAAGGGCGACAAGCTGCTCGGCACGCGCGTCATCCCGCTGGTCATCGATGAAAAGAAGCTGGACGCGGCCGCCGAAGCCGCGGGCGGTCAGCCGCTGTGCGCGGTGCGTCCCTTTTTAAAGAAGCGTGCCGGCATTGTTGTCACCGGCAGCGAGGTCGAAAAGGGCCTCATCGAGGACAAATTCACCCCCGTGGTGCGGGATAAGTTCGCCGAATACGGGGCCGAGGTGCTGGGAGAAATCCGCGTTGGGGACGACCCAGCCCGCGGCACCAGGGCCATTTTGGACCTCATTGAACAGGGTGCAGACATCGTCGTATGCACGGGCGGTATGAGCGTGGACCCGGACGATAAAACCCCGCTGGCCATCAAGAACACCGGGGCGGACATTGTCAGCTACGGCGCGCCCGTGCTGCCCGGGGCTATGTTCCTGCTGGCCTACTACGGCGAGCAGCGGGTGCCGGTGTGCGGCCTGCCCGGCTGCGTGATGTATGCTGGACGCACGATTTTTGACCTTATTTTGCCGCACCTGATGGCCGATGACCCGGTCACGGCTGACGATTTGGCTGCGCTGGGTGAGGGCGGGCTGTGCCTGAACTGCCCGGTGTGCATTTACCCCAATTGCGGGTTCGGAAAGGGAAAATGATGGAACAAAAACTGACCCATTTTAATGCGGCAGGCGAAGCGCATATGGTCGATGTGGGCGGCAAGGCGGTCACCGGGCGGGAAGCCGTGGCCGAGGGCTGCATCCATTTGGGCGAGGACGCCTTTCGCGCCGTGGCCGCAGGCACCGCGAAAAAGGGCGACGTGCTGGGCGTGGCGCGCATTGCGGGCATTATGGCCGCCAAGCGCACGGCGGATATCATCCCGCTGTGCCACCCGATTGCGATGAGCCATTGCGCGGTCGAGTTTGCGCTCGACGAGCATACCCACACGGTGCGCTGCACCTGCACGACCCGCTGCGCCGGGCAAACCGGCGTGGAGATGGAAGCCCTGCACGGGGTGTCGGCTGCCCTGCTGACCATTTATGATATGTGCAAGGCCATCGACCGGGGCATGGAGATCACCGACATCCGGCTGCTGCATAAGGCGGGCGGCAAGTCAGGTGTGTGGAATCGCAAGGAGGAACTCACCAATGGGAACGATTGAAGCCGTTTGCATGAGCCCGGAACGGGGTACGCAAAAGACCTGCTATCCCCGGGCGTACTGCAAGGAAAACTGGGGGCTGGTGGGCGACGCCCACGCCGGGGACTGGCACCGGCAGGTCAGCCTGTTAAGCGCGGACAAAGTCGATGATTTCAATGCCCGTGGTGCGGGGGTCGAGGACGGCGCGTTTGGGGAAAACCTGCTCGTACGGGGTATCGACTTGGCGGCGCTGCCGGTCGGCTCGTGTCTCAAATGCGGGGATGCCCTGCTGGAGATCACCCAGATCGGCAAGGAATGCCACCACGGCTGTGCCATCCGTGAGCGGGTGGGTGACTGCATCATGCCGCGTGAGGGCGTGTTCGCCAAGGTGCTGCAAAGCGGCTGGGTGGAGCCGGGGATGGAGATTCGGCCGGTCTACCGGGTCGGCGTGCTGACCGCGAGCGACAAGGGCGCAGCCGGCGCCCGGGAGGACAAGAGCGGCCCGCGCATTGCCGAGCTGCTGCCGGATAGCTTCACGGTCACGAATTATCGGGTGCTGCCCGACGACAAAGACCGTTTGATGGAAGAACTGTGCTACCTGTGCGACCGGGCTGGATGTGATCTGGTGCTGACGACAGGCGGCACCGGGTTTTCGCCCCGCGATGTGACGCCCGAGGCGACGCTGGCCGTCGCCGAGCGGCAGGTGCCCGGCATTGCCGAGGCCATCCGTGCCGAAAGCCTGAAAATTACGCCCCGCGCCATGCTTAGCCGCGGCGTGAGTGTCATCCGCGGCAAAACCTTGATTGTCAACCTGCCCGGAAGCCTCAAGGCGGTCGAAGAAAGCTTGGCCGTGTTTGTGGACGTTATCGGCCATGGGCTCGATGTGCTGCGCGGCGTGGGCGGCGAATGCGCAAGATAAACGAAAAAGACTGGTGCCGAATGCACCAGTCTTTTTCTATATGTATGGAGAAGGAATTAGATGGGCGATTTACATGCTCTCGTGGAAAGTCCGGGAGATGACTTCTTCCTGCTGCTCGCGGGACAGGCGGTTGAAGTTGACCGCATAGCCGGATACGCGGATGGTCAGGGTCGGATACTTTTCCGGATGGTCCATGGCGTCGAGCAGGGTGTCGCGGTTCATGACATTGACGTTCAGATGGTGTGCACCCTGGCAGAAGTAACCGTCCAGAATGGCGACCAGATTGCGGGTGCGCTCGTCCGGGGTCTTGCCCAGCGCGTCGGGCACGATCGAAAAGGTGTTGGACACACCGTCCTGGCAGACATTACGGTAGGGGATCTTGGCGACCGAGTTGAGGGATGCCAGCGCGCCGTTCAAGTCGCGGCAGTGCATCGGGTTTGCGCCCGGCGCCAGCGGTTCGCCCGCCTTGCGGCCGTCCGGGGTGGTGCCGGTCTTTTTGCCGTACATGACGTTCGAGGTGATGGTCAGCGCCGACAGGGTGTGCTTGGCGCCGCGGTAGAACGGATGCTTTTTCAGTTCCCCCGAGAACTTGGTGACAATGTAGACCGCTTCGTCATCGGCACGGTCGTCGTCGTTGCCATACTTCGGGAAGTCGCCGATGGTCTCAAAGTCCACAGCCAGACCCTGCTCGTTGCGGATGGGTTTGACAGTAGCGTAGCGGATGGCCGAAAGCGAGTCGGCTGCCACCGATAGACCCGCGATGCCGTAAGCGGTCAGGCGCTCGACATGGGTGTCGTGCAGCGCCATCTGGCTGGCTTCGTAGGCGTATTTATCGTGCATGAAGTGGATGATGTTGAGTGTATCGGTGTAAAGTTCGGCGTTGTAGGCCAGCACCTTGTCGTAGTTGGCGCGCACCTTTTCGTAGTCGAGTACGTCGTCCGTGATCGGCTCGATGCCGGGCACGACCACGGTGCCCTTCTTTTCGTCCACGCCGCCGTTGATGGCGTACAGCAGGCTCTTGGCCATGTTGCAGCGTGCGCCGAAGAACTGCATCTGCTTGCCGACCTGCATGGCCGATACACAGCAGGCAATGGCGTAGTCGTCGCCGTAGATCGGGCGCATCACGTCGTCGTTTTCGTACTGGATGGAGTCGGTGTCGATCGACATCTGCGCGCAGTATGCCTTGAAGGTTTCGGGCAAATGTTCCGACCACAGAACGGTCAGGTTGGGTTCGGGCGCGGTGCCGAGGTTGGTCAGCGTGTGCAGGTAGCGGAACGAGTTCTTGGTGACGAGCGGGCGGCCGTGGATGTCCACACCGCCGATCGATTCGGTGACCCAGGTCGGGTCGCCGCCGAACAGTTCGTTGTATTCCGGGGTACGCAGATGGCGCACCAGACGCAGCTTGATGATGAACTGGTCGATCAGTTCCTGTGCGCCTTCTTCGTCCAGGATACCGGCGTCCAGGTCGCGCTGGATGTAGATGTCGAGGAAAGTCGAGGTGCGGCCGAGCGAGGTCGCGGCGCCGTTGTTTTCCTTGATACCGGCAAGGTAGGCCATATAGGTAAACTGAACGGCTTCGCGGGCGTCCTTGGCCGGGCGGGACAGATCGACACCGTATTTTGCGGCCATGGATTTGATTTCGCCGAGCGCGCGAATCTGCATGGAAACTTCCTCGCGCAGGCGGATGCGCTCCTCGTCCATCGGGCCGTCGATTTCGTCGAGGTCGGCCTTCTTAAACTCGATCAGCTGGTCGATGCCGTAGAGCGCCACGCGGCGATAGTCGCCGATGATGCGGCCGCGGCCATAGGCATCCGGCAGACCGGTCAGCAGGCCGGCCGAGCGCGCCAGACGGGTGCGCTTGGGGTAAGCGTCAAATACGCCTTCGTTGTGGGTCTTGCGGTACTCAGAAAAGTGACGGTCAATGGTCGGGTCGAGGGTGTAGCCGTACTGCTCGAGCGAGGACTTGGCCATGCGCAGGCCGCCGTAGAGGTTGACGATGCGCTTTAAGGGCGCGTCGGTCTGCAAGCCGACGATGACTTCGTTATCTTTGTCAATGTAGCCGGGCGCAAAATTGTCGATGCCCGAGATGATATGGGTTTCCACATCGAGGATGCCCTTTTTCAGTTCTTCGAGCAGCAGTTTTTCACACTTGGACCAGACGGCCTGGGTGCGGGCGGTCGGCCCGGCCAGGAAAGAGGCGTCGCCTTCGTAGAGGGTGTAGTTTTTCTGAATGAAGCTGCGCACGTCGATTTCGCGCTGCCAGTTGCCTTCGCGGAAGCCGTTCCATTCGGTATATTGCATCATGGTTATTCTCCTCCTAGATCTCCGAAAAATTCCTGTTGCAAAGACGCGCAGCGCGCCTTGTCCATCGGCGGGGTACCCGTCAGGGGATAGGGAATCCCCAGCACGTTATATTTGTTTTCGCCCAGTTTGTGATAGGGCAGCAATTCCACTTTGTGTACGTTCGGCAGCGTATCGACATAAGCGCGCAGCGCACGCAGATGGTCGGCGCTGTCGGTGCGTCCGGGGACGACCACATGCCGTACCCACATCGGCGTGCCGCTTTGGCGGACCGCTTCGACAAAGCGCAGCGTTTGGTCCATCGGCCGGCCGGTCAGGGCCTCATAGGACACCGGGTCGTGGTGCTTGACATCGTAGAGCACCAGGTCGGTATATTTGAGGATGTCCGCATAATCACCCCGCCCCACGCCCGCAGTGTCGATGCAGGTGTGGATGCCGGCGTCATGGCACAGCCGCAGGCAGTCGAGCAGGAAATCGGGCTGCATGAGCGGTTCGCCGCCCGAAAAGGTCACGCCGCCGCCCGATTTCTGATAGTAACTGCGAAAGCGGGACAGCTTGCGCACCAGCGCTTCGGGCTCGGTCGGCGTGCCGCCGGTCAGCCCCCAGGTGTCCGGGTTGTGACAGAAGGCGCAGCGCAGGCAGCAGCCTTGTAAAAATACAACCGAACGGATACCGGGGCCATCCACCAGCCCCATGGATTCGAAAGAATGGATGTATCCGACCGCCATTGGCAAAACCTCCTTTTGCAGGACATAAAAAGCCCCTGGATGGTGTCCAGGGGCAAAAAAATACGCCTGGGCACAAGAAAGACTTGCCCAGACGGCCGGCGCACTATTGGTCATACTCCATGTGGTATATCTCCACGGTTCCGTCAGTCATATGACCCTCTATCTTGGTTTCATCATACGGGCTTCCGCGCAAAAAGTCAACCGGTTTTTGCGGCAAATTTTCTTTTTCGGCACCCGGCACAATCCCGCGTGCATTCTGCTTAAACTTTTTGGCAAAAACCGCGCTTTGGGTACAAATGGTCTTGCAGGAAGCGGCACGCGGTTGACGGACGGGCTGTTTGCGCATATAATGAATAAGTATGTATCTGTGATTCTTTGGGATTGGAGTCGATTCCTATGATTTATAATAATATTCTGGACGCTATGGGACATACCCCCATGGTGCGTTTGAACCACATGGCGCCCGAAGGGGCAGCCGAAATTCTGGTCAAGTTCGAAGGCCTGAACGTCGGCGGGTCGATCAAAACGCGCACAGCGTATAACATGATCGCGGACGCCGAAGCGCGTGGCCTGCTGCACGACGATTCGATCATCGTCGAGCCGACCAGCGGCAACCAGGGCATCGGCCTGGCGCTCATTGGCGCGGTCAAGGGCTATAAGACCATCATCATCATGCCCGACTCGGTATCTGAGGAGCGGCGCAAGCTGGTGCGGCACTACGGCGCCGAAGTGATTTTGGTGCATGACGCGGGCGACATCGGCGCCTGCATCCAGGAATGCCTGGACACCGCTCTGAAAATGGCGGCCGAAGACCCCAAGGTGTTTGTGCCCCAGCAGTTTGAAAATCCGGCCAATCCGCTGGTGCATCGTTACCATACCGGCATTGAGGTCTTGTCTCAGGTGGAAGGACCTATCCATGGTTTCTGCTCGGGCATTGGCACCGGCGGCACGATCACCGGCATCGGCGGCGTGCTCAAGGCGCAGAACCCCGACATGACCATCTGGGCGGTCGAGCCCGAACACGCGGCCATTTTGTCGGGCGGCTCGATCGGTACCCACATCCAGATGGGCATTGGCGACGGCGTCATCCCGGCCATTCTGGACCGTGAGATTTACGACGACATCTATATCGTCACCGACGACGAAGCCTTGCAGACCGCCAAGGATTTGGCACGCAAGGAGGGCCTGATGTGCGGCATTTCGTCGGGCACCAACGTAGCGGCGGCCATCCAGCTGGCCAAGAAGCTGGGGCCGGGCAAGCGGGTCGTGACCGTCCTGCCGGATACGGCCGAGCGGTATTTCTCCACACCCCTGTTTGAAGACTAAAAAAAGCGTTCCCGTTTTTTCGGGAACGCTTTTTTCTTTAGCCGAGCGGATAGGAAGGGCAGATGGAGGCCAGGCAGCATTTTTCGCACTGGGCCGAGCGGGCGGTGCACACTTCGCGGCCATGCAGCACTAGCCGGTGGCAGAAGTCGGACGACTCAGCTGGAGGAATAAGCGCGCGCAGCGCGGTTTCCACCTTAACCGGGTCCTTGACGTTCTTGACAAACCCCAGCCGGTTGGACAGCCGGATGCAATGAGTGTCGGTGACAATGGCGGGCTGGCCGAAGATGTCGCCCAAAATGAGGTTAGCCGTTTTGCGGCCCACGCCGGGCAGGCGCAGAAGGTCAGCCATGTTGTCCGGTACCTTGCCGCCAAAGTCAGTCAGCAGCATCTGAGCGCAGGCCTTGAGGTCGCGCGCCTTGGTGCGGAACAGGCCGCAGGTCTTGATGCCGTCCTCAATGTCCTCCACCGGCGCTTCGGCAAAGCTTTCCAGCGTCGGAAAACGGATAAACAGGTCTTTGGTCACGATATTGACGCGCGCGTCGGTGCACTGGGCCGACAGGCGGGTGGCAAACAGAAGTTCATAATCGTGGGTGTATTGCAGCGCGCAGGTGGCGTCCGGATAGGCCTGCCGCAGCAGGTCCACGGCCGCTTTGGCGCGGTCTTTTTTTGTCATCAGTCGAAACCTCCCGGTTTTTTTCTATCATAGCACGCGCAGGGCGGGAAACACAAGATGCTTTTGCGGGTATCGGGGCAGCCCGATGCGGTTAAGATAACCGATAGCCAGACTGCTTCTGTGACCAGACCGGCGTTTCCACAAGACGACGCCAAATCTGGTAGAAATGATGAAAAAAGGATGCAGGATGGCAAAAGGAAAAGTATAGTGTGCTGAAAAATAAAAAAGTTCGGCTACAAGGTTGCAAAATCTTGAAAATGTGTTTTAATTTTAATAGAAGATTTTTTGCTTCATATTAGGAATTTTATCATAAGTGGGAGGGTTTTTGAATGATCGTTGGGGATGCAATGAATTTTGTCCGCCAATATGACCCGGAAGTCGGCGCAATGATCCGTCAGGAATACGACCGACAGTGCCGCAACATTGAGCTGATTGCGTCGGAAAATATCGTCAGCGAAGCGGTCATGGCTGCCATGGGCTCGGTCCTGACCAATAAATATGCAGAAGGGTATCCGGGCAAGCGCTATTATGGTGGCTGCGAATGTGTGGACGAAGTCGAGCGTCTGGCCATTGCCCGTGTCTGCAAGCTGTTTGGCGCAGAATATGCCAATGTACAGCCGCACTCGGGTGCACAGGCCAATATGGCGGTGTATCAGGCGCTGGTAAAGCCGGGCGATACCGTTTTGGGTATGAGCCTGGACAACGGCGGCCATCTGACCCATGGCTCTCCGGTCAATCAGTCGGGCCTTCTGTATCATATCGTACCCTATGGCGTGGATGAAAACGGCTACATCGATTACAATGCCGTCGAGGCGCTGGCCAAGAAGGAACAGCCCAAGATGATCATCGCCGGTGCATCGGCTTATCCGCGCGCCATCGATTTTGAAAAGTTCGCACAGATCGCGCACAGCGTGGGCGCATATCTGTTTGTCGATATGGCGCATATCGCAGGTCTGGTCGCTGCTGGTCTGCACATGAATCCGCTGCCGTATGCCGACGTTGTCACCACCACTACCCATAAGACCCTGCGTGGTCCCCGCGGCGGTGTGATCCTGACCAACAACGAGGAGATCGCCAAGAAGATGAACAAGGCCATCTTCCCGGGCACCCAGGGCGGTCCGCTCATGCACGTCATCGCAGCCAAGGCGGTTTGCTTTGGTGAAGCACTCAAGCCGGAGTTCAAGGCTTACCAGACCAATGTGGCACGCAATGCCAAGGTTCTGGCACAGGCCCTGCTGGACCAGGGCTTTGACCTGGTTTCGGGCGGCACCGACAACCATCTGATGCTGGTTGACCTGCGCAAGGCAGGCGTGACCGGTAAGGTGCTGCAAAACCGTCTGGACGAAGTCTATATCACGGCCAACAAGAACGCCATCCCCAACGATCCGGAAAGCCCGTTTGTCACCTCCGGCCTGCGTGTCGGCACCCCGGCGGTTACGACTCGCGGCTTTGGTGAACCCGAAATGCTGCGCATTGCCGGCTTTATCTGGCAGGCAGCAACCGATTTCGATGCAAAGGCAGACGAGATTCGTGCCAATGTGACCGAAATGTGCTCCCGTTTCCCGATTTATCGCTAAATTCCCACACAAGCTGCCCACGGGCAGCTTGTTTTTTGTCAAGATTCGTCGCATTGCTGGTCAGATGTCTCAAAATATGGTATACTATATCCAAAGCAGAGAAACCTTTGAAATGTGCCGTGCGGCCGCTTCAAAGACCTCCTGCTCGGGATTGAGAAAAACGAAGGATAAGGTGGTTAAAAAATGGCAATGGAATTGAAAACAACTGGATTGGCCGGGTTTGTAGAAGACTACGAAGTCAAACAAATGGCTCCCATGTTGCAGACGGCAGAGGGTATGCTCCAAGACCATACCGGCGCCGGAAACGACTATCATGGCTGGATCGATCTGCCGGTCAACTATGACAAGGAAGAGTTTGCACGCATCCAGGCGGCTGCCAAGCGCATCCAGGGCCACAGCGACGTGCTGGTTGTCATCGGCATTGGCGGCTCCTATCTGGGCGCCCGCGCGGCAATCGAATTCGTCAAGGGCCAGATGTATAACAACGTGCGTCCCGAAGGCATCCCGGAAGTATATTTTGTTGGCAACAACATTTCTTCGTCCTATATCAACGACATCATTCAAATCATCGGCGACCGTGACTTTAGCGTGAACGTCATCTCCAAGTCGGGCACTACGACCGAACCGGCGATTGCATTCCGCGTATTCCGCAAGCTCGCCGAGCAGAAATACGGCAAGGAAGGCGCCAAGGCGCATATCTTTGCTACGACCGACCGTGCCCGCGGCGCGCTCAAGCAGCTCGCAGATGACGAAGGCTACGAAACCTTTGTGGTACCGGACGATGTTGGCGGCCGTTTCTCGGTGCTGACTGCGGTTGGTCTGCTGCCCATGGCAGTTGCCGGTGTAGACATCGCCGAAGCCATGCGCGGCGCAGCCGAAGCACGTGCTGACTTCCAGAAGGACGACAACGCTTGCACGAAATATGCGACGCTGCGCAACCTGCTGTACCGCAAGGGCAAGGCGATTGAGATTCTGGTCAACTATGAGCCGTCCCTCGTCATGATGGGCGAGTGGTTCAAGCAGCTTTACAACGAATCCGAAGGCAAGGACCACAAGGGCATCTTTGCAACTTCGGCCAACTTCTCGACCGACCTGCACTCGATCGGTCAGTATATCCAGGACGGCACCCGCAACGTCTTTGAAACCGTGGTTTGGGTCAAGAAGCCGCGCAGCGAAAGCGTTATTGAAGCGTGGGAGGACGATATCGACGGCCTGAACTATCTGGCAGGCAAGAGCGTCCAGTTCGTCAACTCCAAGGCGTATGCTGGTACGCTGATCGCCCACATGGACGGCGGCACGCCCAACATCCTGCTCGAGATCGACGAAGCAGACGCATACCACTTCGGTTACCTGACCTATTTCTTTGAAAAGGCCTGCGGCCTGTCGGGGTACCTGCTGGGCGTCAATCCGTTTGACCAGCCGGGTGTGGAAGCGTACAAGAAGAACATGTTTGCCCTGCTGGGCAAGCCGGGGTTCGAAGAACGCCGCAAGAAGCTGGAAGAAAGACTGTAAAAAGAAAAAGGGCGGGAAAACCGCCCTTTTTTTTAAAAAGAGAGTTTATGGGGAAAAGAAAATTTATCGCCGGGTTCCTGTGCTTTCTGGCCTATTCGTTTTTGGGATGGTGCTATGAAGTGTTCCTGGAAACTGTGGTGTACCGCTGGGGATTTTCCAACCGGGGGTTTTTGTGGGGACCCTATCTGCCGGTGTATGGAGTAGGCGTGTTGCTGCTGCTCACCTGTCTGCGCGGATGGTCGCGCCGCAAGCTTTTGATCGGGCGGCTCAATCTGATGCCGGTGGTGGTATTTCTGGCTGTCGTCGTCTTGACCACAACGGTCGAACTAGCCGCCAGCTATATCCTGGAATGGAAAACCGGCGGCTGGCTGTGGGACTATACCCGGTATACTTACCAGTGGCAGGGGCGCATCTGTTTGAGCGCCAGTATGCGCTTTGGCCTGGGCGGCATGGTCATTTTGTATGGCTTGCAGCCGCTTTTGGAACGCAGCCTTATCTGGCTGGGGGAAAACCGGCAGAAGATGCTCTATATGATTTTGATGCCCCTGTTCTGCCTGGACCTGGTGATTCATGTCTGGATGGTATAAAATCGTATTTTTATAAAAATGCGGGCGGCCTGTAACAGGGCCGCCCGTTTGCTTTCCGGAATCCGGCGGGTTTCCGCAAAACCTGGCAGCCTTCGTGGGGCATAAGCCGGTCGGCGGTCGGCCACAATAAGTCCCGGTGATGTTTTATGAAAGGGATGCGGCAAACCGTTGGACTTTTTTTCCTCGGCGGCGCCGGTTATGCGGCGCTTGAAATTTTTTGGCGCGGTTATACCCATTGGACCATGGCGCTGACCGGGGGACTGGTGTTTGTCGGGCTGTGGCTGCTCGAAGGGCGTTTGTGCGGCCGGAGCACCAGCCTGCGCTGCCTGGCCGGAGCGGCCTGGGTGACCGGCGCCGAACTGCTGGTCGGGCTGAGCGTCAACCGTGGTTTTCAAATGAATGTGTGGGACTACTCGGCCGAGTGGGGCAATGTTTTGGGGCAGGTCTGTCCCAAGTATGTGGTGTTTTGGTTTCTTTTATGTGGCCTTGCCATGCCATTGGCACGAGTGAGCGCAAAACTGCTTGCAAACCCGCGCCGTAGGGAGTATAATGCAAAGGATGAACTGCCTGAAATGAGGTTTTTGGAATATGCTGCTTGCGCTCGACATTGGGAACAGTCACGTGCGGCTGGGCGGTTTCTGCGGGGACGACTTGCAATTTGTCGCCTCGATAGCAACCGACGACCGGCTGACTGCCGAACAATATGCCTGCCAGCTGCGCGACGTATGCGGCCTGTATGGGGTCGAACTGACGCACATGGAAGGCGTAGTGTTCTGTTCGGTGGTCCCAGCGGTGACCCCAATCGTCCAGCGGGCAGTCCAGATGCTTACCGGCTGCACGGCCCTGGGTGTGGGCTCGGGTGTACGGACTGGGCTCAATCTCAAGATTGACCAGCCGCGCGCACTGGGCAGCGACCTGGTCGCCAATGCAGTCTGGGCCGCCCAGCGGGGCAAATTGCCCTGCGTGGTGGTGGATATGGGCACGGTGACGACGTTTACCGTGCTCAGCCGGGACGGCGTGCTGATCGGCACGGCCATTGCGCCCGGCGTGAAGGCTTCGCTCGATATGCTCAAGAGTGTGGCGGCGCAGCTTCCGTCGATTCGAATGGAAGCGCCCACCCGCAGCGTTTTGGGCCGTAACACCGTGGACGCCATGAAGGCCGGCACCATGTTTGGGGCGGCTGCCATGGTGGATGGGATGCTGGCACGCATCGCGGCCGAACTGGGCGAAGCGCCGCAGGTTTTGCTCACCGGCGGCACAGGCGCCCTGATCGCGCCCCATCTGACCACCCCGGTGGAATACGACCCCTGTGTGACCCTGCGGGGCCTGGTGACCATCTGGAATCGAAATCGAAAAAACGGGTAAGGCATCACAATAATTGCGCTGTACTTCCAAGGAAGACGGCAGCAGGAGGTAAAACTACATATGAAACAGAAGAAAATGGACGTGCGCTATATGGCGCAGCTCGCACTCATGGCAGCTATTGTCATCCTGCTCGCAAACACGCCGCTCGGGATGATTCAACTGCCCATCATCAAGGCGACCACCGTGCACATCCCGGTCATCCTGGGCGCTATCCTGCTCGGACCCATGGCTGGCGGCATTTTGGGCGCAGTATTCGGCATCTGTTCGCTGGTGTCCAATACCCTGGCCCCGACGCTGCTCTCGTTTGCATTCTCTCCGTTCTTGAGCACCACCGGCCTGCCCGGTGCGGTCAAGGCGGTTTGGATCAGCGTGGGCTGCCGTGTGCTGATCGGCGTGGCCGCTGGCTGGCTGTGGATCTTGCTCAGCAAGCTACAGGTTCCGTCGCTCGTAGCGCTGCCGATCACCGGTTTTGTGGGCGCGATGGTCAATACCGTGACCGTTATGGGCAGCATCTATCTGCTGTTTGCCCAGCAGTATGCGGAGGCGCAGAACGTGGCGCTGACTGCGGTCTTTGGTCTGGTCATGGGTACGGTTACCGCATCCGGTATCCCGGAAGCCATTGCAGCTGCTGTGCTGGTCGCTGTAATCGGCAAAGCCCTGCTGCTCGCCCTGCGCAAGCAGTTTGTGAAGGCACAAGGATAATCCATTTTTGTGATAGACCGAAACCGGCCTGCTTTTTAAAAGCAGGCCGGTTTTTTGGCATCTTTTGTGTAAATATGCCAAAAATATATTTGCAAGCATCCAATAAGGTGATATAATGACGGTGCCGGTTGCAATCTACAAGAATCGACAGCCGAACGGAGGAACAATGTGAAAAAAACAAGAATCTTGGCGTTTTTTGTAAGCCTGACCCTGCTGCTGGCTTCGTGTGGCCAATCGGAACCCGAGGCTCCGGCCGAGACCGAGTGGAAGCCCGAAAGCGATGCCGTGGTTTCCGAGGCAGCGCCTGAGCCCATTACAGCCACGTTGGCCGTCTGTGGCGATACGATGAGCCATATGCCCCAGACCAACGACGCTTGGGACGAAGCACAGGGCAAATATGACTATGCGCCTATGTTATCCGGCGCACGGGCCTGGACCGAAGCGGCCGATTTTGCGGTGGCCAATCTGGAAACCACCTTTGCAGGCGGCCCGGATTATTCGGGTTATCCGGCCTTTAACACACCAGATGACCTGGCCGATAACCTCAAGGAAATGGGATTTGACCTGCTGCTGACCGCCAACAATCACTGCATGGACCGTGGGTATGACGGTCTGGTGCGCACGCTTGACGTGCTGGACGAACGCGGCTTCCAGCATGTGGGCACCTACCGTACCCAGGAGGAACGCGACCAGAACAGCGGCATCGTGGTCGCTGACGTCGGCGGCATTTCGGTGGCCTTTTTGGGATATACCTATGGCACCAACGGCATCCCGGTCGCGTCCGACCGCAGCTATTCGGTCAATCTGTTCAACACCGATTATATGGATGCCTGCTCGACGCCGGACACCGCACGCATTGAGGCCGACATGGCCGCCGCCCGCGAACTGGACGCCGACCTGATCGCCGTCATGATTCACTGGGGTATCGAATACCAGACCCAGCAAAACGATTATCAGGAGCAGATCGCTCAGTTATTCTTTGACCAGGGCGCGGATATTATTCTGGGCGGCCATCCGCATGTCTTGCAGCCCATGGAACTGCGCACCCTGACCGATGAAGAAGGCAACACCAAGCAGGGCTTTGTCTGCTATTCGCTCGGCAATTTTATCTCCGCGCAGAATGACCAGTACACCGATACGACTGTGGTGCTCAATTTACAGCTGACCAAGGACCCGGAGACCGGCAAAACCGAGGTCAGCGGCTACAATTACGTACCGCTGCTCATGCTCGACCGGGAAAAGGGGGCCGATGTACGGTTTGAACTGCTGGACGCCTATCAGACCTTGGCCGATGGTACGGCTCCGGAAGACGTGGCTGCCAAGCTTCAGCAGGCCATCGCCGACTGCCATACCATTCTGGGTTCGGAAGGCGACCTCAAGGCCGCAGCCTAAGAAAAAAGCAGCATCGTTTGGATGCTGCTTTTCTTTAATCGCGGTTAAACAGGCGCAGGATGTAAAGGAACAGGTTGATAAAGTCCAGATACAGCTGCAACGCAGCGAAGATGGACACCCGCGCCAGCATGGACGGGTCATGGCTGTACGCTGCATGCAGCGCCTTGATCTTCTGGGTATCATACGCCGTAAAGCCCAGGAACAGGGCGACGCCGGCAAAGCACAGCAGGCGTTCCATGCCGCCAAAGCCGAAGAAGATGCCCAGAACATTCAGGACAATAATCAAAATCAGGCCGCCGATCAGCAGGGGCTGCAAGCGGGACAGATCGACTTTGGTAAAGTAACCCACGCCAGCCATCACGCCAAAGTATAGCGATGTCACGCCAAAGGCGAGCATGAGCGAAGAAACGTGGAAATATAGGAAATAGGTCGAAAAGACCAGCCCGTTCAAGATCGCATAGAAGAAGAACAGGGCGCGCGAAGCGCCGACCGACATTTTCCCCACACGTGCCGAAAGCACGATGACCGTGCCCAGTTCAGCAGCTGCCAGAATGAACAGCACCGGAGTGGACATCATGAAGAAGACCGCGCCCGAATAATAGGTGGCCATCATCACGCCAAAGGTCACGGCGAGTCCCAGGAACATCCATCCGAACGTCTTGGCGGTATACCGCTTGAGCGATTCAGCCTGTGCCACAGGTTCAAAGTTGAACATCATAATACAATCACCTCCAGCGTCATTGTAGCACGGAAGGATGGCGGCTGTCTAGCAAATTGGTGTGAAAAAAAGTAAATTCGCACAGAACGATGCAACAAGGATGCATGGAAGGGCGCAGATGCCGATAAATTTAAACCGTTTGTTAATTTTGGACCGGATTCGCGACGCTGGCACGGTTTTGTGGTATGATAGAGGCAGACAGGAATTTGATCGGGAAGGGTTGATGGTATGAATATCAAATGTACCCAAAATATGTTTAAAAGTGCAAACGGCGTTTCCCAGATCACTTATTATATCCTGGCGCCCGAGGGCGTGGAACCGCGCGGCATCGTGCAGATCGCACACGGCATGTGCGAATACTTTTCGCGCTATACCGTGTTTGCCAAATATCTTTGCAGCCTGGGCTTTATCGTCTGCGGCAATGACCACCTGGGGCATGGCGCCTCAGTGTCCCGTGAAAACGAACTCGGATTTTTTGCGCCCCAAAACGGCTGGGAGTATCTGATTCAGGATGTCAAACAACTGACCGATATTATGCGCAAGCGCTATCCCGACCTGCCGTATTTTATGTTTGGACATTCCATGGGTTCGCTGCTCGCCCGGCTGTACCTGCCGTCGTACGGCGCCGAACTGGATGGATGTATCCTGTGCGGCACGGTCGGTCCGACCCCCTTTGCACGCACCGGCGTACGGCTGGCCGATTCGGTCGCCCATACCCGCGGCATGACCTATCGTTCGGCGATGCTGTCGCGTTTGGCCTTTAACAATTTTAATCGTAAGATCGCAGGCCCGCATTCCATGTTCGCCTGGCTCACTCGCGATGAACACATCGTCGAACTGTTCCAGTCGGATAATAAATGCAACTTTGTCTTTACCGCCACCGGTTTCCGCGATTTGTTCACCCTGGTTCATCGGGCCAACCATGTCCGCTGTTTCCGGACCACACCCCATGATCTGCCGATTCTGCTCATCGCTGGGGATAAGGACCCGGTGGGCGGCTATGGCGACGGGGTGCGCAGTGTGGCGCGTATGTATCAGGCAGCTGGACAAAAGGATGTGGATGTGATCTTTTATAAGGATGGCCGGCATGAGATCCTGAACGAACTCAACCACTTGGATGTATTTGGTGATGTATCCCGCTGGCTGGAAGCCCACCTGTCGAAAAAGCAGCCGGGAGAAAGTGCATAAAATGCAGAGCTGTCCGAAAGATTTTTTCGGACGGCTTTTCTTTTGAAAGGCTTTGCGTTTTTCAACCAGATATTGTATGATAGTTTACAAACCAGACAAAACCGTTTGGCCGCAAGGCCATGGACCATAGAAGGAGGAGCTTGGATGAAACAGACAAAGCGTATGCTGATGCGGGGCAGTGCCTTTGCGGCGGGGCTCTTGGCCGCTGTCACGGTATGGCAGAATGTCCGAGTGAAAACCACCCGCTACCGGCTGATTGCTGACCATCTGCCGAGCAGCTTTTATGGATTTCGTATCGCGCTGTTATCCGATATCCACAGCCGGAATTTTGGCGAAAAGCAGGAGCAGCTTTTGCGGCGTGTGCGTGCCATCAAGCCGGATTTGATTTTGATTGCTGGTGACTGGGTGGATGCCAAGCACGGCAATCTGGAGGATTGCCTGGAACAGGCGCGGCTGCTGCGCCGCATCGCACCGGTCTGCGGCGTGTATGGAAACCATGAGCGGCGGCGCATTCAGCGGGAAGGCCGAGATCTGCTGGCAGCGGCTTTTGCCAAGGCAGGGGTGCAGATGCTGCATACCTCGGGCACGCGGGTCGAAAAAGACGGCATGTACATCAACCTCATTGGAGTCGAAGACCCGGCCACCTTGCCGGAAAAGCCCAGCCGCAAGCAGATAGTGCAGGCCATGGAAGAAATGCTTGCACGCGTGACGCATGGCATTGGCCCGGATGAGTTTACCATTTTGGTGTCCCACCGGCCGGAATTTTTGACCGTATACGCCAACTATCCGATCGACCTGGTCGTCGCCGGGCATGCCCATGGCGGACAGGTGCGTCTGCCGGGCGTGGGCGGTCTGTTTGCCCCCGGACAGGGCTTGTTCCCCAAATACACCGGCGGGCGGTATGATGAACAGGATACAGCCATGATCGTCAGCCGCGGGCTGGGCGGTCATGCGCCGGTGCGGATTTTTAACATGCCCGAACTGGTGGTCATCACCCTGGGACCAGCCCAAAAGAGACAAAAAAAGTGACAGCCTTTGGCTGCCACTTTTTTTAATTTTCTTAGTATGCAATTCCCTGCCACAGCATAGCATCGCAAACCTTTTCGAAGCCGCCGATGTTGGCACCAGCGACCAGGTTGCCGTCCATGCCGTAACGAGCAGCCGAATCCTTGCAGCACTTGTAGATGTTTACCATGATCTGGTGCAGCTTAGCATCGACTTCCTCGAAGGTCCAGCTCAGACGCTGGCTGTTCTGGCTCATTTCCAGACCAGAGGTTGCAACGCCGCCTGCGTTTGCAGCCTTGGCCGGGCCAAAGGCAACACCAGCTGCCTGGAATGCTTCCACAGCTTCCGGGGTGCAGGGCATGTTCGCGCCTTCTGCAACTGCCTTACAGCCGTTGGCGATCAGGGTCTTAGCTTCTTCGCCATTGAGTTCGTTCTGTGTTGCGCACGGCAGAGCGATGTCACACGGTACGCTCCAGATGCCGCGGCAGCCTTCTACATACTTTGCGCTCGGCACATAGTCCAGATAGGTCTTGATGCGGGCACGCTTGACTTCCTTGATTTCCTTCATGAGCTTGAAATCAATGCCGTTTTCGTCCACGATATAGCCGTTGGAGTCGCTCATGGCAATGACCTTGCCGCCCAGCTGGGTTGCCTTCTGGTTTGCATAGATCGCAACATTACCCGAACCGGAAATGACAACGCGCTTGCCTTCGAACGAGGTGTTCATATCCTTGAGCATTTCGTTCATGAAGTAGCATACGCCGTAGCCGGTTGCTTCGGTACGAGCCAGCGAACCGCCGTAGGACAGGCCCTTACCGGTCAGTACGCCGGTGAACTCGTTGCGCAGGCGCTTGTACTGGCCAAACATATAACCGATCTCACGTGCGCCGGTGCCGATGTCGCCAGCCGGTACGTCGGTGTCTGCGCCGATGTGACGCTGCAGCTCGGTCATAAAGGACTGGCAGAAACGCATGATTTCGTTATCGCTCTTGCCCTTGGGGTCAAAGTCGGAACCGCCCTTGCCGCCGCCCATGGGCAGGCCGGTCAGGCTGTTCTTGAAGATCTGCTCAAAGCCGAGGAACTTGATGATCGACTGGTTAACCGACGGATGCAGACGCAGGCCGCCCTTGTAGGGGCCGATCGCCGAGTTGAACTGGATACGCCAGCCGCGGTTGACCTGCACCTTGCCAGCGTCGTCCATCCACGAAACGCGGAAATTGACGATGCGCTCGGGCTCTACGATGCGCTCCATGATACCGTTGGCTTCGATCTCCGGACGAGCGTTTACAACCGGCTCGAGAGATTCGAAAACTTCCAAAACTGCCTGCAGAAATTCAGGCTCGTGTGCGTTGCGCTGCTGGAGTCCCGCGTAAACGCGCTTGAGATACTCATTTTTCAGTTCCATTGGTGAAATCTTCCCTTCATCACAACAAAGATAGGTGCACACGGCACACAATCCATGAATTATTTGAACGCGTATATTTTACCATCAATTTTTCAGGATTGCAAGCAGGTGTCGTATATAAATTCATAGAAAATTTGTCCGCCACACAAGGAAAATTGTCTTTTTCGACAGGTCAATAAATTGCAGAACTTAAATTAAAACATAAATAAATAGGGCAATGCAGGAAGAAATGCAGGATAAGTGCCGAATACATGGGAGAATGCGCAAAAACTAGTGATTTAGTAGGTGAACATCTGCGTCCAGTAGGTCACGCCGTTTTTGACTGTATAACCAACGCCGATCTTTGTATATTTATTACTCAGGATGTTGGCGCGATGGCCGGAGGAATTCATCCAGGCCTGCATGACAGCCTCGGGAGAACGCTGCCCGTACGCGATATTTTCGCCTGCGCCGGAATACGAAGCGCCCGCTTCACGCAGCGCCGTAAAGCACGAACGTCCATCCGGACGGGTGTGAGAGAAGGACTGATACAGTTCCCCAGCGCGCACCTGCGCGGCCGCAGTGACCGAACTGTCCATGGTCAAAGCCGACAGACCATATTTTGCGCGTTCTGCATTGACCAGCGAGACGACCTGCGCGGCATACGATGTCTGGGACGAGCCACTGCCTGAACCAGAGCCGGGGTTCTGGGACGAGCCACCGCCCGAGCCGGAATCCGGGGTTTCGGACGAGCCGCCACCCGAACCAGAGCCGGGATTCTGGGACGAACCGCCGCCGGTGCCCGGTTTTTGCACAGGCGAATCATTCCCGATGGAAATATCAAATTTTTCGAATAAGTACTGCAAGATCTCATCTTTATTCATGCCTTGCACTTCCGAGGAAGAGATCCAACCTTTCATATTTGCCGAAGCTGGCTGCACAGCTGCACCAGCTGTCATACCCATTGCTAACATCGAGGCAAGAGAAAAACTCACCAAACGTTTCATTTTTTTCACACTCCTTCGTCATTTTACCCCGGCGGCAAGCTCTGCCACACCGGGTAAACCCAGTATATCGATTTTGTTCCCTTTTGCACAGTGGTATATGCTGCGCATCCACCCAAATAACGCTAAAAAGCAGGTGGTTTTTGTAAAAACCACCTGCTTTTCCGAAAATTAAACCACCTTTTTGATGGCATATTGACTGCACAGCACCATCCAAAGCTGTGGAAAATACCGCATGATGTTCCACACACCGATGCCGCGCAGTCCAAATTCCCGCGCAAGATTGAGTTTGGCCTGGATGCTCCGCGCGTCTTCAAACCACACCTCATGCTGTACGCGATCCCGATAATATTGGTAATGAGGCGTTTGGGCAGTCTCGTCGTATTCGATGTCTGCGCCCTGGTTGATGGCCTGCTCTACGGCTTCCACATTGCCGATGGTCCGTGCCACCGATTGGCCGGGCACATGGGGAAGGGTCCAGTCATAGCCATAATTCGGAATGCCAAGGAAGATCTTATCGGTGGGGATGACCGAGGCAGCATACCGCACCACGGCACGCACCTGGTCGAGCGGCGCTACGGCCATGGGCTCCGAGCGCGAGTATCCCCATTCGTAAGTCATTGTATTTTATATATCTATCTGCCTATCTGCGGATTAGGAATTAGAGGAACAAGGTCTAAGTCCAAACAAAATTTACGTTTTCCATCGCTTTCTTGTGGAAATTTTCGATAGTTAATTCTTTGCAACACACTGCGTAGTAAATGGTTCTTTTCTTCGGCGCTGCGAGCAGATGGATAGGCTCGAAGTACAGCTTCGATGCGGGGGATTAAACTTTCGTGCATTGTGTAGGTCGCGCGGTACTCTTGCAAAGCCTGCTCTTGGATAGCCACTTGGGTGGTAAGTTCCTTTTTTCGACTGGTCAATACTCTTTGACGATCGACAAATTGTTCTGGTGTATAGATGCCCTGCTCGACCAAGTCAAAAGCACGCTGAAGCTGATCGTCCATACGTTCCAGTTCTTTGTGAAGCAAGATAACCGACTCTTGCAGTTCAGTTTCTTTGTTGTCCTCGGGTGGGCCTTTGGATATCCTGGTTTTATAATTTTCCAGCCAAGTGCATAAAGCGGCCTGCACCGCTTGCTCTAGTGCTGGAAGGCGGGAGGATACTACATTGCAATGCGGCCAGGGGCACATCATGCCATAATTGGGCTTTCCGTCGCGTGTTGTTGTGTTTAATGTCATGGCGTGACCACACTCTGCGCAATAAAGCAAGCCAATAAACGGATTGCGCATGGTGTAATCGGTGCGGATTTTAAAGCCAGGGGTTGTTTTTAGTCTGTGCTGCACGGCATCCCAATCTTCCTCAGGTATGATGGCTTCATGACGGCCACGTACCTTGATGTAATTCTCGGAAAAGTAACGCTTTTTGGTGACCCGGCCTGCGTCAACCGTTTTTTTTGTGGTTTTATGGCCCCATGTCACATATCCGCAGTAAAGAGGATTTCGCAGCAGCGCAGAGATGCTGGCCATGCTCCAATCTTGTCCAACGCGCGTTTTGGAGCCAATGACTTTCAGGTGCTTTGCAATGGTGCGTGTACTTTCTCCATTCAGATACCAGTAAAAAATCTTTCGGACGATTTCGGCCTGTTCGGGTACAATAGCAAGCGTCCAGCCCTTTTCGTTCTCAAGTTTGACGCGACGGTAGCCGAAGGGGTCGACCTTTCCCATATATTTGCCCTCTTTAACCGATGCAATACGTCCGGCGATCATGCGGCGTTTGATGGTTTGATATTCACGGCGGCTCATAAAAAGGCCAAATTCCAAATATTCCTCGTCGAACTCGTTCGATGGGTCGTAGGTTTTTAACGGCGTTATGATTTTCGTGCCGGAAAATTTAAACGCTTGGGACACGATGCCCTGATCAATGCTGTCACCGCGGGCCAGGCGTTCGACTTCCATGACCAGCACGCCTTGCCATCGGCCTTCCCCGACTTCGGACAAGAGCTTTTGCATCTGCGGCCGGGCGGCAATCGTTTCACCGGATACGATTTCTTCATAGATGGCCCCGACCTCCAGGTGCTGCCGTTTGGCCAGTTCGAGCAGCGTGCGCCGGTGGCGGGACAAGGTTTCCCCCACACCGGAAGCCTCGGCTTCCAGATCAGCTTGGGATTTTCTCAAATAGATGGCGTAGGACATCATGCACCTCGGTTTCTGTCGATTTAGAACTAATGTTCGGTTATGAGCGTGAAATTTTTCCCGCCCATGAATCGGGCGGGATTTTTGTTGTCGAAGGTGGAGATATGAATATTAGACAAACCTTAGGCAGAATGGATTGTTTCAAAGATACGGTCAATATTTACAGAATAGGGTGGAATATCTCCAGCCGCATATCGGTCCAAATACGCCTGGCATTCCTGAACGATTTGTTTCTGATTCTGCGAAATAATGTTTTGATACAAAACATAGGATTTGTTTTCTCCCACCCAAAATTTTTGCTGATAATCCTTGGTGATGGGAAACATTTTTATGTAATGCAACCCATGGCGGTGCTTCGGCTTGGTTGTTGCCCGCGGAGGAAGAGGAAAATACTCTGTTCTGGGCGCAGATGGCGGGATGTTGGAACGGAGTGGAACAGCAAAATTTGCGCGCTTCCCTTTGTAGGTCAGGGACAGGACGAGCACATGCGGCCTTCGATTGCCCTTCTGCAAAAGTTCAGAGTCGCTGCATTTTTCATAAAACGCGGACGATATAGTAACAAATTTCATTTATCTTTATCCCCTAAAATAGAAGCGCCCGCATTGCAAAATCAGCAATGCGGGCCTTACGAATGGATGATATTCTACGCTGACGCACCCCGTCATCCACGGAAGTAAAACATACGAATGAAAGATATTCTGCCCGTCTTTCTCGGCGAAGGAATTCCCTTCACCTTTAGTATATGCAGTTTTTTTTTAAATGTCAATGGAATATACTTGAAATCATAAACCACAAGTCACCAAAGCAAAGAGTTTGTATGTCCTCATCGGTTATTATTTTGGATAGCGCCCTCCCGGTAACTCATAGATTGCACAAGTTATTACAGCACTGGTGAACTGATACTTATCTATCCGGGGATCGTTCTCATCCAGATCCCAACCTCCTACCTGAATGTATGTTGTATGGTCAAGGCGTGCCAAGACTTCCATCCCATGACAGAGACGTTTAAAAATCATTTGTTTTGCTTTACTTTCATCAAGGGAAATATTGCTTTGGGGTAACCAACCAATATATTGTCCATTATAAAGAACCTTGACAGCTGTCTCATCATACTTATTTTTGGAATCGGCTTGCAAAGTAAGCCATTGTCCTTTCATGCCTGGTTTGATAACTTTTTGCGGGTCAGAGCCATCGTGTTTATGGTTTACTCCAGATAGTGTAAAGGTAACCGTTTTCATGATTTTTGTACCATCTTTCCCGATAGGCGGAAACTCTGGAAGATGACTTGCAAGTCTGGATTTTGTGCTATTTCCTTTGCCTTCAGCTTCTTGGGAAGAACGAAAAATACCGCTGAAAATAGACTTGAACATTGTATTCCCTCCTGTGTCCAAATTGAACACGAAAATTTTCTAATCGCTTGAATTGTTTGACTTGACAAAATGGAAAAACCGCCCTATTATTTTAGATACAACGCAGAACGCATGTTCGACAAATAAGGGGCGGTGCATATGAATTACGAGAAAGCGTTATTGGAATTCATCGAGAGTTTGGGGGGGCCCAAAGCGCTGGTCGAAGCGCTTATTCTCCGCGCCGCTGAGATGCAAGGTATTTGCCATACCGATACAGTTCTTCCTGCTGCTGCGGAGAAAGCGCCTTAACAAGCTCCCGCAATTTTTGCAGTTCTTCTTCGCTTGCCCGATCGGGGGCAGGCGAATTTTTTTTGTCTGGAAGTCCGAGCAGGTAGTCCAAAGATACATTGAAAAGTTTTGCAAGCTCGATTTGCTTATCGAAGTCGGGCTTTGTTTTCCCAGTTTCCCAATAACTTACACTTGTTTGGTCAACAAAAAGTTTTTCTGCCAGTTGTTTTTGGGTCATTTTAGAGGCTTTTCTCAATTCTTTTAATCTTTCGGGAAACATGTTCTCACCTACCTATTTTCTATTATATGAATATAGTTCATAAATGTAAAGAAACAAAAAAGAAAAATGATAAACTTTCATAAAAGTTCTTGACAAATAATTTAAACTCATATAATATATGAATATAACTCATATATAAGAAATACTCATAAAAGGAGGAACGAACATGAAGCGGATTAAAGCGTTGCGCGAATTACGTGGGCTATCCCAAGGGGATATTGCAAAAGAAGTAAATGTAAGCCAAAGCTGTGTTGCCAAATGGGAATCTGGCGGCGTTTACCCGCGTGCGCAGCTTCTGCCCAAGTTGGCGAAATCCCTTGGCTGCACAATCGACCAGCTGTTCGAAGATGAAGTAACCCTATTGTCCGATGCAATGTAGAAAAGAGGTGCACGCTTCGATGGGAATAGCGATGTTTTTCCTTGCACTATCCAATTTGTATTATATTGCATGGAAAATAACGAATAGTAAAGCATTCCTTTGGCGGGTCAAGTTTTACACCGTCTTGGCTGGTATTTGCATCTTACTCCAAATATTCATCAAGTACATCGTGAACTAACAAAGGGGGCAGCAATGGATGCAGCTACTGAAATTACAATGCATTTTGAGCATAGGCGGCTGGTTGAAGTTCTCATCAACAGCGAAAAGCTTCCGAGCCTGAAAACCTTTTCGGTGGAGGGCCGAGCCGGAGAACCTGCAATCTGTCATGCGACGTTTTTTGTCGGCAGTATGTTCCCTGAAAGATAGCAAGCAATAACAAGGAAGTGAAAAAGGACAACTCAACCTCGCATAGATTGGAAAAGAGGTGATTGCAATGGCAGTATTATTAACACTCAAGTACAAATGCGGCAACATGGATGTCACCGCTCGATTCCATGATGACGCCTTGGTTGGGGTTCCGCAAGACGAGATCAATCGACGCATCGCGCATATGAAAGAAGTGGCGAGGCGGATTTTGGTCAATGCTGAACTACGCAAGTTAAAAGAAGAAAGCCTTGCGTCTGAATCTAAGTTATCACAAAAAAAGGAGGTTTACCAGGATGCAATCTGCCCGGAATATCTACCAGACCAGCCGGGAGCAGGCCGGTTTGACCCAGGAAGCGGCTGCCGAACGGCTCAGCCTGTCGGTCGAGAGCCTGCGGCGATATGAAACCGGTCGCACCCGGCCATCGGATGAAACCGTGCTTCGGATGGTGCAGGTTTATAACGACCGCTATTTGGGGTACCGGCATTTGCAGCAAAGTCCACTGGCCGGATGTCTGCCAGCTATACCGCTCACCGGCATCCAGCAGGCAGCTATGCGCATTGTGCGGCTGATCGGGAAATTTGTCCGTGACCAAAGGGTCGAGCAGCTTCTGGATATTGCCGAGGACGGCGTGATCGATGAAAATGAACAACCGGTCTTTCGGGAGATCATGAACGAGCTGCGCCAGATCGCGCAGTCGGTACTCACACTAGGCTTTTGCGAAAAAGAAAAAACGCCCGGATGTGCGGCTACACATTCGAGCGTCAGACGTTAGACTTTTCGCCTGTCTACGTCTATTCTAACGCAATTTTGCAGAATGTCAACACTATTTTGCACAGGCTGGGGAAACTTTCCCGGCTGGTCGCGGCGTGCCCAATTTGGACACGGGAAAGGACGTTTATGAAACAGAAATTTTATGCCCTGGGGGCGGTCGTGTGCTTTATGATGCTGCTTGGCACCGCCGGACAGGCCGATGCGTTTGCGCTGAATGGACGGGCGCTGGTGGAGCAGGCCGCCTTGCAGGTGGTCGGCTTTTGCGCCTGCATCCGCGGCGCAGGGGGGTGAAATCATGGAAAATCCGAGTTATTGGGCGGTCGTTCCCGCGTCGGTGCGATATGATAAAAAACTGCGCGCCAATGCAAAACTGCTCTATGCCGAGATCACGGCGCTCTGCAACAAGCAGGGCTATTGCTCAGCCAGCAATGAGTATTTTGCGGGTCTGTATGACCTGTCCAAAAAGACGATCGGGGAGCTGATCAGCCAGCTTGCCCGGTGCGGTTATGTGCGGCTCGACATTGTGCGGGATGAGCGCCAGGTGGTCGTGGAACGGCGCATCTGGTGCGCCATCGAAAGCCCATTTTTACCGGCTGACCCTCCCCCGAAAAATCAGGGTACCTCCCCCGAAAATTCCGGGGACCCTCCCCCGAAAAATCGGGAGTATATAAAGGAGAATAAGACAAGTATAAATAATACCCCCTTACCCCCAACGGGGGCAGGCATATTTGCCGCTTACGCGGGAGAACATGCTGGGCTGCTGGAAGCCTTGCAGGGCTTTGAAGAAATGCGCAAGGCAAAGCGCAAACCCATGACCGACCGGGCGCGCGGTATGCTGCTGCGGCGTCTGCAAGACTTGGCGCCGAATGACCCGGCCATGCAGGTGCGGATTTTAGACCAGTCGACCTTCAAATGCTGGCTCACGGTCTTTCCGCTGGACACGGACAAGCCCGCAGCCCCCAACCCTCAAAACGACAGGAGGCAAGTGACCAATGGGTGGATTGATTGACGAACGGCCGGTGTATCTGGAAGCCGAATGGGGCGTGCTGGGCGCGCTGATCGTGGACGCAGCCTATTGCGCAGCCGAGATTTTTCTGGATGTCCGGGCGGATGAATTTTTACATAGCGACTGCCGGACGGTGTTCGAGGCCGCAGCGGGTCTGTACCATGAGGGCGCACCCATCACCCGCCTGAC
Source organism: Intestinibacillus sp. Marseille-P6563 (assembly GCF_900604335.1). NCBI lineage: Bacteria > Bacillati > Bacillota > Clostridia > Eubacteriales > Butyricicoccaceae > Intestinibacillus > Intestinibacillus sp. Marseille-P6563. The sequence goes on along the minus strand of NZ_UWOD01000001.1, from coordinate 1,181,843 downwards.
CCTGTGCACCAAGTTGGGCGAAGAATACCGGGATTTTGTCGAGCAGCTCGAACAGGTCACGCCGACCGCGACCACGTTTCGCGCGTCGGTGTCTGCCCTCAAGCGCGAAGCGCGCCGCATCCAGGCTTTTGAACTTGCGCAATCGATCGCCGATGCGCTGCGGTTTGGCGGCGACCCGGACGAAACCCAGCCGGATGCCGAAAAGCTGCTGGAGGTGCTCAGCAAGACCGGACAAGCCCGCGGCACCAGCATCCAGAACATGGCGGTGCGGTACTTTTCCGGCATGGGCGAAAAGAAGGTCTTTTTCGATTGGGGCTTTGACAAGTTTAACCGCATCCTGCTGTGCCGCAAGGGGACAAACGTCATTTTGGCGGCCCGGCCATCGGTCGGCAAGACCGCTCTGGCCTTGCAGCTGGCTTTGCATTTTGCCAAAAAACATCGGGTCGCGTTTTACTCGTTTGAGATGGGCGAGGAGGAAGCCATGGAGCGCATGATGGCCAATCTGTCGTTTGTCGATTACACCAAGATTCAGCGCGGCGAACTGAACGACGCCGAACAGCTCGCCCAGATTCGCGCCAAAGACAAGCTGCAAGCCATGCAGCTGCGCTTCGTGGATGCAAATGGCTGGACGGTGCACCAAATCCGGGCCGATGCCGTGCGGCATCAGATCGAGGTCGTGTTCATCGACTATTTGCAGCTCATTTCCCATCCGGATGCAAAAATCGATTCCAATGATTTTACCCGCGTGACTGAGGTGAGCCGGTCCATCCAAAGCCTGGCCAAAAACCACAAGATGATGACCGTATCGCTCAGCCAGTTTTCCCGCGGCGGCGAGGATACCCGCCCGCAGCTCAAAGACCTGCGTTCCTCCGGGCAGATCGAACAGGATGCCGATGTGGTCGCCTTTCTGTACCGGCCTTCCGAGCAGGGTTTGACCGGTGAACAAATGGCCGATTATGACAATCTGCGCGAGTTCAAGATCGCCAAAAACCGCAACGGCCAACTGGGAAAGATGCGGCTGTGGTTCCAGGGGCAGTATCAGCACTTCATGCAGGAATGGGACCATTTCTACGATACGCAGCCCCAGCCGATGCCGCCCGGACGGCCACCGGAACAACTCAAGCTGGGAGGGCAAAGCGCATGAGCAGACTGGGAAAGACCTACACCTTTCGCCCCGGCTACGGCGGCGCACCTGACCACCCGGTCACGGGTAAAGTCATCTGGGAGCATCCCGCGGGACGGTTCGTGGTGCTCGAATACGAAGCGCCGTCGCCGTTCGGCGCGCGGCGGCTGCGCGAGAGCGTGAAAACCGTCCAGGGCGCGCTGTATGGCGTATCGATTGACCCAGGGCGTACAGGGATACAGCCAAAGCCGCAGACGCGCGCTGCGGCCCGGAAACGACACAGGAGGAGCAAATGAAAACCATTGCGATCTGTAATTTGAAGGGCGGCGTCGGCAAGACAACGACTGCGCTCAATCTAGGGGCCGTGCTGGCCGCCAACGCACGGGTGCTGCTCATCGACGCGGACAGTCAGTACAATCTGAGCCTGCACCTGCGGGCCGACTGCACGGGCGCAACGCTCGCCAGCCTGTTCGAAGGGGAAAGCTATTACGACAACCTCATCCAGCCGACCTATTTGCGGCAGGTGGACATCATCCCCGCGTCGTTCGATCTGATGGCCTATGATTTAAGCATGCTCACCGGCGGGCGGGCCAACCGCTACGCCCTGCGCGACCTTTGCACCGCGCTGGCCGAGGACGAAGCCTATGATTATGTCCTAATCGACTGCCCGCCCAGCTTTTCGGCAGCGTGTGCGGCTGCCCTGGCCGCGGCCGATGAAGTCATCCTGCCGACCACGGTGGGCGCGTATGAGCAGGAGGGCGCGCGGAACCTGCTGCGTCAGATCGGCGGCATGCGGCAGATCAATCCGGAGCTCCATGTGGCCGGGGTGCTCATCACCCGCTATTATCAGGAGGTCATGATCGTCGAGGGGCGCAAGAACGGCAAGACGACCGAGTGCGCCGCGCTCGAGATCGACCTGCTGGTCAACGACAACGAAGGCGCACCCGAGATTTATTCCATTGCGACCAAGCGCGAGCAAGCGGCCAAGTCGTATACCGCCTGCGTCAACATGCGCAAACAGTCACCCGAGCTGTTCCGCGCCATCCGCAAGCGGCAGGGCGATCTGTATTATCCGGCAAACCTCGGCACGCTCTCGGCGCTGGCATCGGCGGCTAACAGTCTGGACGGCCTGAACGCCCATGGCGTGCTGGTCGACGAGCTGGCCGCCATCAAAAACCGCGCGATCTACGACGACATGAAACAATCCATGTCCGCCCGCGAGCAACCGCTGCTGTTCTCGATCTCGACCAATGGCTTTGTGCGCGAGTGCATCTTCGACGCGCAGTATGCCTATGCGGCGGGCGTCTTGGAGGGCACGATCATAGACGATCATTTCCTGCCGTGGATTTACGAGCTGGACGAGCGGGAGGAATACAAGAACGAAAAGTGCTGGGTGAAGGCCAACCCCGGCCTCGGCACGATCAAGAAAGTCGAATACCTGCGGCAGATGGTCAAAAAGGCCAGCGCCGACCCGTCTTTCCTGCCGACCGTGCTGGTCAAGGACTTCAACGTCAAGGAGAATGCCGCGACCGCATGGCTGACCTGGGCCGAGTGTTCCAACCCGGCGACCTTCGATATCGCGTTCGACTACTGCATCGGCGGCATGGACGCGGCCGACAGCATCGACCTGTGCGCCGCGACAGCCATCTGCCAGCGGCCGGGCGACCCGAAAATCTACCGGCGCAGCATGTACTGGCTGCCGCAAAGCGTCCTGGACACGGACGCGGCTTCCGGAAACCGCCGCGAGCGTGACAGCGCTCCCTATTCGCTTTGGGTCAAACGCGGCCTGATGCGCGCCGTACCGGGCAACAAGGTCGACAAGCAGGTGCTGCTCGACTGGTTCATCGAGCTGCGCGATGAGGACGATCTGTATGTGCGCTACATCGGGTACGACCCGTGGCACATCGACGACAGCCTGCTCGACCGCTTCAAGGCTGAGTTTGGCGCGGGGTGCATGATTCCCGTGCGGCAGGGCACGCTGTCGCTTTCCCAGCCGATGAAAGACCTCAAGGCCGATCTGGCCGCGGGCCTAGTAGTGGACAACAACAATCCAGTCGATAAATGGTGCCTGGTCAATACCGAAGTGCGCACCGACATCAATGGCAATATTCAGCCGGTCAAGATGTCCGACGGACGCCGCCGCATCGACGGCACGGTCGCGCTGATCTGCGCCTACAAGGTCTTGCAGGACAAGCGCGACGATTATGTGAACATGAACGAGGAGGCATGACATGGGGCTTTTTGAAAAGCTATTTCATCGGCCGCCGCCGGGCGGGGATATGCGGGCGTACTTCAAGACGCTCACCGCCTATCAGCCGGTCTACACGACCTACCGCGGCGGGCTGTATGAGATGGAGCTGACGCGCGCAGCGATTGCGACCTTTGCCAGACATTGCAGCAAGCTGCATCTGGAACTGGTGGGCGACGCGCGGCCGGAGCTTAAGCACGTACTCGGGCAGCAGCCCAACCCGTGGATGGATGCCAGCAAGTTCCTCGCGCGGCTCGCCACCATCTACATGGTGCAGAACAACGCCTTTATCGTGCCGGTGGAGGACACGGCGGGCAGGCTCGTCGGGTATTTCCCCGTCCTGCCGCAGCAGTCCAGCATCCGCGAGGTAAGCGGCGAGCCGTATCTGCTGTACCACTTCTGGGGCGGGCAGAGCGCGGCGATCGAACTGTCCCGCGCGGGGATTTTGACCCAGCACCAGTACGAGGACGACTTTTTCGGGTCGGATAACCGTCCGCTGACCCCGACCTTGCAGGTCATGCACACACAGGATGAGGGCATTATCAACGGCATCAAAAACGCGACTACGATACGCTTTCTCGCGCGGATTACGGGCAATGTCAAGCCCAAAGACATTGACGCGGAGCGCAAACGCTTTGCCGCGGACAACCTCGCAGGAAACGACACGGGCGTGATGATGTTTGACAACAAGTATGCGGATGTCAAGCAGATCGAGAGCACGGCGCTGGTGGTCAACCCACGTCAGCAAGAGCTGATTCGGCAGAGCGTGTTCAGCTATTTCGGCACGAATGAGAAAATCCTGACCAACACCTACACCGAGGACGAGTGGAACGCCTACTACGAGGGCAGCATCGAGCCGTTTGCCATCCAGCTTTCGCTCGTGCTGACCGCGATGACCTTTACGCCCGCCGAGATCGCGCAGGGCGCGGGCATCATCGCAACGGCCAACCGCCTGCAATACGCGAGCAACAACACCAAGCTGAATATCGTGACGCAGCTGTTTGACCGCGGCTTTTTGACCCACAACATGGGCCTGGAAATCTTCAACATGCCGCCAGTCAAGGACGGCGACCGGTATTTTATCCGCAAGGAATATGCAGAGGTGTCGGACGTGTCCAAATTGAACACCGAACCAAAGGAGGACGACGACAATGGCGATCACGCCGGAAACCCGTGATTACCGTACCTTTGAGGTGCGGGCGCTGCCGCAGGAAGGCGGCGACGGGCAAAAACAATGCCGTGTCGAAGGATACGCTGCGGTTTTCGACCAGGAAACCGTGCTGTACGAGTATGACGGCATCCAGTACAAAGAAGTCATCGACCGAAACGCATTTTCGGGAGCGGAAATGCGCGATGTCGTGATGAATTTTAACCACGGGGGCAAACCCGTAGCGCGGACGAAGAATGGCACGCTAAGCAGCTCGAAGCGTGTAGTAGTGAAAGCGAACGCAACCGGCTGATTATGGACACCATGCTGGGGCTATACAACGATTCGGCGCATGCGTTCTATGCGAACAACGACGCCATGATGGACAGCCGGGAGCACAGTTTGGATTTACAGAAATCCCTGTCAAAACTGGGCGATGCGTCAGTCAAAGCCAAAAACGGAATTTTGGAGATGCTCGGCGCCCAGGAAGGTGGTGGATTCCGAGAAGGGTCGGCGCTTGCGATCTTGACCGAGCAGGCAGAAGCCTTTGCGTCCTGGACCCAGTCGGCCGATTTTTCAGCCTTTGCGGCCAAAGTCGACCAGGGTGTTGCCAAAGGCCTGGAACTGGCAAAGCAGGGCTTTCAATGGGTTTTGGATAACCGGGAGATGCTTGCAGGGGCGATTCAAAAAATCGCTGTGGCCTTTGCTGGCATGAAGCTTTTAAAGTTTGGCAGCGATACGGCCAGCGCCATCATGACCCTTGGTAGGTTCGGCAAGACGATCGCCACCTTGGCGGGCAACCCGTTGCCCAAATTGCTGAGCGTTATGAAAGGCGGCTTGGATACGGCGCTGACCGGTTTGACCCAAGGCATCGGCTCGGCCGGAGGCGGCCTTTTGAAAATGGGAAGCGCCGCTGGGGGTGCAATCAAAGCCCTGATGGGCCTACTTGCTGCAAATCCGGTGATTCTGATTGTAGTTGGTGCGATTGCGGCCCTGGTCGCCATCGGCATCGCCATCTACAAAAATTGGGACACCATCAAAGCAGGAGCGCTGGCCCTGTGGGAAACGGTGAAGGAGAAATTCCAGGGCATCAAAGATGCGATTACCAACGCATTTAATTCCGTTCTCGAATGGGCCGGGAAACTCAAAGACTTTTTTGTAGATACCTTCCTTGGTGCGGTCAACAAGGTCAAGGAAACATTCGACAAGGTCAAAGATGCGGTCGGCGGCCTCATCAATAAGGTCAAGGACTTCCTTGGCATGGACACCAACAAAGAGGTCAAGGTCACGACCAAATATGACGACAGCCATGGGCACAACGCCCTGGGCACGAGTTACTGGCGCGGCGGCCCGACCGCCGTACACGAGCGCGGCGGTGAGATTATCGACCTGCCGAACGGCACGCGCATCATCCCGCATGACGTGTCCGAGAAGATGGCAGGCGGGCGCAATATAAACCTCTATGTCATCGTGCAGGGCAACGTGATCGGCAACCGGCAGTATGCCGACGAGCTGGGCGAGATCGTCGTGGGTAAGGTGCTGCGCGCGATAGACAATGTGTAAAACAAAAGCCGCCCCAAAGGGCGGCTGGTAGACAAAGAACGACAGCGTATGCTATAATCAGGGCGGACGCTGTTACATAATGGCGGTCAAGACCCACCTTTCCCCGGCGCATTTTACCGCGAGGGGAGGTGGTGCGTATGGGAAAAAAGGCTTTTCAGCTTTTGATGTGTGCAGCCATGCTGCTGTACATATTCACCATAAAAGCGCGTTGACCGCTCAGCTGCATCCGAGCGGTCAACATTTAGATTGACTAAACTCCGGGTCTGACTGCTGTAACAGCGTCCCTTTGTATCTGTATTATAGCGCGCGCGCTCCGTCTTTGTCAAGTTGGCAGAGATGGGGCGTTTTTTGTTTGGGAAAGGGGGATAAATGGCTTATCAAGTGATTTTCAGTGTCAACAACAACGAGGAAGTCTTTGTGCTGCCCCATGTGCCGGTGGACTTCCCGCTGCCCCAGCCCGAGCAGCACAGCGAAACCTATACCGGTTTAAGCCAGGACTATCGCCGCATCGGCACCATGGGCCTGCGCACGCTTTCCTGGAACAGCTTTTTCCCGGTCGGGCGGCGGTATGGCTTCATGCCCGCCGAAGCGCTCGAGGACGGCTGGGCCTATGTCAGCTTCTTTGAGCGCTGGCGGCAGCGCAAGGTGCCGTTTCGGATGATCGTGCTGGACAGCCAGGGCGTCAGCCGGCTGAACATGGCTTGCACGGTGGATACCTTCGAGCCAAGCGTCAAACGTAACGGCGATATCGCGTACAGCATCGCCGTGACCGAATACCGGTTTATCCAGTAAGGGGGCGGGACGCATGGCAGATCGAGCAGACGACCATCGTGTGCTGCTAGACAGCGGCGGCACGCTGAAAGATATCACACCCCTGGTGGGCGACCTGACCGCGACCGACGACCTGGAAACGCTGGCCGTGGAAGTGGGCTTTACCCTGCTGGTCAGCCCCTGGGACCGGTATGTGCCGACCGGGGTGCTGGAACCGGGCAGCAAGCTGCGCATCCGCAACCATGGCGTCGATGTCTGGTCGGGCGTGGTCGTGACCGTCGGGCTGGACGGCAGCGTCACCGCCTATGACCGGGGCTGGTATCTGGGCAAGAGCCAGGTCGTCTTGCAGGCGCGGGCCGCGCCCGCGGCCGAGGTCATCCGCCGGGCGTGCGCCCTGGCCGGTATCCCGGCGGGCAGCATCGACGTGCCCGCGCAGACGATCACCCAAATCTGGGCGGGCGATACCCCGTCCGACATCATCGGCGACGTGCTGGACGCATGCAGCGCCGCGACCGGCAAGACCTATCATTCGTTCGTGCGGGACGGTGCGCTGCAAGTCGAAACGCTGGGCACGACGCCCATCACCGCCTATCACAAACCGGCCGACAACGTGGCGGCCTTTGATATCACCTGGGCGCTCGGGCAGGTGTCGGGCGAGGACAGCATCACCGACATGGCCAACGCGGTCAAGATCGTGGCCGGGGACGACCAGACGACCTACATCGGCGCGCAGGCCAGCAATGCGGCGAGCATCGCGCAGTATGGCTACTTGCAGACGGTCGAAAGCGTCAGCGAGGACCCCGGCGCGGCCCAGCTCGAAGCCATGGTGCGCAGCTTGCTCGCGCAGAGCGACCGGGTTGCGGCGACGCGCACGGTCAGCGAGATTTGGGGCAGCGATGCAGTCAAAAGCGGCGTGGTGCTCCAGTTCAATTCCCCGGCCTTCGGCATCATGGGCGCTCACCGGGTCACGCGCGTCGTGCATCACTACGGCGGCGCGGGGCACACGATGGAACTGGAACTATCGGCGCTTTCTCAACCGCGGGCCGTGCCGCAGGCAGCCGATACCGTGGAGGTCTACGGCTTTCCGGCGAGCATCGGAGCCGGAAGCGGCACCGGCACCGACAGCACCGGGACCGGCAGCGCATCTGCCTTTGTCCAGACCGCGGCGGGCGAAATCGGATACCGCGAAGGGCCGGGCAACCAAAACAAATATGGGGCCTGGGCGGGCAATGACGGCGTGGCCTGGTGTGCCTATTTCGTGTGCTGGTGCGGCGCACAGGCGGATGCACCCATCCCGACGAACATCGGCAGCGTGAGCGGCCTGCGCGACTGGTTTTCGGCGCGGGGCAAGTATCACACGGTTGCGAGCGGATACCGCCCCAAGACGGGCGACATTATGATTCAAAAGACGGGCGCGAGCCATACCGGCATCGTCGAGAGCGCGAGCGGCAGCCAAGTGCAGACCATTGAGGGCAACTGCTCAGACATGGTGCGGCGCATGACGCGCAGCTTGAGCGAGATCGACGGCTTTTGCTCGCCCTGGGACTAAGGAGGATACGCTTTGAGCAGCTATGATGTAGCGCTGGCGCGCAGGCTCAAGCGCCTGTCCCGCGCGGGGAAAGACCCCGGCTGGCGGGAGCTGCGCTGTGAATCGACCAGCCCACTGACCTTTGCAAGCGGCGACGGCAGCCTGCTTTTTACCGCAGACACCGGCATGGTGCTGACGGCCGCCGCAGCGTCGCGTACCTGGCAGACCGGGGACCGTGCCGCCGTCCTGCTGGCAGGCAGCGGCGCGCTCGTGCTGGACAAGATCGGAGGATAACATGTTTACATGGAACAGCCGGGAAACCATCCCGGCAGACGAGGTGCAGCGCGTACCGGTGTTTGACTTTGACGCACCGGACAAACGGACGGGCGCGTTCCGTCTGGTGGACGGCACCCCGGCCGAATGCACGGGCGCGGAAGCGGTGCGGCGCTGGTTCGCGCTCATGCTGCGGCAGGAGCCAGGCGGCGTGCCCATCTACCGTTTTGAGGGCCAGCAGCAGCCGGGCGTCAGCCGGTCGGTGCTCGGCCAGCGGGCACCGCTCGGCTGGGCACAGGCCGAAATCGAGCGTAACATCCGCGACACGGCGGCCTTTTGTCCGGCCGTGGCGGCGGTGGACAGCTTTGTCTTTACCCGCCTGCGGCGCGGCATGGAGGTAGCCTTTACCGTCCGGCTGCGCACCGGAGAACAAACGGAGGTGAGCGCCTATGTCGGCGGATGAGATTTTACAAAAACTTTTGGACGCGCTGCCGGACAGCTATCAAAAAACGGTCGGCTTCCCGACCTATGACCTGCTGGCAGCGGCTGCGCTGCGCATGGAGGGCACCGACGAGGAGGTCGCCGCCATGCGGGCATCGCTCGACCCGGAGAACCTGACCGGCAGCGACCTGGACCGCTATATCTTCCCGCGCAGCGGCATCGAACGGCGGCAGGCCACCTTTGCCGAGGGCATCGTCCACGTGACCGGCACCGGCACGGTGCAGCAGGGCGACCTGTTTGCATCCGGCGGCGGGGTGGCCTTCCAGGCCGCGCAGACGGTCACTGTCACCGGCGAGGGCGACGTGCCGGTCATCTGCCGGTCGGACGGCGCAGCTGGGAACCTGCCCGCGCACAGCATCACCCAGATGCCGGTGACCATCCAGGGCATTACGGCCTGCGACAACCCGGAACCGATGACCGGCGGCTATGATGAGGAATCGGACGCCGAGTATTATGCGCGCCATCTGCTCAAGGTGCGCACCCCGCCGACCTCGGGCAATGTCTACCATTATCAAAGCTGGGCGCTCGAAGTGGCGGGCGTCGGGCATGCCAAGGTATTCCCCTTGGGGCATGGCGCGAACACGGTGGACGTGGTGCTGGTGGACAGCAACGGCCAGCCCGCCCCCGCGGAGCTGGTGCAGACCGTGCAAGAGTACATCGACCCCGGCAGCACCGGCGAAGGCGCGGGCGAAGCGCCGATCGGCGCGCAGTGCTATGTCAGCGCGGCGAGCGAAAAGAGCATTTCGGTCAGCGCCAGCGTGACCAAATTGGACACGGCAGACGAGGAGAGCGTGACGGCTGCCATCCAGGACGCCGTGAGCGCCTATCTGGCCAGCATCGTGTTTCAGCAGGATTATGTGTCTTTCGGCCAGATCGCGGCTGCGATTTTGGACGCGCCGGGCGTACTCGACTTTGAAAACCTGCAAATAAACGGCGGCACGGCCAACATCTCGGTCGGAGAACGGGAAGCGGCCGTACTTGGGGAGGTGACGCTCAGCTATGCAGGAGCATGATGATATGCTGCAAAGCCTGCCGGTGGCTTACCGGCGCGATGCCTGGGTGGTCGCGTTGCTGTCTGCCCTGGGAGCGCAGGACGAAGCGCAGCGGCAAGCGGCGCGCGATACGGCAGCGCAAGTCTTTCCCGACGCCATGACCTGGGCGCTGGCAATCGAGGAACGCATTGCCGGGCTGACGCCGGGTGAATCCGCCCCCATCGAGGAGCGCCGCAGCGCGCTAATCGCCAAGTGGCGCAGCATGACCGGCAAAAGCGACCTGGAAAAAATCCGTGCGATCTGCGGCTCCTGGCAGGGGGTCGCCGCGCAGGTGGACTATTACGCTCCGGAGTATCGCATCGAGGTGCTGTTTCGCAGCTGGGACGGCATACCCACCAACATGGAAAATGTGCGGCAGGCCCTGCGCGCGGTCATCCCGGCGCATTTGGCGTTTGCCGTCCTGGCACGGCTGATGCGCGAAACGCAGGCGGTGACGCGGCTCGCAGCCGCAGGCGTGCGGGCCAAACATTACGGACAATACGAGGTGAAGTTATGAGCTGGACAAACGCGGTCATTACCGACGCGGGGCATCGCCTGCAAGCGGCGCTGCTTGGCACCGGCAAGGGGCTGGTGTTTACGCGGGCGGTGACCGGTGCCGGACTTGCCGAAGGGGAACTGGCGGCGCAGACCGCTGTGACCGAAGAACGGCAAACGCTGTCGCTCCAACCGGCGACGCCGCTGGAGGACGCCAAGACAAAGGTGCAGGTGCTCTTATCCAATGCCGGGCTGGAAGCCGGGTACACCATGCACCAGCTGGGCTTTTATGCCAAGGCACAGGATGCGGAGGAAGAAATCCTGTATGCGCTTGTGCAGGACGAAACGGGCGACGTCATTCCGGCCGATGCCGAAAGCCCCGGCTTTACGTCCGACTGGTCGTATGTGTTCGCCTACGGCAACGCGGACAGCGTGACGGTCACAGTCGACCCGGCCGGGATGATCACATGGGACAGTTTTCATGCGCACACTGCGGATACCAGCCAACACCTATCCGACGGCGAGCGCGCAGCCTGGAATGCAAAAGGGACTCCGTACCGCACGCAGCTTACGCTGACCACCGGCGGATGGTCGGGGTCTGGGCCGTATACGCAGACGGTCACAGCGACAGGCATCACATCCGATCTGACGCCGGTGGCCGACGTTGTGTTGTCAAGTGATACGGCAGCAGCCAAGCTGCAACTGGAAGCCTGGGGCTGCGTCAGTCGGATGGAAACGCTGAACGGACAGGTCAAAGCGACCTGTCTGGAAAAGAAGCCGGGGGTCAATCTGACCGTGCAGCTGGTGGGCTGCAAAGGAGGCAGCGTATGAGCCAGGCGATACTGACAAGGCGCGGGAGAGAAAGCAGTCCAAAGATGGTTGTTTACTCCAATAATGAGTTTGCGTATGGCTCAGTATGGGAGGTATGCAGTGCGCCCAAACGCGATACGTTGATTGCAGCGCAATTTAGTTACAATACGATCTGTGTTACAGTTTGCGTCTACCATGCGGATACGCAGGAAATAGAATATGTTGCAAATACCAGCTCACGTCTTGAGTTCTCGTTACGTGAAGGGAAAATATTCATAAAACAAACCGCAGAAAATTCGCCAATGCGTGGGAAAGTCGTACTAATGGAATGACCGGACAAAACAATAGATAGGTCAGTAATAAGGAGATAAAAACATGAAAAATGTGAAAATTTTCGGGGGGGGGGTACTAAAATCCAAGGTTTTAGTGCGTCCTGCGTGTAAAAAACACACGGAAGGCGGTGACCTTCATGGGTAACTGCCTGATCACGCGACGGGGCGGCGGCAGCTCCGGTTTACCCAAACCAGGGGATGGACAACTGATCTATAATACAGCTCTGCCGGAAGAGGGTATGTCGGTAAAAGATTATTCGGTGATTGCTGGCCCATATGATAGTGGCGGCTACTACATCATTTTCATTCAAGAAAACCTTTTATTGCGGGCAGGTGGTAATGCGGCATATGCTCCGTTAGTGAGAAAACTTGGAGATTCGGAAAGCGTTAGTTTTAACGCGTATTGTCTTTATTACGCGGACACAAAAATCATCAAAAGTACAACGAACAGCAGCAAATATTTCTTTCTATACAAATAGCAGCAATAAAAAAGCCGCCCCTTGAGGGCGGCAGGACAACTTGATATCGGGCAGCGCAGCGTGATAGAATAAGACGGGCGCTGTCGTTCCCAGCGGCGGGCGGTTGACCACTCCTTCGAGAGAGGGGGTGATCGTTTGTGAGAATGAAACTATTTCGTTTCTTCGTATGCATGGTCTTTTGGCTCTACATACTTTCCATAAACGCGAAATAACCGCCCCATCGACCAAAATGTAGCGGTTATTCCATAACTTCTATATAGGGTCAGCCGCCTGCCGACAGCGCCCCTTTGTATTGATATTATATCGTGTTTGCTCTGCCTATGTCAAGGCAGGGCTTTTTTCTTACCCTTTTGAGGTTCATTTTCCGCAGATTTGCGGGAGTAAGTACCAAATAAATTTTAAGGCCACAAGGCCGGAAAGGACAAAATTATGAAAAACATCTACATCCAGAATCACGAGGAAATCAAAGCCATCTGCGCCGGAAAGAACGACGAAAAGCGCAAATATGACGTGAATGTCGGGCTGGACATCTTTGATAAGCGCTGCGGCCTGAAATATGATGGCAAGGCGCGTGCCGAGTACAAACAGTACTGTGGCCTGCCGCTGAGCGTCAAGGACAAGGACCTGCTGGGCCTGTAAGGGGAAAGGGGGTGACGGGGCGGGCTTTCCCGCCCCATTGAATCCATGCAAACTGAAATTATTGTATCCCTTATCACCGGAGGTCTGGCGCTGATCGGCGTGATTCTGTCCAACCGGGCGGCCGGGAATCGCACGGATGAAGCCATCCGTACCGCGCAGGCGGTCACGGACGCCAAATTAGAGGCTTTGACCCGCGAGGTGCGCGAGCACAACAACTTCGCCCGGCGGATGCCGGTGGTCGAGGAGCAGATAAAAGTCATCAACCATCGAATCAAGGACTTGGAACAGGAGGAATGAGGCCATGAACATTACCAAAGGAACGCTGGCACGGACGATCATCCTGGCGCTGGCGCTGATCAACCAGATTTTGAGCGTGTGCGGCATTGCCGTGCTGCCGATCGAGGACGGCCAGATCGAAACGCTGGTTTCCACGGCTTGGACGGTTGCAGCCGCAGTCGCCGCCTGGTGGAAGAACAATAGCTTCACGAGGGCAGCCATCGCCGCCGATCAGGCGCGGAAGGAGGGGCAGTTTGGAGATTAAAAGCAAAGCCTGCAACCCTGGGAACTACGGCGGGACGCTGAAAAATGTTCAGTACATTGTCGTACACTGGACCAGCAACCAGGGCGACACGGCGAAGAACAATGCCGATTATTTTGCGCGGGAAGTGGTGAAAGCCAGCGCCCATTATTTCGTGGACGAAAACGAGGTTTGGAACAGCGTGCCGCCGGACCGGCAGGCATGGCATGTAGGTGCAAAAAGCTATGTGCATCCGTATTGCCGGAATTCGAACAGCATCGGCGTGGAGATGTGCCTGACCGGCAAGGGCTATGTGCTGCGACGCGGCACGATCGAACGCGCGGTGAAACTGGTGCGTGAGCTGATGCAGAAATACGACGTCCCGTTGGATCATGTGCTGATGCACCACGACGTAACCGGAAAATACTGCCCCGGCCCGTTTGTCGATCAGCCCAGTTTGTGGGACGATTTCAAAGCGGCGCTGGCCGCAGAACCGGAGGAGAAAATGAAAGTTTATAAGTATGTGCCCGAGATGCCCACCTGGGCGCAGGGTACCTTTACCCGACTGGTACAGTCCGGGTACATCGCCAAGGATGAAAAAGGCGAGATCGAGGTGCAGGAGTGCAGCTTGCAGCCGCTTGTCTACATGGACCGGCTGCTCGGCGGGAAAATTGAGAAACTGCCGGAACTGATGCAGAATATTTGTAAATAAGAAAATGCCCCAGCCAATGCTGGGGCATTTTGTTTACGCCTTTCAATGATAATCGTATATAAAATACAATGACTTATTCGTAAGTCATCAATAAGACGTCGTTGACTGCCTGGCCGATGAGTGCATAATCATGCGCTTCATGCAGCAGCCCCTTTTGCGCGGCCGAGGTTTTGGCCGCCAGTGCCGCCATGACCGTCAATCCAACCGCATTTAACCGGGTGGTCAGGTTGGATAAAAACGCTGCATACCGCTCGCGGTCGGCCGGGGGAATGAATTCAAAATCGACATCCACTCCGCCGTATCCACGCTTTTGCAGGCAGTCGATCAGATTGTCGATGAGTTTTTCCTGTGCATCTGGGTTGTTCAGAAACTGGCTGGCCCGTTCGCCGGAGAACGAACCATCTTCGGCCAGCGTGGTCAACACCATCAAGGGGACGGCGCCAAATTCCCGCGCCGCTTCGGGCAGGCCGCGATCATCGATGTAAACCAGGCTGCCATCTGGCTGCACGCCAAAGGAAAAGACGGCTAAGTACGTTAAATAGGGCAGCGTTTTTCGCAGGATGGCGCGATCGATGTTGGGATACGCATAGCCTTTGACGGCAAATACCCCTTTTTTCACGCCGTCATATTCGATCACAAGCTGTTGCCCCGGATAGATGCGGTCGTTGCCGCCAAGCTGTGGATTGTTCTGCCAGAGCTGAAACACCGTGACACCGGTGCGGCTGGCGATGTTGCCCAGGGTATCCCCAGCCTGTACGGTATAGACCCGTTTGGGCTTTAGGATGACCAAGGTTTGGCCGGGCGTCAAACGCGCCGGTTCCTGCAAACCATTGTCCACAACAATGCGCCGCATGGGAACGTCGTGCATCCGGGCAATGGAATACACGGTATCGCCAGGTTTTACCACATGGATCGTCATACACAAACCACCTTTCACTTTGCAGGATATGCCGCGGGCCGGAAAGATGTGACAATCCAAAAGACTAAGTTTGCATTTGTGCAAAAATTTTGAAGAATGCGGCTTTGCAAGACCGTGTGTTCGTGCTATGATTAGAATAATTGACGGAAGGCGTTTTTTACGCCCGAATGAGGGGAGAAAGAAATTTATGGCAGATATTTTGCAGCATCTGAGAGATAATCGTGAATGGG
This sequence comes from Intestinibacillus sp. Marseille-P6563, assembly GCF_900604335.1. Classification (NCBI taxonomy): domain Bacteria; kingdom Bacillati; phylum Bacillota; class Clostridia; order Eubacteriales; family Butyricicoccaceae; genus Intestinibacillus; species Intestinibacillus sp. Marseille-P6563. Next base: position 1,166,525 of record NZ_UWOD01000001.1, on the reverse strand, counting down.
GCAACCTGTATCATGAGCTCCATGGACTGACGATTTTGTCCTTGTCGGACGGTTATGCAGAAGTTTACTTACCCGCGCGGCCGGAAGTGCTCAATCCCATGGGCAAATTCCACGGCGGTGCGATCTATACACTGTGCGATGTGGCAGCCGGTACGGCGGCGGCAGCGCGCGGACGGCTTGCGGTCACCCTGTCCAGCTCCATGAGCTACATGCGTCCGGGCCACAACGAGGAAGGCCTGACCGCCAAAACCACCGAACTGAAATATGGTAAAACCACAGCGGTATACAGTGTGGATGTTTATCAGGGTGACCGGCTGATCGCCAACGGACAATTTACCATGTTCTTCACCGGACAAGAGATGGGAGAAACTACATGACCTCAGGCTTTGTCCAGCCTTTGCTCGACTGGTATGAAGTGCATCAGCGCCGCCTGCCCTGGCGGCGCGATCAGGATGCCTACCATGTCTGGCTCAGCGAGATCATGCTCCAGCAAACACGGGTCGAAGCCGTTATTCCTTATTATGAACGGTTTTTGGATGCCTGCCCGACCGTACGCGACCTGGCCGCCCTGCCCGAAGAAAAGCTGCTCAAACTTTGGGAAGGACTTGGCTATTACAGCCGCGCCCGCAACCTGCACAAAGCCGCGCGCGTGGTCTGCGAACAGTACGACGGCCAGTTTCCGGCCGATTATGCTGCGTTGCGCGCCTTGCCCGGCGTGGGCGACTATACCGCCGGGGCGGTCGGCTCGATCGCCTTTGGCCTGCCCGTCCCGGCGGTGGACGGCAATGTCCTGCGTGTGACTGCGCGGCTGACCAATGACGCCCGGCCCATCGACGATACCCGCGTCAAGCGGGAGATGACCGAAACCGTCCGTGCCGTCCTGCCCGAAGGGCAGAGCGGCACCTTTAATCAGGCGCTCATGGAATTGGGCGCCACGATTTGTTTGCCAAACGGCGCGCCCAAATGCGCCGACTGTCCCTGCCTGCCCTGGTGTGAAGGGTATGCCCAAGGGTCAGCCGCTATGCTGCCCGCGCGCACGCCCAAAAAGGCGCGGCGCATCGAAGAACGTACGGTCCTCGTGCTGCACGATGGCGACCGGGTGGGCCTGCGCCGCCGTCCGGCGCGCGGCCTGCTGGCCGGGCTGTGGGAATTTCCGGCCTACGAAGGCAAACTATCCCCGGCACAGACCCGCGAAAAACTGGAACAGGATGGGTTTCAGGTGCGGGAAATGCTGTCCCTCCGGCCGGCTAAGCATGTATTCAGCCATGTCGAATGGCACATGACCGGCTATGATATCGACCTGGCGACCGCGGGCGAAGGACTCACGTGGGTGACGCCTGCGCGGCTGCGCGGGGAATATGCGCTGCCCTCGGCCTTTCGGGCCTTTCTGGACGGATTGGAGGATGCCTGATGGAATACGAACGTGTGGTGCATCCGTTTGGTCCGCTGTATGACGCCGAGAGCCGGGTGCTGATTTTGGGGTCCATTCCAAGTCCCAAGTCGCGGGAAGTGAATTTCTTTTACGGTCATCCGCAAAATCGGTTTTGGCCGGTGCTGGCCGCTGTGTTCGGCGAACCGGCGCCGCAGACGATCGAAGAAAAACGCGCGCTGGCGCTGCGGCATCATATTGCCTTGTGGGACACCTTGGCTTCGTGTGAGATTCGCGGCGCATCCGATGCCGCCATCCGCAACCCGGTGGCAAACGACATCGCGGCGCTGCTGCCCAAAACCAAAATTCGTGCGGTGTTCTGTACTGGTGCAGTGTCGCACAAGTGGTATACCAAGCTGTGTCAGCCGTCGACTGGCATCCCGGCGGGCAAATTGCCCTCGACCAGCCCGGCCAATGCCGCCTGGTCGTTTGACCGGTTGCTGGAAGCGTACCGGGTGATTGGCGAGGTTGTTTCGGTTGACTAACCCGAATAGGGTACGGTATGATAAACGTACTCATGCGGGAGTAGTACACGCAGGATTTGCGTGATCCGTCAACATACTGGTCTGGCTTCGGCCGCCTGGCGGGTCTTAATGAACGAGACGCATGTATGGCAGAAATGCTATACATGCGTCTTTTTTTGTGGTCAAAACGCATAGAGTAAGAGGACGAAATCCATGATAAGAACCAAGGATGGAGGAAGAACAACATGGGATTTTGGGGCATTTTTGCAATCGCCGTCGGGCTGTCGATGGATGCGTTTGCGGTATCGGTCAGCAAGGGTCTGGCCACGCCGCGCTACCAGGCGCGGCAGTCGCTCATCTGCGGCCTGTGGTTCGGTGGGTTCCAGATGCTCATGCCGCTCATCGGCTGCTTTTTGGGCACCCAGTTTGCCGGGTATATCCAGGCCATCGACCACTGGATCGCCTTTGTGCTGCTGGCGCTTATTGGCGGCAATATGATTCGCGAAGCGGTGGGCGGCGAAGAAGAAGCGGCGGACAGTTCGTATGCACCCAGCCGCATGCTGCCGCTCGCCATTGCCACGGCCATCGATGCGCTGGCCATTGGCGTGACGTTTGCATTTTTGCATGTCAACATCTGGACGGCAGTGCTCGAAATTGGCGTGACGACGTTTGTGCTTTCGGCTGCTGGTGTGCGTATTGGCTCGGTATTTGGGGAAAAATATGCCGCGCGTGCCGAGATTGCAGGCGGCGCCATTCTGGTGCTGATGGGTCTGCGTATATTGCTGGAACATCTGGGGATTTTTTGAGGCCAAATTTTGAAAAAATTGCCGGAAAAGGACGGAAATTGCCCGGATAGACTTGCACTTGTGCCGCAAATGATGTAAAATTTCTTTACGAATTCTGAACGGGTTCGCAATTTCAGGGGAAAAAAGGAGAACAACCATGAGCGGTACTTTTTGGGCGGTTCTGCCGCCTGTCATCGCCATCGCGCTGGCCCTGCTGACAAGAGAAGTGTATTCTTCTCTGTTCATTGGTATTTTTGTCGGCGCGCTTATGTTCACCGGCCTGCATCCGCTCGCAGCGACCGAAACGACGTTTTCGATCATGAGCGAAAAGGTTTCCGGCAACATGAGTATCATTTTATTTTTGGTTATGCTGGGCATTTTGGTGTCTCTCATCACCAAATCGGGTGCCTCGCGCGCCTACGGTGAATGGGCTACCCGGCACATCAAATACCGGCGCGGTGCGTCCTTTGCAACTTCGGCGCTGGGCGCGTTGATTTTTGTGGATGACTACTTCAACTGCCTGACCGTTGGCACGGTCATGCGCCCGATCACCGACCGGCAGAAGATCACCCGTGCAAAATTAGCGTATATCATCGATGCGACCGCAGCGCCGGTGTGCATCATTGCGCCGATCTCCTCGTGGGCGGCTGCGGTTTCGTCCTCGCTGCCCGAGGACGCGGGCATCAACGGCTTTTCGCTGTTTTTGCAGACCATCCCGTTTAATCTGTATGCCCTGCTGACGCTGGCTTTCCTCATTTGGGTGTCGGCGGCCGATATCGATTTCTTCGCGATGGACAAGTATAACCAGAAGGTGCGCGAAAGCGGCAAGATCGACTCCAACGGCGAGGAAGCGACCGTTATTGTCGGCCGCGGCCAGGTCAAAGACCTGCTCATCCCGATCTTGTTCCTGATTGCCGTATGCGTGCTGGCTATGTTCTATAACGGCGGCGGCTTTGCAGGCAAGAACCCCATCGATGCCTTTGCCGACTGTACGGCAGCCGATGCGCTGGTGCTCGGTTCGTTTGCAACGCTGGTATTTACCTTCCTGATGTATGTGCCGCGCGGCATTTTGAGCTTTGGTCAGTTCTGTGAATCGTTCACCGAAGGCTTTAAGGCCATGGTTCCGGCGATCTTTATTTTGACCTTTGCCTGGACGCTGTCGGGCATCTGCTCGGAGGAATATCTCGATCTGCGCGGCTTTGTCGCGCACCATATTGGCACCGGCAACACCGGCCTGCTGATGTTTATGCCCGCCATCTTCTTTGTGGTGGCGCTCGGCATTGCGTTTGCGACCGGCACCTCGTGGGGTACGTTCGGTATCCTGATTCCGGTTGCGTTCTCCATCTTTGGCACAGGCAACATGCTGGCGATCACCGTGGCGGCTTGCCTGGCAGGCGCGGTTTGCGGCGACCACATTTCGCCCATTTCGGATACCACCATTCTGGCGTCTGCGGGCGCACAGTGCAAGCACCTCGACCATGTATCTACCCAGATTCCCTATGCGATGAGCGTTGCGGCGATGAGCTTTGTCGGCTATATCGTGGCAGGCGTCACGCAGAACGGCTGGCTGGGTCTGGCGACCGGTGCGGTACTCCTGTTTGTGTTTGCGGTCGTGATGACCAAAAAACAAAAGGCGAAAAAGTAAATCCTTTGAAAACGGCACGGACGACAATCCGTGCTGTTTTTTTTGCGTTGCCAACCGGGTGCATGTGCCGTATAATGAAACCACGCATGGAAGGAGAACCCCTATGGATCAGATTATCAAAACCCTGGCAAAAGAGCTGGGACAACGGGAAAATTATGTCGAAAACGTCGTCAAACTCCTGGACGAAGGCAATACCGTGCCCTTTATCGCGCGGTACCGCAAGGAGATGCACGGCACCATGGACGACCAGACCATCCGTGAGCTGGCCGACCGGCTGCAATATCTGCGCAATCTGGATGCGCGCCGCGCTGAAGTACGCGAAGCGATTGCCGCGCAGGACAAGCTGACGCCTGCGCTCGAGCAAGCGCTGGCTGGCGCGGCCACCTTGGCCGAAATCGAGGACATTTACCGTCCTTATCGCCCCAAGCGGCGCACCCGCGCGTCGATCGCACGGGAAAAGGGGCTGGAACCGCTGGCCGCCCTGCTGCGCGATACCCATGGCAAGGCCGTGCCGGCGCTGGAAGCGGCCCAGCCGTTCGTGCAGCCGGACAAGGGCGTGGAGAGCGCCGATGATGCACTGGCCGGGGCGCGGGACATCCTGGCCGAGGAACTGAGCGACGATGCTGCGGTGCGCGGCCGTCTGCGCGCGCTGCTCATGCGCACTGGGGTACTGCACACGGTAGGCACCGACGAAACCGACACGGTCTATACCATGTACCATGACTTTTCCGAGCCGGTGCGGCGCATGCAGAGCCACCGCATTTTGGCCATCGGCCGCGGCGAGAAGGAAGGCAAACTCAAGGTCACGCTCACCGGCGATGGGGACGAAGCGCTGGTCATCCTGCGGCGGGCGCTGGTCCATCCCAAGAGCGCCTATGCGGACGAGCTGCGCGCCGTGTGTGAGGACAGCTATGCCCGGCTGATTTTCCCCTCGCTCGAGCGGGAGATTCGCAGCGACCTGACCGACCGCGCCAATGAGCAGGCCATCCATACCTTTGCGCTCAATCTGCGGCCGCTGCTCTTGCAGCCGCCCGTCCGTGGCCGGGTCATGCTGGGCTTTGACCCGGCGTACCGCACCGGCTGCAAGCTGGCCGTCGTCGACCCGACCGGCAAGGTGCTCGAAACCGCGGTCATTTATCCCACGCCACCGCACAAGAAGATCGAAGAATCCAAAAAGGTTATGCACAGGTTGTGCAAAACTCATGGGGTTACGTGCATTGCCATCGGCAACGGGACCGCGTCCAAGGAATCCGAGATTTTTGTGGCCGATTTCATCCGCGAATATGGCGGCGGGGTGCAGTATATGGTCGTGTCCGAAGCCGGGGCGTCGGTCTATTCGGCATCCAAGCTGGGCGCCGAAGAATTTCCGGACTTCGATGTGTCGCTGCGCTCGGCGGTGTCGATTGCCCGGCGCTTGCAGGACCCGCTGGCCGAACTGGTTAAAATCGACCCCAAGTCGATCGGTGTGGGCCAGTATCAGCACGACATGCCGCAGGCCAGACTGGGCGAAACACTGGACGGCGTGGTCGAGGACTGCGTTAGTTCGGTGGGTGTGGACCTCAACACGGCATCGCCCGCGCTGCTTAGCCGGGTGGCTGGTGTGAGCAAGACGGTATCCAAGAACATCACGGCCTACCGCGAACAAAATGGCAGCTTCCAAAACCGCAAACAACTGCTCAAAGTCAAGGGCCTGGGACCCAAGGCCTATGAGCAGTGCGCCGGTTTTCTGCGCGTGCCGGGCAGCGATGAACTGCTCGACCGCACCGCCGTGCACCCGGAATCGTATGAAGCCGCGCGCACCTTGCTGATGCTGTGCGGCTATACCGAAGCCGACGCCGCCCGCGGGCAGGTGGGCGAACTCGCGGCCCGCCTGCAAACCTTTGGCGCCGCCGAAGCTGCGGCCCGCTGCGGGGTGGGTGTGCCGACCTTGCAGGACATTGCCGCCGAGCTGCAAAAGCCCGGACGGGACATCCGTGACGAACTGCCGCAGCCGGTGCTGCGCTCGGACATCCTGGACGTCAAGGACTTAAAGCCGGGCATGGACCTAAACGGCACGGTGCGCAACGTGACCGACTTTGGCGCGTTCGTGGACATCGGTGTCCACCAGGATGGGCTGGTGCATGTGTCCGAACTGTCGAATAAATTTGTCCGTCATCCGTCCGAAGTGGTCACAGTCGGGGATGCGGTGCGCGTGCGCGTGCTGTCGGCCGACGCCAAGACCGGCCGTATTTCGCTGTCCATCAAACAGGCCGAAAAGGGCGAATAATACCCGGTTTCGTCCGATGCAACCCAAAGTTTACATGGGTTTCGGCAAATGCAACACAAACATGATAGCCGTAGACCGCCTGTCCATGCTATCCTGAGAACAGAAAAAATAAAGTGAGGTGGACACGATGGCATTTCCAGAAAATTTACAATACCTACGGGCACGGGACAGCCTGACCCAGGAACAACTTGCCGAACGGCTGGGGGTATCGCGCCAGTCGGTCAGCAAATGGGAGTCGGGAGTTTCACATAATTAAAGATACCACACCAATCCCATGCTGACTTTTGCTCAACCGATACAGCCGGAGGGCTGGATAACAAGAAAAGGCGGTATGCGCCCCGTGGAGGGGGAGCGTACCGCCTTTTCTTGTGGGGGTTTCCAAAGGGGGCAAAGCCCCCATTTGGCACACGACTTTGCGAAGCAAAGTGTAGTGTGTTATACCTGCTGGCGTGGCTGACGGGGGAAACGGGGTGCGGTGCTTTTTGCGCCCCGTTTGCTCCGGCAGGAAAACAGGCTGAATTTTTGTGAATGGGAATGAACAAAAAATCGGGCTGGTTTCAGAGAACGGCGGCAGGTATATGAAAGCCCCGTCCCTCGTCCTACGCTCCGACTTGTGGACAAAATGTCCCGAAGCTGTGGCCACACTCCCGGAAAAGTAGCAGGACAGCGGGCAACCGTCAAGGCTGAAATGAACGGTTTTATACCCGGCCTTGACCGCCGCCCTCCGTCCCGCTGAACGGGCAGACAAGGCGGCCAATCCCTCAAAGTGCTTGGCCGCACTTTTTTTAATTTGGGAGCGTTCTCCCTTGCAAAATTGAAATGGGCGGGAAGCCATTTTGTGGCTTTCCCGCCTTGATTACCTTTTGCAAAGACGGGCGGGGCTGTCAACGGCGGCGCATGAAATGTGAACTGCACCCCAAAAGTTGGACAAGAAAGTCAACGAAAGGGGTGCAGAAATCTATGGGAAAAGAATTGTTCAGTGAGGAATTAAAATTAGCAGTTGTTCAGTATGTACTGGAAGGGCATACACGCAAAGAGGCATCCGAGAAATTTTGCGTATCCTGTACGCCGATTGAAAAATGGGTAAACTTGTATAAGCTGCATGGTGCAAAAGGACTTCTAAGCAGAAATCTGGTTGGCCGACAAAAAGGCTTTGATGGCGAGTTTCGCCTAAAAGTGTTACAATACAAGCAGGAACATCACTTATCCTGTACACAGACAGCTATGCACTTTTGCCTTGATGTTGTAACAGTGTGCCGGTGGGAGAAGAAATTCCAAAAGGAAGGTGCACGGGGACTTATGAAAAAGCAGGCGACAAAAGGTAGCGAAAAACGACAAAAGAAGCAGGAACAGTCGGAGCTGCAACAGGAAAACAAGCGGCTGTCAGAAGAAAATTACCGGTTGAGAATGGAGAATGATTACCTAAAAAAATTAAACGCCTTAATTCAGAAGCGGGAAGAACCCGAATAAGCGATGTTGTGGCTGCTGTTACAGAATTAAGGCGTGATTATCCTCTGGCAGCATTACTTAAACTGGCCGGCATTCCCCGAAGTACATACTACTATCATTCCCGGAAAGCCAATGCTGTGGATAAATACGCAAAAGAAAGGGCGGAAATCATAGCAATTTATCAGGAGAATCAAGGCCGGTACGGGTATCGGCGGATTGGTATGGAATTACGCAACAGAGGCTTTTGTCTGAACCACAAGACGGTACAAAAGCTGATGAAGGAGTCAGGCCTAAAATGTATGGTACGAATGAAAAAGTATCGTTCTTACCGTGGAGAAGTCGGCAAGATTGCACCAAATCTACTGGCTAGAGATTTCCATGCGGAAAGGCCGAATCAGAAATGGGTAACTGATGTGACTGAGTTTTCCCTGTTTGGAAACAAACTTTATCTTTCTCCTGTGCTTGACCTGTATAATGGTGAGATCATCAGCTATGCCATCAGTGAACGGGCTAATTACCGCCAGGTGGATGAGATGCTGGATAAAGCATTCTCCCGGCTCCCGGACAGCAGCGGGCTGATCCTTCATTCGGATCAGGGCTGGCAATATCAGAACGTCAGGTATCAAAAAAGACTGTTAGAAAAAGGCATTCGGCAAAGTATGTCCAGAAAGGGAAACTGTCTGGACAATGCGGTTATGGAAAACTTCTTCGGACTGTTAAAATCGGAACTGCTATACCTGCGGACGTTCCAATCATTAGACGAGTTCTGCCAGGAACTGATCGCTTATCTTGAATACTATAACCATAACCGAATCAAAGAAAAATTGAATGGGTTAAGTCCTGTCCAATACAGAATTCAAAATGGCTTTGCCGCATAACTTTTGTCCAACTTTTGGGGAGCACTTCACGGCCCGTTCATCTTGATCGTTGACTGGCTCGGCTGATCTTGCTATTCGGCAGCCAGGCAAATGCTTTTTGTCGCCATGTTATTTCTGAATGCAAGATCATGTTCTACGAAGATCATTGTAGGAGAAAATTCCCTAATCAGATTTTCAATTTGCATTCGAGAATAGATGTCAATATAGTTAAGAGGTTCATCCCACACATACAGATGTGCTTGTTCACAAAGGCTTTTTGCTATCAACACTTTTTTCTTTTGTCCCGCTGAAAAATCTTCCATTTTCTTTTCAAACTGTATTCGTGAAAAATCCATTTTCCGTAAGATTGCCTTAAACAAACTTTCATCAACACGATTGGCTTCCGCGAACTCTGATAACGAACCGTTCAGCATAGAAGTATCTTGAGGTACATAGGACAATATCATGCCAGAACCTATTGCAACTGTCCCACGATGTTCTATTTGTTGCCCGACCAGTAGCTTTAGAAGGCTCGTTTTCCCAGAACCATTTTTTCCATCAAGGGCAATGCGTTCTCCCTGTTTTACTGTAAACGAGATTGGCTGGCAGACATTTTTACCGTCAAAAATCGGTACAACATCAGAGAAAGTCACTAAGGTATCTGAAAAATAGAGAAGCGGAGCTATTTTCAAATCTTCTACGGTTTCCAAATTTTTGAGAAGGCCGGACTTTTCCTCGATTGCCCGTTGCTGCCGCACTTCGATAGCCTTTGAGCGTTTCATCATTTTGGCAGATTTGTGACCAATATACCCTCGGTCAACCGGGCCGTTCCCATATTTTGACGCTTCAATTCGGTCTGACCAGACAGAAGTTCTTTTAGCGGCCTTTTGCATATTATCAATGCTTTTTTTCAGCTTCACATTTTGAGAGAGTTCAAATTCTTGTTGACGCTGGAAGTTGGTGAACCAAGTAGAAAAATTTCCACTTTGCACTTCGATGTTTGACCGATTGATCGACAGGATATGGTCAACACAGCCATCTAAAAAACAGCGATCATGAGAGACTAAGATAAATCCCTTTTTCCGTTTCAGGTATGCTGAAACGGTTTCTCTGGCTTTCATATCCAAATGGTTTGTCGGTTCATCAATCAGTAAAAAGTGTCCATCATTCAGAAATAGAGCGGCAAGCAGCACCTTGGTCTGCTCTCCATTGGAAAGCGTAAAAAATGGCCTCCAAAGTACATCATCACGGACTTCCAGATAGGATAGTTCTCTCAACAGCTCCCACTCTTCCGCCAGCGGGCAGACTTCCGAGAGAATATCCGTAGTTAATCTGTTTTTGTTGTTCACAGGATATGGAAAGTAATCAAATTGCACAGAGGCTTGTATTTTCCCGTGGTATTCATACTTTCCAAGCAAGAGATTTAGAAAAGTTGTTTTCCCTCTACCGTTTCTTCCAACAAACCCAAGTTTCCAATCTGTATCAATTTGAAAATTGACATTTTCAAAAATGTTATCATAGCTGGATGGATAGGCAAAGGTAAGGTTCTCGACTCGGATCATCGACATATCGCATTCCTCCTTTATTCCGGGGATAAAGAACATAAAATAAGAGCTGCAAGAAAGTCAATTCTTGCAGCTCGTCACAGCATAATAGTACCACTCCTATCAAGAGTGATACGCCTACGATATATCGAGTGAATAGACTTTTAACTTTCTTGCAATGGGTACAATGGTACTGTAAAACACAGTATCACTGTATATTCCAATTTATTTGCAAGAAAAGTTAATCATCTTTCCACCTCACCTCTAATTTTATGTATGTTAGTGTATCACAAAGACACAAGCAAGTCAAGGAAAAGGGCAATGATGATAATGAGTATAAGGCAGGGTACTTTCTGTTTTTGCTTCTCTGCGGGATATGAGATTTCGTAAAATCCGATTTAGATGTTAAGGCTCATGTATAAAAGCGGATAAGGATTGCCCTGTTCGTCAAGGTCTGTCCTTTTATAAACCTGAAAGCCCATGTGTTCATAAAAGCCCTTGGCCTGTGGGTTTTGCTCATTCACAGCCACCCGCTCTACGGCATAGGTTTTAATCCCATATTGGAGCAGGCGCTTTCCGAGCCCCTTTCCTCTTTCTTCCGGGGAAATGAACAGCATTTCCAAGGTGCCGTCCTTGATCCCCATAAAAGCCCCGGGGCAGCCCCTATCATCTTCTGCGATCATCAAATGCGCAATTCCAGCGAGCGCCTGCGGTACATATTCTTTTATCTTTTTGATTTCACTGTCCGACAGAAACAGGTGTGTCGCTCTTACAGAACTTTCCCATACCGTCAGCAGCCGATTTATGAAATCCGCCGTCCTGTTTTTGGTTTCTACTTCAATGAATCTCATTTTTCCTTTTTGCATATCTAATTTCTCATTTTCTTCCCCGCTGCGGGTTTGGATTTTTCAGCAAGTCCGACTTCTGTGCAATCCTTTTCAGCCATTTCTTTTCCTCCTCCGACAGCTTCCCATAGTTCAGTTTGAGCCGCTTGCAGATAAAGGCCATCGCAGCCTGTTCCGGGTCGCTGTTTGGGCTGGCGGCTTCTTCGGCGGTCTGCAAGAAATCTTCCAGAGGATTGTCCTCCGGGACACTGAAAAAATCGTCCTTGTGGGCTTTCCGCAGGTCAAGGGCTATCTTGTTTATATCCTGCTGTATCACATGGCGGCAAAAGCTGTCATCGTCAATGTGGGCGGCGATCAGCTGCCTTAACTGCGGGTCGGTCAGACCGGGATTGTGCTGCTTCATAATAGTTGCGCTCACAGCGTCCACAATGGCGTTTGCCCCCTGTACCTGCTTTGCCGCTATGCCGTTTACATAGATTTCAAGGTCAGCCATGAGCCGGGGAAAATCCGGGTGCGTCGCCAGTTCACACAGGAGGGCATTATCCACCAGCCTGCTTTTCAAAAATTCAATCATATCATCACTCAAACGCAGGTCTGCAAGATCGGCGTTTGGGTGATTTTTTGTTTCAGAACGGCACAGCAGATAATCAACGGACACTTCGTAAAACTTTGCCAGCTGGATAAGGGCATAGTGGCTGATGTCCTTGAACTTGTCCCCCTCATAGCTGCCTAACGCAGACTTGGAGAGATGGGTTTCTTCCGCAAGCTGCTCCAGCGTCAGGCCACGCTCCACACGCAGGTCTTTCAGGCGTTCTTGTATGGATAGTTCCATGTTCTCCCTCCTTGTCTGCTCGACAAACTGGAATTGCCTAAAGCAGTAAAGCAGTACCCCTTACAATTTTTTCTTTTACTGCTGATACAGTATCTTTGACTGAGTGCGTAGTTGTATCAATAACATTTGATTCATAGATTCCTAAATTGGAAAATTGTTCCCACATCGTTTCAACTAATTCAATATTTGTTTCTCTGTCTAACTTTGAGCGTTTGATAGCTCTCTTCATAGTTTCTTCTTTACTTGCTCTTAAAACGATATAGTGTACTTCATAATGCTCTTGAACAATGTTGAGCCACGGCTCTAAAAACCACGGTCCTACAATACCATCTACAATTACATCATATCCACCACGAGCATATCGCTTCGCGGCTTCTAAAAATGCTTCAATGACAATCAAATTTTGCTCATTTGATTCTGGCAAATATGGTGGTATTGCCCCTTTACTCAAATAATGATAAAAGTCATCTGTGTGCATATGCACAGATTTTTCCAAATCCGATTCTTTTGCAACAGTAGATGCCGTTGTAGTTTTCCCCGTCCCCGGCGAACCTGTGATTACAATAATTCTACCTTGATCCATCTATGTGTTACCTCCACAACTTCAAATTTACTGTTCAGTTTCTTCCATTCTACCACAATTCCGAGAGCGTGGAAATGGGGGGATTTTCAGGCAGATTTCCCACCTTTCGGATATACGGGACGGGCGGTCATTTCGGTGTAGACTTAGGTTAGTTCATCGATGGACAGCACCTTGAAAACCGAATGACCGTCCGAAAAGGAATACCCCCGGCTGGGGAAGCACCGCAAGGAGCCGACTTCTGGACACTTTGTCCAGAGGTCACTTTGGGACAAGTTGTCCCGAAGTTATGGTGAGCGTGCCAACGCCGGAACACGCCGCAGGAATGGGGCAGGAAGCCTTTTCGGGGAGAACGGCAGCGGAAAGCAAAACGGAGGGAACGCATGAAAAATAATCCCTACAAAGACTTGCCGCCGCTGGAATGCAGGCCGGACGGTTCCCTTTACCGCATGACCCCGGCGCAGCGGAAACGGGCAAGCGCCCTGATACGCCGGGAGTGCTGTTGCTGTGAGGACGGCAACTGCATTGCCCTTGACGATGGGGACACCTGCACCTGCCCGCAGACGATTTCTTTCTCGGTCTGCTGTAAGTGGTTCCGCTGGGCGGTCTTGCCGCTGGACGGGACGCTGGAAGCGGAAATTTTCCGGGATAAGGACTTGAAACGCTGTGCGGTCTGCGGCGGTGTGTTCGTCCCCAAATCCAACCGGGCAAAATACTGCCCCGGCTGTGCCGCCAGAGTTCACAGGCGGCAGAAAACAGAAAGTGAACGGAAAAGGAGGTCTGCTGTGGACAGTTAGGAGCGAAAAAAGCCTTGATTTATCAGGCTTTGCAAGCCCCAAACCGGGGCAGGTGGTATAAAGTATCGCCCGCCCCGGAAAACGGGCTTCTAACCGTCCACAAAACGAACTATGACAAATACCATCTATATCCACCAGCCGGAAAAGGCGTTCAGCTTCACCCGGCTCCCGAATTTTCTCTTTGAAGCCCCCACATTCAAGCCCCTGTCCAACGAGGCAAAGGTTCTGTACGCCTTTATCCTGCGCCGGACAGAGTTATCCCGCAAGAATGGGTGGGCGGATGACTGCGGACGGATTTTCCTGTATTACCCTATCTGTGAAGTGGTCACACTGCTCCATTGTGGGCGGCAGAAAGCGGTGAATACCCTGCGGGAACTGCAATACGCCGGACTGGTGGAGATCCAGAAGCAGGGCTGTGGAAAACCCAACCGCATTTTCCCAAAATCCTATGAAGCGGTTCCAAACACCGACTTTAAGAAATCCCGTTCTGGTACACCGGAGGACTGAAAACCGTACCCATGAAGTACGGAAATCACTCCTGAGACGTACGAAAACCGGACGGTATATAGAAATACAAAGATAAAAAGACTGATTTATATTCTATCCATTCCAATCCTATCCGAGCTATTTTCTGCGGGATTTTCCCTGTGGAAAACCCCGGATAGGAAAGGAATGGGGAAAGGAGCAGAATGGCACAACACGCAATTTTACGGTTTGAGAAGCACAAGGGCAACCCGGCAAGGCCGCTGGAAGCCCATCACGAAAGACAGAAAGAACAGTATGCCAGCAATCCCGACATTGACACAAGCCGGAGCAAATACAACTTCCATATCGTCAAGCCGGAGGGACGCTATTACCACTTCATTCAGAGCCGGATTGAGCAGGCCGGGTGCCGAACCCGCAAGGACAGCACACGGTTTGTCGATACGCTGGTAACTGCCAGCCCGGAGTTTTTCAAGGGGAAATCCCCAAAGGAGATACAGGCGTTTTTCCAGAGGGCGGCGGACTTCCTCATTGGCCGGGTAGGACGGGAAAATATCGTGTCGGCGGTGGTACACATGGACGAGAAAACGCCCCACCTGCATTTGACCTTTGTTCCGCTGACAAAGGACAACCGCCTGTGTGCAAAGGAGATTATCGGCAACCGGGCAAACCTGACGAAGTGGCAGGACGATTTTCACGCCTATATGGTGGAGAAATATCCTGACTTGGAGCGTGGGGAGAGCGCCAGCAGGACAGGCCGGAAGCATATCCCCACCCGGCTTTTCAAACAGGCGGTTTCCCTCTCCCGGCAGGCAAGAGCCATTGAAGCCACACTGGACGGCATTAACCCGCTGAACGCCGGAAAGAAAAAAGAGGAAGCCCTCTCCATGCTGAAAAAGTGGTTCCCGCAGATGGAGAATTTCTCCGGGCAGTTGAAAAAGTACAAGGTCACAATCAATGACCTGCTGGCGGAGAATGAGAAGTTGGAAGCAAGGGCAAAGGCCAGCGAAAAAGGAAAGATGAAAGATACGATGGAACGGGCAAAGCTGAAAAGCGAACTGGACAATTTACAGCGGCTGGTTGACCGTATCCCGCCGGAAGTGCTGGCGGAGCTGAAACGGCAGCAGCGAACAAGAGGGAGGTAAACGCTATGAACAGAAATTCAAGCTGCATGATGAAAAATAATCATACGGAGGACACTGGATGGTAAAAAGCGAAAGCGACATTATTGATACAATACACACCGGGCAGGTCATTACTGACGAGAACGGCACACAGTATTTTGTATGTGGGAAAAACCGTATCAAAATCTCCGAACATTTTGCCGCTGGCGGTCGTCCGATTGGCGATCTGATTGTGGATGTCGTCCGGCACACGGCGGCAAGGGCAGCTTCTTCGTGACCCATCGTTGATACACGCCCACGCTTATGATATAATTGCCATAGAGCAAAAGTATTGTAAGCGTGGGTTGTTTCTTTAGAAGGAGGATTTTTACGGTGAAACAACCTTACAATACTACCATTTACAACACGGCTCTTTATATGCGGTTAAGCCGTGACGATGAAAGCTATGGTGACAGCGTAAGCATTGAAACGCAGCGGACAATCCTGCAACAGTACGCAAGGGAGCAGGGGCTTCATGTGGTCGGGGAATATGTGGACGATGGGTGGAGTGGGACAAACTTCGAGCGTCCGAGTTTCCAGCGCATGATGGACGATGTGGAAGCCGGAAAAGTAAACTGCATTGTCACCAAAGACCTGTCCCGTTTCGGGCGGGAGCATGTGATGATGGACTACTATCTGGAATTTCTGTTCCCGGAAAAACGGGTGCGGTACATCGCCGTTGCGGAGAATGAGGACACAGAAAAGGGACTGTCCGATTTTGTGCCATTCAAAAACCTGTTCAACGAATGGTTCGCAAAGGACACCAGCCGCAAGGTAAAAACTGCTTTCAAGGCAAAGTTTGCCGCCGGACAGCGTATCAGCGCCTATGCTCCCCTCGGGTACAAGAAGCACCCGGAAATCAAGAACAAGCTGATAATCGACGAGGAAACCCGCTGGATCGTGGAGAAGATTTTTGACCTTGCTATTCACGGCAAAGGGGCGGCCAGCATTACAAGGATATTGATTGCGGAAAAAGTACCGACGCCGGGATTTATCAACTTCCAGCGTGACGGGACTTTCGCCAATATCTATGCTGGCGCACCAGAGGAAAAAGGCTACGCATGGACGATAGCGCAGGTCAAAAGCATTATGAAAGATGAAACCTACATCGGCCATACCATCCACTACCGGGAGACCAATATTTCCTTTAAGAACAAGCGGAGGATACGCAAGCCCCAAAGCGAATGGGTGCGGGTGGAGAACACGCAGGAGCCGATTATCAGCGAACAGGTTTTCCGGCAGGTACAGGAGCAGATCGCAAGCCGCCGGAGGGAGCGCAAGAATGGCACGACACAGATTTTTGCGGGGCTGATAAAGTGTGCGGACTGCGGCTGGTCGCTGGCCTACGAGGAGAACAGACAGAACAGCAAGCCCTATGGCTACTACCATTGTAGCAAGAACGGGCAAGGCACACGCCAATGCTCCATGCACTACATCCGCTATGATGTGCTTTACGCCTATGTCCTCTCCCGTCTGCAATACTGGTCGGCGCTGGTACAGCACGATGAAGAACAGCTTTTGAAACGGCTGCTGAACGCCAATGACAAAGGACAGGCCGCCGCAAGAAAAAAACAGGCTGCTGAACTGAAAAAAGCGGAGAAGCGGAAAGCCGAGGTCGATACCCTGTTTGCCCGGATGTATGAGGACTGGGCGGCGGGGCGTATCACAGAATACAACTTCAATATGCTGTCCGGGAAGTACCAAAGCGAACAGGCGGAACTGGAAGAAAAGATTGAACAGCTTCAATCTGCTATTGCCGCTGAAAGCCAGAGTGCCGCAGACGCAGAAAAATGGATTGCCTTGATGAAAGAGTGCGTCAATCCCACGGAACTCACCGCTGAACTCTTGAACACGCTGATTGAAAAAATCCTTGTCCATGAGGCGGTCAAGAACGAGGACGGAAGCCGGGAACAGGAGGTAGAAATCTTCTACCGCTTCATCGGCAAAATTGATTGAATGACACCAATATCTTTAAGTATGTGATACCGGTGCAAGCTTTCCCGAGATGGACAAATTACTGGAATTGTGCGACCTGTTTTCCTGCAATCTGGATGGTCTGCTGCGCGGCGATCTGGCGGCTGCCGGCGCCGGGGATGCGGCCGGGTATGACGCGCACATGAACTGGTTTTCCAAGATTATTCCGGTCGGCATTGCGATCATCATCGGCGGACGGGCACTGTTCAAAATTTTACAGGGCGTGGGCATTGACAAGTCCCTGGGCAAAGCGGCATTTTTTCTGGCGCTCATCCCTGGGGTACTGCTGCTGATTGTGGGCGGCATGCAGCACAGCCAATTCCTTAAAAAGCATCCGCACATCGAGCCGTTCTATTCCGAAGCGCAGGAAGAAGCCGGACAGCGGCGGTTCGTGGTATGGATTGCAACCGGGGTCGGGGTGATTTTATGCGGCATGCTGGTAAACATTATGACAGATGTGCTGCCGCTGCCGCCCGGCGGCAATGAGGCGCTGTATGACGGCGTTTTTCTGGCCTCAGTTGCGTTGGGCGTGGCGGCGCTGGTTCACGGCGGCCTCCAGAAAAGAAAATATAACATTCCTAGCTATAATGAAGCGCGGCAGGAGACCACGTTGTCGGGAAAAAAGGAAAATCCGCTCATCGGCAAGCTGTGCGGTATCATTATGTTGGTAGCGACGCTGCTGTTTATGGGTTCTCTGTTTCTGTTTGAGTGGGAAAACGCCTGGGTCGTCTTTCCATTGGGAGGCATTTTGTGCGCAATCGTTTCAATCGCGCTGGAAAAAGAAGAATAAATGGCATCCCGTCTGCTATCAGGCGGGATGTTTTGTATCATTCTTGTAAAAAATAGGACTGACCAAGAAAAAATAGCAAAATTTCCCCGCAAGAAACCCGAACTATGGTATAATAACCAAAAGACCCAAAAGCGGTTTGAAAAACATAAAGGAGGTTTTTTCTACTATGGCAAATATTTTCATCAGCCCGAGCAAATATGTCCAGGGCCCGGGTGAGATGGCGAAATTGGGCGAATATGCGCTGGTTTATGGCAAGAAAGCGCTGGTTGTTATCAGCGAAAATGGATATAAGCGCAGCGGTAAGACCATTGAAGACAGCTTTGCCCAGGCAGGCGGCGCTTGCACGTTTGAGTATTTCCATGGCGAATGCAGCATGACCGAGATCAACCGTCTGCTCGATGTCGTGAAGGCTGCTGGCGCGGATATGGTCATCGGCGTAGGCGGCGGTAAGATCTTTGACACCGCCAAGGCAGTTGCACATTATGCAAGTGTACCGGTTGTCATCTGCCCGACCATCGCATCCACCGATGCGCCGTGTTCGGCGCTGTCGGTCATCTATACCGACGATGGCGTGTTCGAAAAATATCTGTTCCTGCCCGCCAATCCCAATCTGGTGCTTATGGATACCGACATCATTGCCGCAAGCCCCATGCGCCTGACGGTTGCCGGCATGGGCGATGCGCTGGCGACGTACTTTGAAGCGCGTGCCTGTGCAGCATCGGGTGCAACCACCTGTGCAGGCGGCACGGTGGGACAGGCAGCTCTGGCGCTGGCCAAGCTGTGCTTTGATACGCTGATGGCTGAAGGCCTGAAGGCCAAGAGCGCACTGAGCGCCCATGCCTGCACACCGGCGGTGGAAAAGGTCATCGAAGCCAATACGCTGCTGTCGGGCATCGGATTTGAGTCGGGCGGTCTGGCAGGTGCGCATGCGATCCACAACGGTCTGACTGTTCTGGAAGAGTGCCATCATATGTATCATGGCGAAAAGGTCGCATTTGGTACGCTGACCCAGCTGATGCTCGAAGACATTCCCAAGGAAGAACTGGACGAGATCGCAGTTTGGTGCATTGAACTGGGTCTGCCGGTCACGCTGCGGGAGCTGGGCGTGAAGGAGATCACGCCTGAAAAGATCATGGCAGTCGCCGAAGCAGCTTGTGCACCGGGCGACACCATGGGCAATATGCCGATGCCGGTCGACGCGAAAAAGGTCTACCACGCCATTTTGGCGGCCGATGCCTATGGCCGCAGCCTGCTGGGAGCATAAAAAAACATTGCACCGAATGGGGAAGAGAAACACCATAGAGACTCATAATTTTTTTGAGTGCTTAATCAGGCAGTTCGATATTGATAAAATCCCTCTTTGGTTTCTTAATTACCAAAGAGGGATTTGACAGATCGAAGTTTGGGGGAACTTCGATAATATTATACAAGATTGACACAAGTTGTCAATCGGATGGAGGAAAAAATATGAAAAAGAGCAAATGTCTACTTGTGTCCTGGATTTTGGGTGTTTTATATTCCCTCTATATTATAGTGTACTTTTTTGGGAATACTGTATCTCAGACAGATGCCGCCTCAGCAATTGGTGCAGGGATTGCAACTGCTATTGTTATGCCGCATATGTTGTGCACAGTGCTTGCAACCATCTTTAATATTTTAGGATGGGCCATGAATAAGCGTGGATTTGCACTTACAGGTGCAATTTTGTATGCAGTGGCAATGGTAATGTTCCCATTTTATTTCTTCTTTGTTGTTGTACAAATGATTCTTTCGTTCGTCGGCTTTGCAAAGCTAAAAACCATTAACGCTGAGAAGTAAAAATTCTGTTTGGCCTGTCGATCGTCAACTACTGCATCATGCAGAGCACGATCAACGACCGCGCATAAAAACAAGAAGGGAGGCAAGCAACGCTTGCCTCCCTTTTGCAGTCCGGGGGATTTAGCCCTCGTAATCGTCTTCGTTTTCCCAGTTGTGCCAAACCGCCTGGACATCGTCGTTATCTTCCAGGTTGTCGAGCAGCTTGCGCATCTGCGCCATATCTTCTTCTTTTTCCAGCGTGATATAGTTCTGCGGAACCATTTCGACTTCGGCCTGCACAAATTCCAGACCAGCCTTTTCCAGCGCTTCACGAACCGTGCCGAAATCCGCCGGAGCCGTATAGATTTCAAAGGTCTCCTCGTCGGCTTGGAAATCCTCTGCGCCGGCATCCAGTGCCAGCATCATGGTTTCATCCTCGTCCAGTTCGCCCTTTTCCAGGATGAGGACACCCTTTTGGTCGAACTGCCAGCCGACACAACCGGTTGCACCCATGCCAGCACCATATTTGTCCAGCAGATGGCGGACATCCGAAGCCGTACGGTTGCGGTTATCGGTCAGAGTCTCGACGATGACGGCAACACCGCCTACCCCATAGCCTTCATAGGTGATGGCTTCGTATTCCACGGTTCCGTTTGCGCCCGAGTATTTGTCCAGCGTACGCTTGATGTTATCGTTGGGCATGTTGTTGGCCTTCGCCTTGGCAATTACATCGCGCAGACGGGAGTTGTTATCCGGATTGGCCGAACCGCCTTCTTTGATCGCGATTGCCATTTCACGGCCGATCTTGGTGAAAATCTTGGCTTTTTTTGCATCGTTTGCGCCTTTGCGCTTGGCAATATTATGCCATTTGGAATGTCCACTCATATCCATTCGCTCCTTATATCTAGGAAAGATTATAGTCTGTTATTTATTGTATCAAAGAACCGCTCAAAACGCAAGAGGGTGTTGAAATCGCCCGGAACGGTCACTGTAGGAGTACAATACATCTTGGACAGTTAAATAAAAAGGGATGAAGGATAGGGCCTCATCGGTTAAAGTTGAAGTTGCGGACAACAACTTGACGAGAGGAGGCCATATCCTTCATGAGCAAGAGTATAACACAGGACATGGCATATCGGCAATCCCTGATGAAATACGCAGAGAAATACGGTGTCAGCCGTGCCAGCCGGAAATACAACAAGAGTCGGTCGTACATCTACTTCTGGAAGGCCCGCTGGGATGGGAGCGTGACATCCCTGGCCTGCCAGTCCCGGCGGCCCCATGGCCATCCCAATCAGCACACAGAGGCGGAGCTGAAGCTGATCCGGGACATGCGCCGCCGCAACCCCAACCTGGGCATGGTGGAGTTGTGGCATCGGCTGCGGAAGCGCGGCTACACCCGCCGCCCGGAGAGCCTGTTCCGCCTTCTGCGTAAATTGGGGCTGTTTCCTGCCCCCGAGAAGAAGAAAGCATACAAACCCAAGCCTTACGAGCAGATGACCTATCCCGGTCAGCGGGTCCAGGTGGACGTGAAGGTGGTGCCCCGCAGATGTATTGCGGACCCGGAACTCCGGCTGTTCCAGTACACTGCCATTGATGAGTTCACTCGCCTGCGCTTCCTGGATGCCTACCCGGAACAGAGCACCTACTCCTCCGCCGACTTTTTGAAAAGGTTGTTTCAGTGGTACGCCCGCCGGGGCATCCGGGTGGAGTGCGTCCAGACCGACAATGGCTTTGAGTTCACCAACCGTTTTTCCAGCAGCAGACGGGATCTGCCGACTCTGTTTGAGGCCGCTGCCGCCCAACTTGGTGTACGGCATAAGCTCATCCGTCCCTACACGCCACGCCACAACGGTAAAGTGGAACGCAGCCACCGGGAGGACCAGAAACGCTTTTACTCCTCCCACAGCTTTTATTCCCTGGATGATTTCGTAAAGCAGCTTGCTGTCCATAACCGCCGCTCCAACAACTTCCCTATGAGGCCTCTTGGCTGGCTTTCTCCCTCAGAATTCACTGTCCAATATGTTTGACAAACCTACAGTGTTGAAATCGCCCGGAACGGTCACAAACCCGGAGACAAGGGCACCAAATCCAGAATTGACAGATATCTATTTTGCTGGTATACTTAATTGTACGCCGCCATGGCGGAACTGGTAGACGCAAGGGACTTAAAATCCCTCGGTAGCAATACCGTGCCGGTTCGATTCCGGCTGGCGGCACCAACAAAAGCCCCGTATTTTTGATGATACGGGGCAATTTTTGCAACTTTTTTAAATTTACATTTTTAAACATCTGCGAAATGGTGTTTATTTGGTGTTTATTTCTCAAATTGGCTATCGCGGACTAGGCCTTTTTGCGTGGGCGCGAAAGGACGCCCTGCAGGGCTTCTGCCGCAGCCGCCTCTGCCGATTTGATTGCGTGAGCATAGATATTTCCGGTTGTTGCTATCGTAGCGTGTCCGAGGTGCGCGGATACCGTCTTTACATTAACGCCGGCCGCTATGAGAAGCGTTGCATTTGTATGACGCAGGCTGTGCGCCGTTATATCCGGCAGGCCTGCGCGCTTTATGAACGATGAAAACCATTTAGAAAATACATCAGGATGTATCGGGCTACCGTCCCATGAGGTAAATAATCTGTCGTGATCGTGCCAACGGTCGCCGAGCTGTAATCGCTGCATAGCTTGGCGCCTTTTTCTCGTTTTTAGTATCTCAATCGCATCATCTGTAAGCTTGATAACGCGGCGCGAACTCATCGTCTTTGTGTCATCCGTGAATACACCTGTTCCGGGCACATACAGGGACGACCTGCGAACGGACAGCAATCCGGTATCGAAATCGACATCTTTCCATTCCAGGCCGCACAATTCGCCGCGGCGCAGGCCGGTAAGCAGAAGGATGATAACCATAGCCCTGTACTGCTCTGGCGCGTCGTCAAGCGCGTCAAGGAGCTTAATTGCCTGTTCTTCATCCAAATACTTGGCTTCTCTCCGCTCGATTTTTGGCGGCTCCACGCGCTCGCATGGATTTGAGAAAATCACCTGCCATTTGACGGCGGTAGACAGGATGGACGAGATCAATCTATGATAATGCTGCACGGAGTTGCCGCTTAGCTTCCCGGATTCGCGCACAAATATATCGTCGATTCCGCACCCTAACGCGTCAGCGATCCTTTCCGCATTCGCCGCGTGCAGGCCTGCTCCGTGTGCTGCACGTGATATCTTGCTCGCGTCTACGCCGCTTACATCCGCAAGCTGCGACTGCGTAAATCCTTTTTGCCGAATGATTGTTTTCCAGTCGTCGCGGAATTTGTAGATGCAGTTTTCCCGCATCCCATCCTCGGATAGATTGCCGTAAAACGCCATCAGGTGGTTTGGCCGCAGGCGATCAAGACGGATGTGCCCGATCGCCGGGAGGATGCGCTTCATGAGCCGCCGATATCCGGCGACCGTCGTTGGACGAAGCTGCTTTTCTGCATATTCTTTAAACCACTTTTCGGCAAAGTCGGCAAATTTAATATTTCCCTCGAGCACTTGCCCGGTATGGCATTTTTCTTCAAACAGCACTTTCTGGCGTTCCAGCTCTTTGTCAATTTGCCGGGCGGTCATTCCAGGCCTTGGCGTCCATGTCATAGAGCGCCGGATCTGCTTGCCGTACATATCATATCCGCAGGACACGACTATCTTATACCCGTTTCCGTGCTTTTGAATTGTGGCCATAGCGAACCCTCCTTTCTACCTTAAAAGCAAAGGCAGGCCGTGTGTGACCTGCCCAGATATAATCCCAAAATCGGCGGGATTTTTATTCCAGCTCGATTGTTTGGGTTTTTCCTTCTTCATATCCTTCAATCACAACATCATCGCCGCCGGAAAGTATGAATCTAAATGATTCTGTTATATCCCCAACCGAAATTCCATCCTCAACCAAAGATACGCTGATTCGATATCCATTCGCGTCGAAAAGCTTACATGTACCTTCCTCTACAGTATCTACCATTTCGTTTATATACCTAATGCTCGGGTCTAACATTCCTGCGGATTCACAAATTGCGCCAATATATTCTTGAGCAAAAAGCGGTAATGCGGTTTGTACCATCATACCTTGGTCATCGATGACTATTTTTCCAATGATATTATCATTCTCGCTGTCGGTTGTTTTCATATAAAGGTCAGCTAAATAGTGTGTTTTACCATTGTAATCAAATTCAGTAAATTCCGTTACCGTTGATTCCGTTGCGTCTACAGCTTGAATAGCTTCCATGATTGCATGTTCTGATGGAATATCAATACCTGATTTGTGTTCCTGATTTGCATCACTTACTGCAGCATTCTTTGAACTGTCTGTTTTTTCATCTTCCTGGTTGCCGCATGCCGATAACATAAGCAACACGACAAATGCAATGAACAAACTCCTCTTTTTCATTGTTACTCCTTTGTAGATACGCTCGACAAACTCATTCAACCATGTCAGGTTTTTATGCTTGCATACACACATTTCGTGTGGTATAATACACACATAAAAATCGAACACATGTTCGTATATTGTGAGTAGTTCCAACAAAAATGTTTGTTTTTGTAAATTTCACCCATATCTTTTTTATCGAACCGGCGCATAATCATAACACGTCCCAGCGGAGAAAGCGAGATCGAAATGAAAACTGAAAAACTGATTGACGCCATTATGAATATCCTGAAACACGCAGACGAAAAAACGCTGAATTACATATACAATTTCGTTTTACATGCAACAAGATAATGATGAGCGCCGACCGACCGTTATTGGTCGGTCTTTTTTTTTGCGCATTCTTCCATCAGGTTGTCTGCAATCTGCTCAAGCAACTTCCACTGATCTGCGTTTAGGCGTGATAGTGCGGCGATAAAGCGGGCGCGGAAATCAGGCTCACCACTGAGCACATCCCCAAAAAAAGCGGCTATTTCGTCGCTCCGACTGAGCTTCCGGAACATTTCACCCTTCCCAGTGCGCAGCCATTCTTCATTTACATCGAACTCACGGCAAATGTCAAGAATGGTGCGATCGCTTGGCGTTCCGGTCTTTATCAGTTTTGATACATATTGTTGCGAAACATTAATCTTTTCTCCAAAAGCAGTTTTAGATAATCCGCTTTTTTCTACAATTATGCCAATTCTATCATTTATCGATTCCATGTTCTTCACCTCACTTTGCCTAGTTATATTAAAGCACATGAAAGAAAATAAGTCAAGAAAAAACACAACTGAGTTGTGAAAAAACATTGACTTTACAACTTAGTAGTGATATAATACAACCAAGATGTGAAAGCGAGGTGATACCATGAGCAAAGAGGAAAAGCAGCTTGCCAAGAAGCTGGCAGAAACCGTCAAGGCGCTTCCGCCTGAGAAGCGTGAATTCTTGATCGGATTTGCCGAGGGTGTTGCGGCTGCGACATCCAAGCCAGAACCCGAAGAACCGGAAAAGCCCGCGTCCTGAGCGGCGCGGGAAAGCATAAGAGGAGGAACCCATGGAAAATGCAAAGCTGCCTCGCATCCGCAGCGCGCGAGAAGCGGCGGCAGAACTCAAGCGAATCGATCCAGGAACGCGAATCAAGGAACGCCATATCAGGGCGCTCATGTGCGCCGGATGCATTCCGGTCATATCGGTCGGCCGGCGCAAATTCACGAACCTGGACATGCTGATTGAATACCTGATCGATCATCCGAGCATCGACATTGCAGATGTCATGCAAACGGGCGTCCGTAAAATACCGGAAAGGATGTGGTGATGTGAAAAAACAAATGATTTTGGCCGGCCGGTATGCGCTGCTGATGCTGATTGCGCTGGCGGTATGCGTGGGCGCTGTGGTATCGGCAATCATGCCGCAGGATGTGGCGGTTGCTGGCGGCGTGATCGGCGCAGGCTGGTGGGCCGTGAGATATATTGCATGGAGGTGTTACCGGTGACGAAACTGGAAATCAAGCAGGCTTTGGAGCTGCATGAAAAATGGCTGAATGGCGAAAATGATGGAGAACGCGCAAACCTGATCGGCGCAAACCTGAGAGGCGCAAACCTGAGCGGCGCAAACCTGATCGGCGCAAACCTGAGCGACGCAAAACTGATCGGCGCAAACCTGAGCGGCGCAAACCTGATCGGCGCAAACCTGAGCGGCGCAAACCTGATCGGCGCAAACCTGAGCGGCGCAAAACTGATCGGCGCAAACCTGAGCGACGCAAAACTGAGCGGCGCAAACCTGAGCGGCGCAAACCTGAGAGGCGCAAACCTGAGCGGCGCAAACCTGATCGACGCAAACCTGAGCGGCGCAAAACTGATCGACGCAAACCTGAGCGGCGCAAACCTGAGCGGCGCAAAACTGAGCGGCGCAAACCTGAGCGGCGCAAACCTGAGCGGCGCAAAACTGAGCGGATGCACTGGGCTTATCAATCCGATCGATTTTATCCGAAAAAATTTCGAGCACACGGATGATGGGATCATTGTATATAAAACATTCGACAGCACTTATTCTCACCCTGACAGATGGGATATATCCGAAAATTCCGTGATTACAGAAACGGTGAATTTTGACCGTTGCACTACGTGTGGATGCGGGATCAATGTTGCACCGCTCGAGTGGGTAAGAAATCATAATGGCAAATTCAGAAATATATGGAAATGCCTGATTGAGTGGGAATGGATGGCTGGTATCTGTGTACCGTACAACACGGACGGGAAAATCCGGTGCTCCATGGTGCGTTTGCTTGGGGTGGTCGAATGAGAGTATCCAAAAAGCAGACGCGCCGCGAAAACATGCGGCGATCGGTTGAAATCGCCATGCGGGAGTATGACGGCATCATCGAGCACCGGCGGCAGAAGTATCTGAAATGGCTGAAGGAGAAGCACCATGAAAAGCAAAGCGGCAGCAGAAGCGCTTGAAATGTACCGAGAGGGCGCAACGCTTCGTGAGGTCGGCGAGATGTTCGGCGTTTCATCCGAAACCATCCGACGGCTTGTTTTCTCCGACCGAAACCGCGTACCGTACCCGAATCTGATGGAGTGGATGCGCCGTTATCGGTATTCCATCGCTGCCATGGCATACGACCTGGGCGAAGACGAGCAGGCAATGCGGACGTGGCTCGAGGATGACACGATGCCCAAACGCGTGGTAGATAAGGTGCTGCGGCTGACCGGCGTGACGTATGAAATGGCATTTAAGAGATGAAAAAGCCGCCCCAGAACGGCAATTCCAATTGGGCGGCAAACAAAAATAACCACTTACATAATACCCGTTTGGAGGCGGGAAGTCAATGAGAACAATCAAACTGATGCAATTATCCATCCAAGATTTTAAGAGCATTTCCCAGCGTGACATCGACTTTTCCGGACAGGATGCTGTCATTACCGGGCGCAATGGCCAGGGCAAAACATCCATCTATGACGCCTTGTGCTGGCTGCTCACCGGCAAGGATGCCCGCGGGAACCAGCCGGAAAGCGAAGGTTTCGAGATCAAGCCGCGCGACCGCACCGGGCGCGTGCGTGACGGCGTAATGCCCACGGTGATTGGCGTTTTCCAAGTAGACGGCGAAACGATCACCTTTAAAAAGACGTTCAAGGAACGCTGGGAAAAGCCGCGCGGCGCAGCGGAGGCACGTTTTTCCGGCCACACGACCGAATATGAAGTCGATCATATCCCGCGCAAGGAAAGCGAGTACAAGCGAATCGTGGGCGAACTGGTCGGTGATGATGTTTTCCGAATTTTGACCGACGTTTACCGGTTCCCGGCGGCCATGAAGTGGCAGGAGCGGCGAAAACTGTTGTTCGAACTGTGCGGCGTGCAGAGCGATGCCGAGATTTTGGCCGGCAATGCAAAATTCAAACCTTTGCAAGAGGCCGCTGGCCGCTGGTCGGTCGATGAATACAAGCAAAGCATCCGCAGCCAGCGAAAGGCTGTAAACGGCAGCCTGGAACTGCTGCCTAGATAAATAGTTTGATTGTTGAAAGGTTTATCAAGGTGAACTGATATGGATGAATATATCACTCCTAAATATGAAACCATCGGAAATGAGGAAAAGCGTAAGCTATTAGAACTCATGAATTCAAGTTTGATTCACGCCTTTTCGCCCGATGATTATTACGCTGTTATGGGAGTGTTCAGCAGGATTGTAAACAGATTGGAGGAATAAGCATGTATGGGTCTTTCATCGATGACTGGAAAACACCAGATGAATACATCAGCAAAAAAGCGGCAGTAAATGCCATTTCAGCCGTAATTCCAAGCATGAGCACGCCGGACGGTTCGGGAGAAAATGACCATCTGATTTTAGCTGCACAGGAAATGTGCGTTGATGCAATCAAGGCCGTGCGTGATGTTCCAGCAGCGGACGTTGAGCCAGTGGTGCATGCAAAATGGAAATCTGTATATGGTACACATCGTCCAAGGGTTGCATGTACGAACTGCAAGTACGACGTAAAATCGCAACTCAAATATTATAAGCGTTGCCCGAACTGCGGCGCAAAAATGGATGGAGGTACACCGTGAGCGAAAATATAGCAAAAGCAATTACAAGCGTGGCGTTATGCGCATGTGCGGCTTATACAGCAGCATGCGAGTACGGAGAGATTATGTGCATTTTTGCATTAGCTTTGGTTTGTGCAATTTGGATTGATTAAGGAGGAAAACCATGAAATTCAGAAACCCGAAAACCGGAGAAGTTTACGAAAATTCTGTGAAAAATGATGATTTCTGTGGCAAATACAGTGAAGAAAGTTGTTTTGATTGCCCTATATGGAACGAAGCCGTACGTTTGATGGGCTACGAAGTCATTGATGACGATCAAGACAAGCCCACTCGTGCATCCATCCTTGAAGAAGCCAAGCGCTGTGTGTGCGGCCAGCGCGAACAGGACTATGGAAAAGCGGAGGACAATTTCAGTCTGATCGCCAGCCTGTGGGAACCATACATCCGTACACGGTGCGTGAGTGATGGTGCGGACGTAAGCATCAGGCCGGAGGACGTTGCTATGCTCATGGCGTTGCTCAAAATCGCGCGGATTTGCAGCGGGACCGGAACGCAGGATAGCTTTGTCGATTGCTGTGGTTATATGGCGTGTGGAGGTGAAATCGTTGGAAGAAATATGGAAACCAGCAAAGGGATTTGAAGGATATCTAGAAGTATCTACGAAAGGAAACGTCCGAAGCGTAGATAGAGTTATCACCGTTAAAGACGGATCACGCATATATAATAAGCCTGTAAAAGGAAAAGAAAAAGCAAAAAACAAAAATGTGCAAACTGGATATTTCTAGATTGGAGTAGGACATAAAGGGAAAATTACAGTCCATAGATTAGTTGCAGAAACATTTATACCTAATCCGAATAACCTTCCTCAAGTAAATCATAAAAATTTTGACAGAACTGACAACAGGGTTGAAAATTTGGAATGGTGTACGAATGGAGAAAACACAATCCATAGTATGTATTCAAAGCCTGATACACGATTACGTCCGTGCATATCACTTACAGATGGGAAATTTTATAAAAGCCAGGCAGATGCAGCAAAGGCAATAGGAGACCATCAATCAAATATATCTCGCTCGTGTAGGTCTAATGGAATCAAAAAAGTAAAAGGACACTGTTTCGTTTATGCCGCATGCGGTGGAGAGATTGCAGGAGGTGCAGAATGAACGCAGTAGAAAATCAGGTACGCGAACTGGTCGCGGTCGAATTGGAATCGGCAAACCGTCAGTTTCCGCAGTTTCACAGTACGCACGAAGGTTGGGCGGTGATACGAGAAGAAGTAGTAGAAATGAAACGAGCAGCAAAGGCGACAAATTCATTCTCGAAAGCATTGTTTTACGCGATAATGGCAAATGATACGATGCACAGCCAGAAAAACACGGCATCAATTATACTGGAAGAAGCTATTCATACCGCATGTGAAGCAATCCAAGTCGCGGCAATGGCACAAAAATATCTGGACATGCCTGATAAGGAGGAAAGCCCATGAAAATGACGCTATGCGCGGCATGCGCGAAGAAGCTGGACGGGAAGAACCCGGAGAACAGCAAAAAGGACAAATGCCAGTGCTGTGGCAAGGTGCGCTGGTGTACGAGGTGGGACGTTGAGGTATAGTGATGAAATCAGACGATACATACAATGGCGGTACGGCGATGGACGGATTTGCAGAGCGCCTGCAAAAGCTGAGAATAGAGAGGAAGCCTGTCAGGGCACGCCATATCGTGTCACATCTATGCGGATTACCGGACGATGCGATCAGGAGATACGAGCGCGGAGAGTCCAGACCGACGATGGAAGCGCTTACCAAGATTGCAGACTATTATGAGGTCTCGCTGGACTATCTGGTTGGCCGAATTCCGTATCGATAAAAAAATAAAAATTTTTTTGAAATTCCCCTTAAAAGGGGAAAACGCAAATCCAGACAAGCTATAATTGAATTGTAGGCATACACCTGAAATCCTCTTTATCCTCCTTCCCTTCTATACCCTCCCTGCAATCGTGGGGAGGGATATGCCGCCACAAGGTTGCATGAGACCAAGGCGGCACCAGTCCGAAAGGGCACCCGCCAAAAGTCACAGGTAAAGGGCAGCAGTATTTTGTAAGCCTGTTTCTATCATAAACATGCCGGGCAATCCGGCAATTCGGTTCCATAGTTCACTAGGCGAGAACAGGCGGCTCATAACCGCCCGGGCACGGTTCGAATCCGTGGGGAACCACCAGAGGTGATTTTGTGTTTTGCTATAACGATACCAAGTGGAAGCGTATTGCAGAACGTGTAAAGCGTCGAGACGGGTATAAGTGTCAGATATCTGCGAGGTACGGGAAAAGTGTTCCGGCAGAAGTTGTACATCATATATACCCTGTTGAGGATTATCCTCAATATGCGTATTGCTCGTGGAATTTGATATCATTGTGTAGAGCAAAGCACAATGAGTTGCATGATCGCAACACAAATGCATTGACAGAAAAAGGAGTTGCGTTGATGAGGAGGACAAAAAAGCCAAATGATAAATAAAATAAATAATCGGTTTTGGTTTTGTTGTCCGAAATGCGGGCAGAAAATTCATCCTGTGGCTCCTGGGGCACGTGGTGTATATGTCACATGCAAAGGAAAAGCATGTACGTGGTCTGGTGAAATAAGATGGGACGTAAAACCAAAAATACCGCTCAAGCCGGGCGGTGGATATTATTGAGCCGTTGAGCCGTTGAGTATTAAAAAATACTTGGCGGCTTTTTGTTTTAAAACGTGTCCCCCCCTCTTCGTGATGATCGAATCATTCAAAAAGGTAATGGCGTGGGTAACTTTTTCCAACTCTGACGATAATTTTGGAAAGAAGGTGCAGATTTGACCGCAAAACAATGGAAAACTCAAATAAATAAAGCGTTGTCTGCACTGGGACAGACGGAGAAAGCATACAATCATGTGATTGCAACGCTGGCAGATAACGTCGTTAATTGGTAAACTTACCGATTTATCCGATTCAACACAGGAATATAGGCGTATAATTGCGTCACTTGAAAATTCTAGCCAAAGCGCAGGATATACCGCAGAACAGACCGCTGCAAGCTATCAGCAATTATATGGCGTTTTGGCGGATGAGCAAACTACTGCAACGACTGTTGCAAATTTGCAGGCGCTTGGATTATCGCAAGAACAGCTTGCAAATATCACCGACGCCACCATAGGGGCATGGGCACGTTATGGGGATAGCATCCCTATCGACGGATTGGCCGAAAGCATCAATGAGACTTTGCGCAGCGGGCAGGTCACAGGCACTTTCGCCGACGTATTGAATTGGGGCGCGGACGCCGGTGAGAAATTCGGTGTAGCACTGAAAGAAAATATTGAAGTCAATGAAGAGTGGAATAAATCGGTGGAAGAAGCCGAAACAGCTGAAGATTATTTCAACTTAGCATTACAGGAAGCAAAAACGCCGGCAGAACGCCTGAACAAAGTTATGGAAGCGCTTTCAAAGCAAGGGCTTGCAGAATCGGGTAAAGCTTGGCGAGAGAATAACGCTGATTTAGTCGAATCCAACCAAAAAACAGCAGAAATTACGTCGCAAATGGCAAAACTTGCAGAGCAAGTAACGCCGGCAGCGAACGCGCTGAAAGATCTTGCGGCGAACGGCCTTGGCATGCTTTCAAGCGCAATCGAGTTTGCGAAAAATAACATGACAGGACTGATAACGGTGTTATCTGGCGCTGGTGCTGTTGTAGGCGGCGTGAAAATTGCGTCACTCGCGACGGATCTTGCTGGCGTAGTAAATGCTGCAAAAGCGGGAAGTGCAGCCCTTGCAGCGTATCAGACTGCTACAAATGGCGCAGCAATCGCACAAGGCGCTCTTTCTGCGGCGATGGCATTAACTCCTGCAGGAGCATTGGCGCTTGGAATTACTGGTGTTGTCACAGCCTTGGCAGTCTATGCAAACCAAGCAGAGCTTTCAAAGACCGAAACCGATGAACTCATCGAACAGACTGATGAACTAAATGCCAAATATCAGGAGCAGCAAGCAGAACTTGAAGCCGTCGCAGAGCGCAGAGATGCACAGCTTGAAGGCTCTATGGCTGAGATCAACCATGTTCAAAGCATGGTCAATGAACTTGGTCTTTTGGTTGATGCAAATGGCCGTGTAAAGACTGGCGAGGAAGAGCGTGCGGCAGTGCTGGCAAGCCTAATCAATGATGTCTATCCAAACTCTGTTAAGCTTACGCAAGACCAGAAGGACACATATATCGAAACGGCAGATGCGCTCGATTCATTGATTCAAAAAGAGCAGTTAAAAGCGTGGCTTGAAGCGAACGGAGAAAGCTATCAAACCGCGATTGCGAATCAGCAGAGTTATATCCAAGGCATCACGGATACAAGCGCAAAGATCGAAGAGCTTTCCCAACATCTTATTGACCTGCAAACACAGCAGGAAAATGCCAGAAATGAAGGGAACATTGAGCAATTCGATTTGCTTGGAATGCAGATTGATGAAACCAAGGCCGCAATTGATGAAGCAAAAATCGCGCTCCAAGGGTATGAAGATGCTTATATTGATGCATCTAATACAATTGCCATGAATGATTCTGCAAATGCAGCCTTAATTTCTGGAAACAAAGATAAAATCAATGAGGCACTTAAAAAGTTACAATTAGGATTGCAGGAATATACCGGAAACAATCTTGCTGAGCTTCAAAAGCAAGCTGCTGATGCAGAAGCAAATTATCAGACGCAGATTGAAATGTCAAAGAAATATCCTAAAACGGTTACTGAAAATCAGCTCAATGAAGCTAAATCACGCGCCGAGCAAGCTAAGGTCATAGCCGAACAAGCTGGCAAGGAAGAAATGCAAGCAAATGCAGCAGGTATTGCGAGTGAAATCATGACAGTGACCAATGCTGTGCAATCTGTCACAAATACGGCTCTTACCAATCTGGATAAGAGCCAACAAGCGGAAACTTCGGGTGGCAATTTCACACGAGGATTTGCAAAAGGTATGATAGGCGACGCGCTGAATTCTGTTGTCACAGCAGCGCAAACGGTTGCACAAAAGGCTTTGAGTTCAGTCAACAAGGCGCAGGACAGTCACTCTCCGGCACGAAAAGCGATGAAGCCAGGCAAGTGGTTTACTCAAGGATACATGATAGGTATCTTAGGCGCAGCCCCAGCACTCAATACGAACGTGCGTGGTATGGTCATGGACCTGATTTCTACGACAACAGACACGGCAGAAACGCATATTGAAAAATCAAACCAGATTATTCAAAGTGCAATAACGTCCGAACTTGACCGGCTCAATAAAAAAGTCTCTGATATGGAAGAAAAAGCCGCAGATGAACAGGCGGCTAAAGAACTTGCTCAGTATCAGGAAAATATCAAGAAAAAGTATGATGAACTGGAAAAGGCTGAAACATCTAAGAAGCAAGATATCCTTGACCAGATTGCCGAACTGGAAGATAGCTGGAACGAAAAACAGCTACAAAAGCAGCAGGAAGCCGAGAAAGACAAGCTTGAGGCACAAATTGATACGCTGGAACAATTCCAGAAGGAATATGAAAGTGCTATGGAAGCAATCCAAAAGTCGCAAGAATCCATGGCGGAGAAGCTTGCAAACTTTGGAGATCTTTTTGAAACTGTAAAAACAGAAACGAGTGAGTATTTGCAGCTTGGTGACTTGCAAGATGAAATTGATGCGATCAACGCTTACGGTGATGCGCTTGAATCACTCAAGGCGCGTGGTGTATCTGATACCCTCATGGACGAGATTATCGGTATGAGCGTGGAGGATGCAACTGCGTACACGGAAAAGCTCCTTTCGATGACGGATGACCAGTATGCGGAGTATATGGCGCTGTGGGAAGAAAAACAGGCTAAGGCGCAAGAAATTGCGAAGAAGTTTTATTCTGACGAAATGGAAGCGCTGCAAGATGAGTTTGTTGACAAAATCCCAGAAGAACTGTCAGGTGTCAAGGACGAGATGCGCTCCATTGGCGTTGACGGAATTCAAGGCATGGTAAACGGCATGTATTCGCAATCCGGTTTTTTGTATTCTGCCGCGGCGTCTATTGTATCACAGGCAATAGCTGCGATGCGAGCGGCAGCTGACATCAACAGTCCGTCAAAAATGACGGAAAAGCTTGTTGGCGCACCGATGGGACAAGGAGTTGCGGTTGGTTTCTTGGATGCTATGAAAAAATCGCGTGCGACTATCGATAACGCGATAATGGCGCCTTTTTCCGGCATAACATCGGACGATTTGTATAATGCGGCAGCGGCTACTGTAAATAGCATAGGCGTGCAGGCTTCCGGTGCAACTGGTGCGCAGACTATCATTATACCGGTCAATCTCAATGCTAAACAGATTGCAGAGGTTGTTTACGACCCTCTCAAGCAGGTGGGCCGTCAAAGGGGGCAATGATATGGACAACATCATCATCGGTGGCATTGCGATGCCATGCACTCGGTCCTTGGAGATCGGGGGCTACTATGAGAGCAAGGAGGCCATCATGGCTTCCGGTAAGACAGTGCGGGACGTCCTGGGCTGGCGAGTGGAGCTCACCGCCTCCTGGGAGTGGGTCCCCGCCGGTCTCCTTGCCCAGCTCGTACCATTGGTACGGGGAGGGGTCTTCGTGTCCATCGACTATCCCGATTCAACCGGGGCCACAGCTACTGGCACTTTTGCCGTGGAAATCGGAAGCCAAAAGATTTTCAAGTTTGTGGACGGTGAGCCCATGTGGTATGGAGTGGAGCTCACGGCAACCGCACAGACCGTCATCCCTGCATCGCAGGGGGCGCAGATATCGAGGGTGGTGTAATGGTACCTATGCCCAGCACATACGCCCCGTACACGGATACGCGGCGCGTAGAGCTATCCTTTACATTCGGCGTCATAGCGCCGGACGCTGCGGCGCTGGCCATCCCCAGTTCTTCGGCCCAGTCCGTGGTCTCGCAGATTGCACAGACCACGGATGAAGTGGAGGAAATGAGCGGCAATTACACGTCGCTGGAGCTCAACATGTGGACCCTGGACGGGTCCCGGCAGCTCTACCCAGGGGCACAAGTCGGGTGGAATAGCGCGGACCTGTCCGGCGATGATGGGGCGTATACCACGCCCCCGTGGCTGGAATTCTCATTTCCGAGTAACCAGGACAGCTATGGGTTTACCCTGATTTTTGACAACACGCAGCCGGACAACTACCCGTCACAGGTTTTGACCGAAACCTGGGACGAGAATGGGAGCCCAATAGGGTCTAAGACTACCAGCCCGGACGGCTATTTTCATATTGTAAACCTGCCGACGCAGAATTACCGGCGCGTCCGGTTTACCTTCAACGGCTCCAGCATACCACACCGGCGCGTCCGTGTGTGCGGCGTCCGGTTCGGCATCAAGTATGACTATGACGCCGACAGTATATCGGGGGTTGAGGTACGGCAGTCTGTCTCCCCGTGGGCTGAGAGCCTACCGTCCGCCGAGGTAGACGCCACGGTGGACAACCAGGAGCAACTGTACAACATGATAAACCCGAGCGGCTTGTATGCGTACCTCCAGGACGGCCAGTACATGCAATGGACCATCACCGTGAATGGCCAGGATGTGTACATGGGAAGATCGTATTTCACTACCGCAGAGAGCGAGGACGGCGGCCTTACGGCGTCTATCACTTTCAACGATTGGCTGTATGTGCTGGACAACGTGGAGTATACCGGGGCCGGTACCGGCACGTGGACCCTACAGGAGGCAGTCACGGCACTGCTGGCCGCCGCGTCGGCGGAGTTTACAGCAGTGTACGAGGGCAGCCTGTCGTCCGTGGTGATTGCCAACACGATACCAGAAGGCACCAGCGTCCGGGAGGGTCTGCGGCTGTGCGCCCAGGCCGCCATGTGCACCTGCTACGTGGACCGCGATAACGCCCTGCACTTTTTCCAGCCAGCCCTCGCCGCCCAGGCCGACACGTGGAGTCTGGACGTGCAGCACGGAGACGCGCAGGTCAAAGTTGGGCAGCTCTACAACGTAGTAAAGCTCGTGACCGGCGTAGACGCGGAGGGCGAGGATATCGTCTATTATGCTAAGAACGTGGCCACCGACGACATGGAGCGCATGTATGAGGTTTCCAATCCTTGCGTCACCGCCGCCATGGGCGACCAGGTGGCCACCTGGATACTCGGCTGGATACAGCGCCGGGTCTCGTACGAGACGACGGTCCGGGGAAACCCTGCCGTGGACCTGCTGGACACGGTGCAGATCAATGATGTGTACGGCGTCAATGGCGACGCGGTTGTTACACAGCTCAATTATAGCTATGATGGGGGGCTGACATGCGATGCCGCAGCAATTAGGTAATCTCATTTTCGACCGGACCGAGCTTGACGTGGCGGAGCTCCAGGCCGTCACGGCTAAGCTGGTAGCGGGCACGGCGACGACGACGGAGCGGGCCGCGTTCCTGGACGGGATGAAAGGCGCGTATAACTACACGGACATAAACCGCGTAGGGGCCGCTGTAGAGTATCTCACGGCGCTGCTGTACTCGTTGGGATACAACGTGCCCACGGTCCCGGTGACTGATTGGCAGGAAAGCAGCATTCAGTTTTCCGCTCAGATGGAGCAATATCTGACCAACGTCGCGTCGCTACGGGATCGTCTGCCCTACGTTGCGCCGGACGCCCCGGGAAGCATGGAGGGGCTCACCTATCAAGAGGCCAACGACATAGAGGAAATCCTGTACACCCTGGAGGACGTGCTGGAGGCCATGCAGGCGGCCTTTCTCACGCGCCAGGCCAACACATTGTTTATGATTGCAGGAGGTGTATTCAATAATGTATGATAGACTGCCAACACCCGGAAAGGAAAACAGAGTGCGGATTACGCAAGACGATGGAACGATAGTGGAAGGCGTTCTTTCCTATGCTGACGACGCTACACAGGAGGGCAGCCACTATACCAAGGGAAACGTGCTGCCGGACGATGTGTGCGGCATACTTGGGATAGACCCCGATACATCGGAGCCCAAGGATGCATGGCTTGGCGTAATCGCTGCTATGGGGTTTGCCATTGTGACAATATCGGTTTCTCAGGTGGACGGGAGCCCATTAAGCGGGTTTGTTATAGACGGGATTCCCGATGTTATAACGGAAAAGTTGACAACGGACGAAAACGGGAAAGTATATCTTATAATAGCTGAGGGCTCGTATTCGCTTAGTATACCTACGGCGGAAACGCTGGACTCTACCTATGGAACAAAAGCTGTGGAGATAAAGGCGGGCCAGCAGCAGACTATAGATTGGAAAGCGTCCAGCAATGGGACAAGCCGGTCTTTCTCTTCTTCTCAGTCCGGGCTAAAATTCAGTAGCGCCGTGGATACCGTTGACGTGTTCTGTTGTGGCGGCGGCGGAGGAGGCGGCGTTGGTTATGGTAGCAGCGATGGTAGAAGCGGCGGCGGAGGTGGTGGTGGATACACA
Source organism: Intestinibacillus sp. Marseille-P6563 (assembly GCF_900604335.1). NCBI lineage: Bacteria > Bacillati > Bacillota > Clostridia > Eubacteriales > Butyricicoccaceae > Intestinibacillus > Intestinibacillus sp. Marseille-P6563. Next base: position 1,128,900 of record NZ_UWOD01000001.1, on the reverse strand, counting down.
AAAACCGCATTAGACGTTAGATTTACACCATTCGCAACCTTTAGTGTCTCTATAGGCAGCGGTGGAAGTGGCGGATCAGGAACTTCCTCAGGTAGTCCCGGAGGATCAACATCGTGCTTAGGTGTTAGCGCAGCGGGCGGAAGAGGAGGCTATGCCGGGTGGATTGATTCTGGAGAGCCAAATGGTAACGGTGGTGATGGTGGATCAGGCGGTGGTGGTGGTAGCTACGAGACGGCCGCTAGGGCTTCTGGTGGATCCGATGGGTCTGATGGTGAAAATGGTAGACGAACAACAGGCGGTAAAGGACAAGGAAGTACCACCCGCGTATTTGGTACCGGAACGCTTTGCAGCGGCGGTGGCGGCGGTGGTGGTATAAATAGTAACAGCACCAGTGGGCCTGATGGTTCAGGATACTACGGACAAGGTGGCACTGGTGGGTGGGCGCAGACAGGTGTGTACCCTGGAAACGAAGGAAATGGAGAACCAGGAATCAGTGGATACGCAGAGTTGAGGTGGACTTTTAAATCATGAGGTATGCAACTATTGACGAAACCCGCATCATAACCAACATTATAGAAGTCGAGCCAGACCTTGCCGCAGACTTTGACGCGCATTATCTCGGTAACAATCCTCTTGGGATTGGCGACACCTACCCAGACGAGGATTTAACCCCGCCTGTGCCGCTGACGGAAACGCAAATTTTCAGCCAGCGACTCACCGATATGCAGCTGGCCAGCATCGCCCAGGGGCAGCGGCAGACAGACCTGGAGCTTGCTACCATTGAGCAGGGCCAGAAGATCACCGACGTAGAATTGGAGGCGTTGAAAAATGTATGATGACATCCTTGATCGGTACCGGAAAGGGTATATTACCGATGACCAGCTGGCAGAGTATGCGCGGCTGAAGGTCATTACAAAGGAGCAACAAGATGCTATTCTTAATGATGGTACTGCTTTGACTTTGGACGAATCAAAAAAAAAGTGCATCGCGCAATCTAAATCCGATCTTGAAACCTACCTGCTGGAACACCCGTTGCTTTGGACGGACGGCGAATACTACGCGATCACCGCCGAGAAGCAGAACCAGTTGACAAGTAAGATCATGGCGGCTACGATGGCGCAAACCATGTCGACGGACTATACGCTGACATGGAACAGCACGGGCGAGGTGTGCAAGGAATGGGCGCTGCCTGACCTGTACGCGCTGGCGTTTGCGATCGACGCGCGGGTTACTGCCCTTGTGACGTACCAGCAGACAAAGGAAGTCGCCATGCGCAACGCAGAAACGATGGAAGAACTGGAAGCAATCACGGTGAATTATGACGAGGTTGTATAACGTCCTGCTGCACGTCCTGATGGGCGTATTTGGCGGTATGATCTACATGGGCATTGAACTGCTTTGGCGCGGTCACACGCACTGGACAATGGGCGTTATCGGCGGGCTGTGCTTTGTTCTGATCGGTATGCTGGACGAGTGGCAGGATCACCCGCCGCTGCTGTGGCAGATGATACAGGGCGCGATCATCGTGACCGCCGTCGAACTGGTGACGGGGCTGGTGATAAACTGTTGGCTCGGCCTGGGCGTCTGGGACTACTCAGACATGCCCGGCAATATCCTGGGGCAGATTTGCCCGCAATTTGCAGCGGCGTGGTTCTTCCTTTCGGCGGCTGCCGTGAAGGTCGAGAACCTGCTGCACAAAATTACGAAAACCTGACCGCATGAGCGGTGGGAAATAAAACGAAAGGCCATAAGGCCGGAAAGGAAAAGTTATGAAAAACATCTACATCCAGAACCACGAGGAAATCAAAGCCATCTGTGCAGGCAAGAACGACGAAAAGCGCAAGTACGACGTGAACGTCGGCATGGACATTTATGACAAGAAACACGGTCTTAAGTACGACGGCAAGGCGCGCGCCGAGTACAAGCAGTTCTGCGGTCTGCCGCTCAGCGTGAAGGACAAGGACCTGCTCGGCCTGTAAGACGAAAGGGGGTGACGGGGCGGGTAGAACCGCCCCGGATTGCCTATGGCACAATGTATCAAAGATTCCGAGCATGAATGCATCGGATTGGCACATACAAAAATTCTCGAGCAAAAGATCAACCAGCTTGAGGAACAGCAAAAACGCAATTACGATGAAAACCGAGTTGCGCACAAGGAATTTTACACCCGCCTTGAGTTTGGAGAAAAGGCGCAGGCCGTAACGCAAAACCAGCTGGCGCAAATCTTGGCAGACACGAGCGAAACCAAGGGAATGCTTGGGGATTTAAGTGCAAAAATCAATGAAATCCTACAAAAACCTGCGAAACACTGGGACGCGGCGATTGGCGCTGGGATTGTGGTTGTGGTTGGCTTCATCCTCAAAAGCATCGGAATTTTTTGAAAGGAGTATCCAACATGAGCGAAAAAACGAAAAAGTGGCTTCATGCCGCTGGTGTGCGTGCGGTCAAGACGGTCGCCCAGGCCGCGATTGGCTGCATCGGTGCAGCAACAGCAATGGGCGGCGTAAACTGGCCTCTGGTGGCGTCTACGGCTGTTTTGGCTGGCGTAGTATCGCTGCTGACCAGCATTGCCGGTTTGCCGGAGGTCAAAACCGATGGAAATTAAAAGCAAAGCCTGCAACCATGGGAATTACGGTGGCACGCTGAAAAATGTTCAGTATATCGTCGTACACTGGACCAGCAACCAGGGCGACACGGCGAAGAACAACGCCGACTATTTTGCGCGGGAAGTGGTGAAAGCCAGCGCGCATTACTTCGTGGATGAAAATGAGGTCTGGAACAGCGTGCCGCCGGACCGGCAGGCATGGCATGTGGGCGCGAAACGCTATGTGCATCCGACCTGCCGCAATTCGAACAGCATCGGTGTGGAGATGTGCCTGACCGGCAAGGGCTATGTGCTGCGCCGTGGCACGATCGAGCGCACAGTGACGCTGGTACGCGAGCTGATGGCGCGGTATGGCGTGCCCATTCAAAATGTCGTGCGGCATTACGACGTGACAGGGAAGGACTGCCCGGCGCCGTTCGTTGAGCAGTCCAGCTTATGGGACGATTTCAAAGCGGCACTGGCCGCAGAACCGGAGGAAGAAATGCGCTATAAATATTATGACGACATGCCGGACTGGGCAAAGCCCACCATCTCGAAGTTGGTCAAGCAAGGATGCCTTCAAGGCGAGGGCGACGGCGTACTGAACCTGTCCGAGGATGCGCTTAAAATTTTTGTAGTCAATGATCGTGCGGGTCTGTACGGCTGAGATGACCGGAGGGGGGCGTGAGAACGCCCCCCTCTTTTTTGGTGTTTATTTGGTGTTTATTCTGGTGTTTTGGTGTTTACGGTATTCCGAAATACGTAATATTTCGAACTAATTTTGCGTATAAAACGAACAATAGACGATAAAACGCTATATTTCAAACAAATCTATTGACTTAAAATCCCTCGGTAGCAATACCGTGCCGGTTCGATTCCGGCTGGCGGCACCAACAAAAGCCCCGTATTCTGTATGGATACGGGGCTTTTGCTTTGACTAATCGGCATGTGACCTTGTCACGGAAATTTTGCCAAATTCCATCTATGATAATGCCATCAAAAGGACAGCAAGCATTGCGATAGTCCAATCCATGTGTGCAAAAAGGAGTGCAGATCATATGAAACAAACCGATTTCGTTGTTACCCTGTTTGAAGGGAAAGAGAACCCGAATAATTTGACGGTTGCGGTAGTGATGGGTGTCAATGCACTGAAGCAAGGGCATAGCGCGAGCATTATTCTGATGGTGCATGCAGTTGCGTTGGGACAGCCCGGCGCCGCAAATGGTGTGGACATCGGCGCGCCGTTCCCGGAAGTAGGAGGCCAGTTGGAAGAATTCCTGAAATTGGGCGGCCAGGTCTGCATCTGTAATGCGTGCATGGAGCATAATGGATTCCAGGCAGACCAGATGGATCCCCGGTATGTTCTCATCAATGCACCCGACGTTGTACGGTTGCTGATGGGTGCCAAGGGATCGTTGCAGATCACCTGATACGAGCGGTGCGGGCAATCGGAAAAACCGGAGGTTTTGTATGGACTTGTCGGATGTTATGAAGCAGAGATCCTTTGTTGTGGTCGGAAATACACACGATCCGGAAAAATATGCTTATAAAATCAAGCAGGCGATGCTGGTGCACGAATATCAAGTCGATGCAGTTGGCAGCGAATACAAATCGATCAATGAAGTGCCCGGAGAGATTGATATCATTGATTTATGTATTCGTGCGGATCGGGGACTGGAACTGCTCAAAGAATGCAAAAAGCCTTTTCGAGGGGTTGTTATTCAGCCGGGCGCATCCAGCGAAGCGCTGCTGCGTTATCTCGAGGACAAACAGATTCCCTATCTTCAGGGATGTTTGCTCCGAGGACTTCAATTATATAAAGAATAAAACGCCTTTTTGTTCCGATATGCGGCCTGTAAAAAGAGTACTGCAGCTTGTAAGCTGCAGTACTCTTTTTTATGATACAGCTTCTATGGAGGGTTAAAAATACGCATATTTTTGGTAAGGATATATAAAAATAACGCTTTCTTTTCGATGGATGGTGGCACAGAATCTGTGCCAAATATTTGGCACACTGGCTTTGACAAGGATGTTTTTCTTTGCGTTGAATCCATGTTTTTGGGTTTGTTATAATGAATTCACCAAAAAGAAATGGCCCGAAGGAGGTGGACAAAGATGCAGCTTGACCCACGTACCAGTCAGATTTTATTTATTTTATTAGAAGCCAAGCATCCCATCAGTGTGGATCAGATTGCCACGCAGTTGTCCATCAGCCGGCGTACACTGTATCGGGAACTGAAAAACATGACCCCGGTTTTGGAAGCGTGGCATCTGAAAATGGAAACCATCGCCGGGCAGGGGATCAGTCTGATCGGAGCGGATGCTGACCGGGAAGGACTGCTTACCCAGATTCAGCAATCGGATGCCTTTGATCCCCGCAATCGAAAGGCACGGCAGACTTTGCTGGCTGCGTTGCTGCTGCGGCAAACCAGTCCCAGCAAGATCTTGGCTTTTGCTTCTGCCTTACAGGTCAGTGAATCTACGATCAGCAATGATCTACAAGACTTGGAAGCTTGGTTCGATCCACATCACTTGGAAATCTGTAAACGTCCGGGGTATGGCATTGATCTGGCGGGAGAAGAAAAGGATTTTCGTCTGGCTTGCCTGCATCTGGCGCAGGAGCTTCGAGAGAATGACTTTATCCATGCCGTACAGGTCGATTTTATTGTGACGACCTTCCCGCTGGATCTGTCCGAAAAAAAGGTCTTACGGGTGCATCCCATTTTGACCGATGCCGATATGGCGCAGATTCATCAATATATTTCGTTTTATGCACTGCAACCGGACGAGCCGGATAGCGGTGAGGATGTACAGCACCTAACGGATTCCATCCATCATCTGTCCACCATCAGCCGGGATGCAAGTATTTTGCTCCATCGGTTTGCTGTGCATCATGTGCCATCTAGTACCGGCTTTTGCGGATTGACGAGGTTCTTTGGCCAGCAATTTGGCCAGACACCTGAACAACAGCAACAGATCGATCAGGATATCTTCAAGCGGGAACAAGTCTTTACCCAGATCATCCCGCAATATCGCTTGGCCTTCCTGCATGCTCGCACGACCGGCGCCCGGGAACCGGGTTTTCAGATCGCCTATCCCGAGGGGGATGTCTTCACCGACCCGTATATGCAGGATTGTACGGTGGCAATCGGTATGGTGGTACCGGTGGAAGCCGAACGCAGTGAGGTCATTGGCGCTGTGAGCGATATGCTGTTTTCCCGTGATGATTTGCTGGACGCCATTTTACAGCGCCGGGAAGATGAAATTCCGCGCATCTTCCAGAAGCTTATGAAAGAGTATTTAAAAAGCCATATACAAACAATTTTTGAATAGAAAGGACCATTCCTATGTTAGAACAAGCATTTTGCAACCGTATTGCTGTCGTTGATCGAGCCGCTGATTGGAAGGATGCTATCCGCCTGTCGGTGGAACCCCTGATCGCAGATGGGCTGGCCGAGCCGCGCTATCTGGACGGCATTTACCAAAACATTGCGAAGAACGGCGATTACATCATCATTGCGCCCGGTCTGGCCATCCCCCATGCACGCCCGGAAACCGGGGCAAAGGGCACCGGATTTTCTATGATTAAGCTCAATCAGCCGGTGCAGTTTTCCAGCGGGGAAGAAGTTGGGCTGCTGGTAGCGCTGGTGGCGGCGGATGCCGATGCGCATCTGGATATGTTATCGGAACTGACCGATTTGTTTGTGGACGATAGCGTGATGGAACACATTCACCAAGCAAAAACCACCAAAGAATTGCAGGAGATCTTGCAATGAGCGGCGTACCAAAGCCCTTTCAGATGACCGTGAACGGGCTGATGACCGAAATTTTTTACCCACAGCAAACCATGGATACGGTATTTTTGCCGCTTCTGCGGCGATGGACGGCGCTGTGGGAGCAGAAAAAGCGACGCGTGATCGTTTATTTGGCCGCACCTCCGGGTGTGGGAAAGACGACAACCGCTTTGTTTTTAGAGCAGCTTTCCCGGCAGACCGCGGGGGTGCACCCAGTGCAGGCCATCGGTTTGGACGGTTTCCATTACCATCAGGAATATATTTTGTCCCACACAGTATGGGACGGGGAACGCGAGGTTCCCATGCGCGATATTAAAGGTTGTCCGGAAACCTTTGATATAGAAAAACTGCACCGCAAGCTGGTGGCCTTGCAGACACAGGACGTAAAGTGGCCAATTTACGACCGAACGCTGCATGATGTGGTCGAGGACAGCTTGCATGTGACGGGAGACATCGTTCTGCTTGAGGGGAACTGGCTGTTGCTGGACGAAGGCCGGTGGGCTGCATTGACCGCCTACTGTGATGACACGGTTTTCATCGAGGCGCAAGCAGATTTGCTGGAGGAACGGCTCATCCGCCGCAAGATTCAAGGGGGACTGTGTCCTGCCGACGCCCGCGCCTTTTATGAACGCAGCGACCGCAAAAATGTAGAACGTGTACTCGGCGGCCACAAAAAGGCAAATATTTGCCTGCGTATGGAGGAGGATGGCAGCTATACCATGCTGCCATAAAAAAGAGGAGGTTTATTTCATGCGAAGCAAGTTACAGGCCTTTGGCGGCTTTTTGACCGCCATGGTCATCCCTAACATGAGCGCATTCATCGCTTGGGGATTCATCACGGCACTGTTTTTGGAGACTGGCTGGGTGCCGAATGAACATCTGGCGCAGTTGATCGCCCCAATGCTGAACTATCTGTTGCCCTTGTTGCTGGCTTATACCGGCGGCTGCCTGATTTATGATAAGCGCGGCGGTGTGGCAGGTGCGATCGGCACCATTGGCCTGATCATTGGCGCTGATATCGCCATGTTCCTGGGTGCAATGATTATGGGTCCCCTGAGTGCCTGGATCATCAAAAAGTTCGACAAAATGGTAGAGAAGAAGATTCCGACCGGCTTGGAAATGGTCATCAATAACTTCTCCCTGGGCATTATTGGTTTCTTCCTGTGCATTGGTTCGTTCTTGTTCATCGGGCCGCTGATCGAACAGGCCAACACCCTGGTTTCGTTCCTGATTCAGCAGCTTGTTAAAACCGGGTTCCTGCCCATCCTTTCTCTGGTCAACGAACCGGCCAAGGTTCTGTTCCTCAATAACGTCATCGACCAGGGTATCTATTATCCGTTGGGCATGCAGCAGACCATGGAGTTTGGCAAATCCATTTACTTTATGGTTGCGTCCAACCCGGGTGCGGGTCTTGGTCTGCTCATCGCCTATGCGATGTTCGGCAAGGGTGACGCCAAGCGTTCGGCGCCTGGTGCTATGATCGTCCACTTCCTGGGCGGCATTCACGAGATCTATTTCCCCTATGTGCTGATGAATCCGATACTTATTGTTGCGATGATCCTCGGCAACGGCGCTGGTACGCTGGTGTTCTCGCTGCTGGATGTCGGCTTGGTTGCTGGTCCCAGCCCTGGATCGATCTTCGCTTATCTGATGCTCACTCCCAAGGGCGATTTCCTTGGCGTGGCAGCTGGTGTCATTGTGGCTATTGTTGTCAGCTTCCTGGTGGCATCGGCCATTCTCAAAATGTCCCGCGAAACCACCGACGAACAGCTTGCTGCTTCGCGTGCCCAGTCCAAGGCTATGAAGCAGGAGGGCAAGGATCTGTTAAACGATGCTTTGAAGACGCAGACGCCGGTAGCCGTCCAGGCACCTGTACATTTTATTGCCTTTGCCTGCGATGCCGGTATGGGAAGCAGCAGCATGGGCGCAAATACCTTCCGCAAAAAGCTGGCAGCAGCCGGGGTCGAAAATCTGGAGGTCAAACATTTTGCGATTGAGCATGTACCTTCGGAAGCTGATGTGATCGTGGTGCATGAAAATCTGGTTGATCGTGTACGAATGACTTGGCCCAACAAACGCATTGTGTCGATCAAGACCTATATGGGAGATAAGGCGCTCGATGCACTGTTGCAAGAATTGGTGGCCCAGCAAAAAGAGGGGGTTTCCTCATGAAAACCAGAGCTGCGGTCTTAGCGGGCAAACAAGACATTTACATCCGAGAATTTGAGCTGCCGCCCATCGGGGAAGAGGAATTGCTGGTCAAGGTCATCTCCAACAGCGTTTGCCTTTCCACGTATAAAGCGGCGTTACAAGGTCCTGAACACAAACGGGTGCCGCCCGATATTGCCGAGCATCCGGCCATCACTGGCCATGAGTTTTGCGGCATCATCGAACAGGTCGGCAGTGCGTTGACCGGTCGCTTCCGCAAGGGCGAAAAGTTCGTGCTCCAACCCGCTATGGGTCTGGAATCCGGCTATTCGGCTGGGTACAGCTATGAAACCTTTGGCGGCAATGCGACCTACTGCATCATTCCCAAAATTGCCATTGACCTTAACTGTGTGCTGCCGTATGAGGGGTCGTATTATGCCAATGCGTCCCTGGCCGAGCCGATGAGCTGTATCATCGGGACCTATCACGCCATGTACCACACCACCCAGTACGTCTATGAGCACCGCATGGGTATCCGTCCGGGCGGCAAGCTGGCACTGCTGGGCTGCGGTGGCCCGATGGGGATTGGAGCGATCAATTACGCTGTGCACGGCCCCATTCAGCCGGGTCTCGTGGTAGTTGTAGACATGGATGAAGCACGCCTGTCCCGCGCTGCGGCGCTGATCCCCCCGGAACAGGCCGCTGCGCAGGGCATTCAGCTGGTGTACCTCAATACACGCGATATCGACGGCGTGGCCGCTTTGCAGGAACTGGCCGGTGGGAAAGGCTATGACGATGTTTTTGTCTTTGCACCGGTTGGCCCGCTGGTTGAAATGGGCGATGCGATCCTGGGCAATGACGGATGTCTGAACTTCTTTGCTGGCCCGACCGATCATCAATTTAAGGTGCCGTTCAATTTCTACAATGTGCATTATGAAGGCACACATATTGTGGGCACATCGGGCGGTTCGCCTGAGGATATGCTGGAATCGCTGCGTCTGTCGCAGGAGGGTAAGATCAATCCTTCGTTTATGGTCACGCACATTGGCGGCCTGGACGCGGCGCCCGATACCATCCTGAACCTACCCAAAATCCCGGGCGGTAAGAAAGTCATTTATCCCCACCTCGATCTGCCGTTGACGGCAATCGATGACTTTGCCGAGCGGGGCAAGACCGATCCGCGCTTTGCGCGCTTGGATGAGATTTGTCGCAAGCATCGTGGCATTTGGTGTGAAGAAGCTGAGCAATATTTGCTGAAACATTTTCAAAAAACAGAAGAATAACGTAACGGCTGCCCGTACCCGAAGTGGTACGGGTAGTCGTTTTTGTGTAGAGACGGCATTCTTTCAAACAGCCTGCAGAGAGGAAAGAAAACGCAAGAAATCATGCAACTTAGATAAACGGACGTCGGTTTTTTGTACGCTTCGGCGAGGGAAGATAGAAAAGGATGCAAGTACTTTCAGAAGAATAGAGATTGCTTGAAATTTATTTCAAAAGCGTTATACTGGACCCATCAACAAAGGAGGCGCACTCGGATGAAAGAAACCATCGAGCAACTGAAAGGCAAACTGATCGTATCCTGTCAGGCATTGCCGCACGAACCTCTGCATTCTTCTTTTATTATGGGACGAATGGCAAAAGCAGCTTTGGAAGGCGGTGCAGCTGGCATCCGCGCCAATACTCCGGAAGACATTCGCGAGATTCAAACGCAAGTTAATCTGCCGGTCATTGGTATCATCAAGCGCGATTATGATGACAGCGCGGTCTACATCACCCCGACTCTGCGGGAGGTTGACGAACTGATGGCCGTTCATCCGGATATCATCGCTTTGGATGCAACCTGCCGGCTGCGGCCGGGCGGCGTGACACTGGATGACTTTTTCAAAACCATCAAGGAAAAGTATCCCGATCAGCTTTGGATGGCCGATTGTTCGACCGTCGAAGAAGCGCTGCATGCCGATGCACTCGGTTTTGACTTTATCGGTACCACGATGGTCGGTTACACCGAAGAAAGCCAGGGCATGCACATCGAAGCCGATGATTTTGCTATTTTGCGCCGCATTGTAGAGAAAGCAGTGCATCCGGTCATTGCCGAAGGCAACATCAACACACCGGAAAAAGCCCGGAGAGTGATCGAGCTGGGCGCGTTCAGCGTCGTCGTAGGCTCTATCATTACCCGTCCCCAGGTCATCACCAAAATGTTCACACAGGCACTCGAACAGCATTGAGAGAAAGGATCTTAAAAATGAGAAATCTGGACAAGTACAAGGGCGTTATTCCTGCATTTTACGCATGTTATGATCACAAGGGCGACATCAATCCGGAAGGCGTACAGGCGCTGACCGAATACTTCATCCGCAAGGGCGTCAAGGGTGTGTATGTCAACGGTTCGTCGGGTGAATGCATTTACCAGAGCGTCGAGGACCGCAAGATCGTTCTGGAAAATGTGATGAAGGTCGCCAAGGGCAAGCTGACCGTCATTGCACACGTGGCTTGCAACAGCACCCGCGACAGCGTAGAGCTGGCACGCCATGCCGAAAGCCTGGGCGTAGATGCGATCGCTGCCATCCCGCCGATCTACTTCCGTCTGCCGGAATATGCGATTGCGCAGTATTGGAACGACATCAGCGCAGCGGCTCCCAACACCGATTTTGTCATCTATAACATCCCGCAGCTGGCCGGTGTAGCGCTGACCATGAACCTGTTTGCCGAAATGCGCAAGAATCCGCGCGTGATTGGCGTCAAGAACTCCTCCATGCCGGTGCAGGACATTCAGATGTTCAAGCAGGCCGGCGGCGCAGATTACATCATCTTCAACGGTCCGGACGAGCAGTTCATCAGCGGCCGTGTGATTGGTGCCGAAGGCGCGATCGGCGGCACTTATGGCGTCATGCCCGACCTGTTCCTCAAGATGGACGAACTGGTCAAGGCTGGCCGCATGGAAGAAGCATGCGAAATCCAGTATGCCGTCAACGAAGTGATCTATAAGATGTGCTCGGCACGCGGCAACATGTATGGCGTCATCAAGGCGATTTTGAAGCGCAACGAAGGCCTGGATCTGGGCAGCGTGCGCGAACCGCTGTTCCCGCTGGTGGAAAGCGATGCAGCCATTGTGGAAGAAGCGGCCAAGATGATCGAAGCCGCCCGCGCAAAATACCTGGCATAAGCCGGTATTGGAGAGAAGGAGAGAGGGACAATGCAAGGATTTACGACCATCGACCTGGTGATCCTGATCGTCTATTTGGCGGCGGTCCTGTTTGCCGGTCTGCATTTTTCCAAAAAGGAAATGAAGGGCAAGGAGTATTTTAAGAGCGATGGCACGGTGCCGTGGTGGGTCACCTCGGTATCTATCTTCGCAACGCTGCTCAGTCCGATTTCCTTTTTGTCGCTGGCTGGCAACTCGTTTGCCGGGACCTGGATCATGTGGTTTGCCCAGCTCGGTATGCTGCTGGCCATCCCGCTGACCATCAAGTTCTTCCTGCCGATTTACAGCAAGCTGGATATTGACACCGCATATCATTATCTGGAACTGCGTTTTGGCAGCCGTGGCCTGCGCGTTTTGGGCGCAGTTATGTTCATCATCTACCAGATCGGCCGTATGTCGATCATCATGTATCTGCCCTGCATGGTGCTGGGCAACCTAACCGGTATCAGCGTCAATCTGCTGATTATCATCATGGGCGTCATCGCCATCATCTACTCGTACACCGGCGGCCTGAAATCGGTCCTGTGGACCGACTTTATCCAGGGTTCGGTGCTGCTCATCGGCGTTACCGCTGCGCTGGTCTTCCTGATCGCCCACATCAACGGCGGTTTCGGCGAAGTTATGACCGCACTGACCGAAGGCCACAAGTTCTTGGCTCCGGACCAGCCGATCTTTAACATCAACCTGCTCAAGGACAGCGTATTCCTGATGATCGTTGGCGCAGGCTTCAACACCATGGGTTCGTATGTATCCAGCCAGGACATCGTACAGCGTTTCACCACCACGACCGATACGCGCAAGCTCAACAAGATGATGCTCACCAACGGTGCGCTGTCCATCTTCATCGCTACGGTATTCTACCTGATCGGTACGGGTCTGTATGTCTTCTACCAGCAGAATGCTCTGCCCCCGGCTGCGGCACAGGACCAGATCTTTGCATCGTACATCGCATTCGAACTGCCGGTTGGCGTGACCGGCCTGCTACTCGCAGCGATTTATGCCGCTTCCCAGTCCACCCTGTCTACGGGCCTGAACTCGGTTGCTGCCAGCTGGACCATGGACATCCAGGCACGTCTGAGCCGCAAGGAAATCAGCATGGAAAAGCAGACCAAGATCGGCCAGTATGTTTCGCTGATCGTCGGCATCTTCTCGATCGTGGTTGCCATCGTGCTGGCAAACGGCGGCGTCAAGAGTGCATATGAATGGTTCAACGGCTTTATGGGTCTGGTGCTCGGTATCCTGATCGGTACCTTTATCCTGGGCGCTTTCACCAAGTGCGCCAACACCTTTGGTGCGACCCTGGCCTTCATCGCTGCTTCGGCTGTGATGATCGGCATCAAGTATTTCGTACCGGCAACGTCGGTTTCCATCTGGTCGTACTCGATCATTTCCATCGTGGTTTCGCTGGTTGTCGGCATCCCGGCCAGCCTGATCTGGCGCAAGGTCAAGGGCGACAACACCGCGCCGGCCCCGAACACCACCATTTATCACGAGTAACGGAGGCCTCCTATGATTTTCGGAAATGTACGCAATCTGCATGAATATCCCTTCCTGGAGCAGGCCGTCCAGGCGTGCTTTGAGTATGCCAAGACCCATGACCTTCGCGCCATGGAAAAAGGCAGCCATCCCATCCAGGGTGACGACCTGTTCGTCAATCTGGTGGAATACACCACGACCGATGCGGACAAGCGCTTCTGGGAGGCGCACCGCCAATATCTCGACCTGCATTTCATGCTGCAAGGCGAAGAACAGATCGACCTGAACTTCATCGAAAATCTGGAACAGGGCGAATTTGTTCCCAAGGATGATTTTCTGCCGCTGCAAGGCGAGAAAAACAGCCAGGTCGTTTTGCGGGAAGGGGATTTCCTCCTTTGTTTCCCGCACGATGCCCACCGGACCGCGGTTGCCGTCCAGCAGCCGTGTGCCATCCGCAAGGCAATTTTCAAAATCAAGATCTAACCATGTAGAACAGCAAGGCATTGACGGAGGCGAACAGAGATGGAACTCTGATCGCCTCCTGTGCTATAATAAGAAAAAGTGCAGGAGGACCGGCATGAAAAAATACATCAGCATTGACATTGGAGGCACGGCCATCAAATATGGCATCATCGGGGAAGATGCCACGGTGTTCAGCCGGGACGAGACCCCGACCCGGGCAGAACAAGGCGGTCCGGCCATTTTGCAGCGGGTGATCGACCTGACCGAAGCGCTGCTGCAAACCACCCCGGCCAGCGGCATCTGCATTTCGACGGCAGGCATGGTGGACCCGGTGCGCGGGGAGATTTTTTATGCCGCGCCGCTCATCCCGAACTATGCCGGGACCTGCTTTAAACAGGTGCTGGAAACCAAGTTCGGGCTGCCCTGTGAGGTGGAAAACGATGTCAACTGTGCCGGTCTGGCCGAATACCGTTCGGGCGCAGCCCAGGGAAGCCGCTCGATGGTCATGCTGACCATTGGCACCGGCATTGGCGGCTGTGCGGTGCTGGATGGGCACATCCTGCATGGCGCGGGCAACAGCGCCTGTGAAATCGGCTATCTGCGCATGCGCGGTAGCGACTTTCAGACGCTCGGGGCCGCTTCGGTGTTGAGCGCACGGGTGGCCGAACGCAAGGGCGACCCGGCAGAGGCCTGGGATGGCCGCCGCATTTTTGCGGGGGCGCAGGCCGGGGATGCGGTCTGCCAGGAGGAAATCGACAATATGGTCGATGTGCTGGGCGAAGGCATTGCCAACCTGTGCTATGTGCTCGACCCCGAGATCGTCGTGCTCGGCGGTGGCATCATGGCGCAGGAAGCTTATCTGCGCGGCCGCCTGGAAACCGCCATCCGGCGGTATCTGATTGACAGCATTGCCTCGCATGTGCGGCTGGCTTTTGCCGCCCACCGCAACGATGCAGGCATGCTGGGCGCGTTCTATCATTTTATCAGCCGCCACCCGGTATAACCAGGAGGGATGCCGCATGGAATATTACGTCAAGTCCATCATACCGATTCTCAAGATGAATTATGACAAATTTACGCCCCTGGAAAAGAACATCGCCGATTTCTTTATCGGCAACAAGGAGCGTGTCGACCTGTCTTCCAAAGCTGTGGCCGAACGGCTGTATATTTCCGAGGCATCCCTGTCCCGATTCGCCAAAAAATGCGGATATCGCGGGTATCGGGAGTTTATTTATCAATATGAATCCACCTTTGTGGGCAACCGGGAATCCATGACCGGCAATACCCGCATGATTTTAAACGCCTATCAGGAGCTGCTCAACAAAACATACAGCATGATTGACGAAACTCAAATCGATCGCATCAGCCGGGCCATGGACAAGGCTGAGCGGGTTGTGGTGGGCGGTTCAGGTAGTTCCGGACAGGCCGCCGCCGAAATGGAGATGCGTTTTATGCGCATTGGCGTCAATATCGACTCCATTCAGGATGGTGACCTGATGCGGATGCGCGCGGTGTTTCAAGACGCACGCAGTCTGGTGTTTGGCATCAGCGTGAGCGGTGAAACCGATTCGGTACTGTATCTGCTGCGTGAGTCGCATTGGCGCGGGGCCAAGACCGTGCTCATTACGGCTGAGAAAAAGGAGGAATTCAGCGAATTTTGCAACGAGGTCGTGTGCATGCCCTCGCTGCGGTATTTGAATCAGGGCAACCTGATTTCGCCGCAGTTTCCCATTTTGGTGATGGTCGATATTTTGTATGCACACTATGCAGCGCTGGACAAAGGCAAAAAAGAGCTGCTGCATGACGATACGCTGCGCGCCCTGGATGGCGGCAAGCGGCGGCAGCCGATTTCGGGCGTCAAATGAATATCGGGTATAAGAAAAAACCTCCGCAACCGGTATGGGTTGTCGGAGGTTTTTTGTGCTCAAAGGCAAGCAAATCCCGGCATGGGATTTTTCCACATGCCGGGATGCTCCGAGAAAATAGAATGGGAAGAAGAGAGGAGAAAGCTTATTGTCCGTTTGGGAAAATAATCACACGGCACGCCTCTTTTTTGCGCATGGCATCCAGACCTTGATGGATGTCCTCCAGAGAAAGGCGATGGGTGATGAATTTTTTGAGATGCAAATCGGGCGATTGCAGCATCTCGAGCGCAGAGGGGAAGTCCTTCCCCAGGACGCCAAAGACCGACAGTTCATTAAGTGTAAAAATCGCGGGCGAGAGCGTCGTGCGCGCATTGTTATCCAGCCCGAACAGCACCAGACGACCCTTAGGGTTCATCAGCGGCAGGGCTTCGGATAAAATCGGGCCGCGACCGACTGCATCGATCACCAGATCGGCGCCATAAGGCCAATGAGCACGCATGACTTGTTCGACCTGCTCAGTTTCGGTATCCACCACAACATCAGCACCGCAGGCTTTGGCCTCCTGCACACGCTGGGCGCCTTTAGCGGTGACGATCAGATGGCGGATGCCAAACAGTTTGAGAACGCGGATAAAGGTCAGACCGATTGGGCCGGCGCCATATAGCAGCACCGAATCGACCGGGGACGGGTGCGTCTGTCCAATGGCGTTCATCACACAGGCGAGTGGTTCGGTTTGGGCTAAGATTTCGGGCGGAATGGAGGGATCGGCGTGATACAGCTGGCTGGCGTCGACCAGTGCATATTGGGCAAAGCCGCCATCCCCAGTTTGTCCGTAATGATAGGAATTGGAGCACAAATCGCCCTTGTTATGGGTACATTCATAACAGGTCCCGCAGCGTACGCGCGGGTTGACTGCGACCCGTTCGCCGATCGAAAAACCCTGCACGGCATCCCCCATCTGGACGATCGTGCCGCAAAATTCATGGCCATAGATGATGCCGGGTTTCATATACTGGCCGGGCGGCACCGCCAGGCCGTGCAGATCGCTGCCGCAGATGCTGGCAGCATCCACGCGCAAAAGCAGCTGGGTATCCCGCTGGATTTGAGGAATTGGAACGGTTTTAACGGTTAAAACGCCGTTGCCTTCAAAAATGGCGGCGCGCATGGTTTCACTCATGATGGATCTCCTTTCCCGGTGTTCCGAATATCGCGGACAGAGGAACGCTCAACAAGTTCCGGTGACCGCAAGAACAAATTGTTATCTTTGGATAGGAATGTACATTCTTTTCATATTATTTTAACATGCCTATCCTATGAAAACAATGTGATTTCACACATGCGAGCATCCGGCATTTTATGCAAAATAGGCATGGCAGGCAATACACGAAAGGTATTTTACATTTTTTCGCTGAGGCCGTACAATAAAGAAAAAGAACGGTCGGCACAATCAGCCGATCGGTATGTTACGACCAGCAAGCGAAAGAAGGAACTGTCATGAAACAAAAAATTTTGGTGGCCTATTTTTCGGCAAGCGGAATCACAGCCCAGGTGGCGCAGACCCTGGCGCAGGCGGCTTCGGCGGATGTATATGAAATCAAACCGGCTGTTCCATACAGCGCAGCCGATCTGGATTGGATGAATCCAAAAAGCCGCAGCAGCGTGGAGATGAAAGATCCGTCCTCGCGTCCGGCCATCAGCGGCCAGGTAGCCAACATGGCCGATTATGATGTGATTTTTGTCGGTTTTCCCATTTGGTGGTATGTGGCGCCGACCATCATCCAGACCTTTTTGGAAAGCTATGATTTTTCCGGCAAAACTATCATCCCCTTTGCCACCTCGGGCGGCAGCGGACTCGGGCGCACCAACGAAAAATTGCAGCAAAGCTGTCCGGGCGCGACCCTGCGGCCCGGCAAGCTGCTCAACGGTCGTCCATCCGCCGCAGAGCTGAAAAAATGGGTGGAATCTCTGAATCTGTAACAAAGAAAGAACCCGGACGAAAAAACGTCCGGGTTCTTTTTATCAATCGTCGAGATCTTGGCCATTGGTGCGAATGACCTTTTGATACCAGTAGAACGAATCCTTGCGATGCCGGGACAGATCGCCGGTGCCGTCGTCATGCTTGTCTACATAAATCATGCCATACCGCTTGCGCATTTCACCCGTGCTGGCCGATACCAGATCGATGCAGCCCCAAGGGGTGTAGCCGATCAAATCCACACCGTCGCCGATGGCTTCTCCCATGGCTTGGATGTGCTGGCGCAGATAGTCGATGCGGTAGGGGTCGTGGATGCTGCCATCCTCTGCTCGTTCATCGATAGCACCCAGGCCGTTTTCCACGACCATCAGCGGAATCTGATAGCGGTCATACAGGTGGTTGAGCACCCAGCGCAGACCCAGCGGGTCGATCTGCCAGCCCCATTCGGTGGCCTGCAAGTAGGGGTTGCGCAGGCCGCCCAGGGCGCCGTTGCCGGTTGAGGGGTCCCCCTCCTGGCGGGTGCCGACGCAACGGGAATCGTAATAGCTGAACGTGTAGAAGTCCACCGTGCCTTCGCGCAAGTCGGCCGCATCTTCGGGGGAGATGTCCAGCGTCACGCCCTGCTCTTGCAGCAGACGCTTGGCATAGGACGGGTATTCACCACGCACATGCACATCGCCTGCTAGCAGGTTGTGCAGCCGGTCGACCGAAAGCTGGGTCAGCTGGTCTTCGGGCGAACAGGTACGGGGATAGACGCACATATAGGCGATCATGCAGCCCATCTGGTTTTCCGGGTCGATCTCGTGCGCCAGGCGTACCGTGCGCGCCGAAGCCACGAGCTGATTGTGCAGCGCCTGCCAGCGATCCTGCGCGGTGCAGGTTTCGGGCAGCATGCCGCCCGCGATAAAGCTGCCGAACGGCACGGACAGCATGTTGATCTCGTTGAAGGTCAGCCAGCGGCGCACCTTGCCGCGATAATGGCGCAGTACGGTTTCGGCGTAGCGCAGGAAACAGTCGATCAGCTTGCGGTTTTTCCATCCGCCGTAGGCGGTAGTCAGATGGAGCGGATTTTCATAGTGCGAGAGCGTCACCAGCGGCTCGATGCCATACTTATGCAACTCGTCCAGCACGGCATCGTAAAAGGCCAGGCCTTCGGCGTTGGGCTCCTCCTCGTCCCCGTTGGGGAAGATGCGCGACCAGGAAATCGACATGCGATATACCTTGAAGCCCATTTCGGCAAACAGGGCAATGTCCTCTTTCCAGTGGTGATAAAAGTCGGTCGCTTCGTGGTTGGGATAAAAAGCGCCGGGTTCAGGCGGGATGGTGATGCGGCGCGGGGTGTTTACATTGCCGCCCGTAAATACGTCGTCGATTGACGGGCCGCGGCCACCGGCATCCCAGCCGCCTTCATACTGGTTGGCGGCCGTCGCGCCGCCCCATAAGAAATCTTTCGGAAACGAGATGGGCATGATCATTCCTCCTAGGCTTATAAAATGGTCAGCAGACGGTCGCCATGGGTCACATCCGGCTGCTGCACGGGTACGACTTCCAAAAATTCATCGGTGTTGGTCACGACAATCGGGGTCGTGACATCATAGCCTTCGGCGCGCAGCGCATCCAGATCGCAGGACAGCAGGCGCTGGCCCTTTTTCACGGTATCGCCCTCCTGCACATGGGCGGTGAAATGCTTGCCTTGCAGAGCAACCGTATCGCGGCCGATGTGGATGAGCAGTTCCACGCCGTCCGTGCTGCGCAGACCGACAGCATGGTGGGAATCGAGCAGGGTTTCGACTGTGCCGTCAAACGGGGCATAGACTGTGCCGTCAGCCGGGGCGAGCGCAACACCGGCACCCAGAACGCCCGACGCAAAGGTCTCGTCCGATACTTCGGACAGGGGAACCAGATGGCCGTCCATTGGGCTGTCGATCAGATGGCGTTCGGCCGAAAGAGATGCAGCGGCAGCAGCCGGCTTGGCAGGAGCAGCAGCCGGGGCGCTTTCCGGGTCACGGAAGCCCAAAATCATGGTCAGGATGAACGAAACGGCAACCGCAATCAGGCAGGTCAGAGCA
This sequence comes from Intestinibacillus sp. Marseille-P6563, assembly GCF_900604335.1. Classification (NCBI taxonomy): domain Bacteria; kingdom Bacillati; phylum Bacillota; class Clostridia; order Eubacteriales; family Butyricicoccaceae; genus Intestinibacillus; species Intestinibacillus sp. Marseille-P6563. Next base: position 1,109,322 of record NZ_UWOD01000001.1, on the reverse strand, counting down.
ATGTACAAAATGGAGATCGGGCGGTCGGATTCAATGTACTGGATGGTGGTGACCAGGCCGGGGCAGGCGGTCGAGAAGCTCTTGAGCTGCATCAGACCGGCAAAGCAGCCCGATGCAAAGGAGGCCGCGAGGACCGCGATAAACGGACGCTTGAGGCGCAGGGTGACACCGTACATCGCCGGTTCGGTGATACCGGCAACCAGTGCGGAAAATCCGGCAGCAGCTGCGGTCTGGCGCATGTTCTTGTTCTTGGAACGCAGGGCAACCGCCATGGAAGCGCCGCCCTGGGCGAGGTTTGCGCCAAGCTGTGCGACCATGACAATGGTTTCATAGCCGAGTGAGCTGAGGGATGCAATGGCAATCGGGGTCAGGACGTGGTGCATGCCGAACAGTACGAGCACCGGATAAATACCGCCGATGATGCCGACGGCCAGCCAGCCCAGGTTTTCCTGAATCCAGACCAGAGCGCCCGACAGCGCATCGCCGGCAATCGCACCAGCAGGGCCAACGACCCAAAGAGCAATCGGGGCACAGATGAGCAGGATGAGCATGGGGTCGAGGAAGGTCTTGGTGATCGCCGGGGTGATGCGGTCCACCGCCTTTTCGACCTTGGACAAAATCCAGGCCATAATGATGGCCGGCAGGATGGAATAGGGATAATTGGCCGCCGTGACCGGGATGGCGAACAGCGAAACCGGGTCACCTTCGGCAAACAGGGCTTGCAGCGAAGGATGGACCAAAATACCGGCAATGGTGATGCTCAAAAACAGGTTGGCGTTAAAATACCGGGCTGCCGACGCGGCAACCAGCATGGGCAGGAAATAGAACGAACCGTCGCCAATGATGGTCAGTACCTGATAGGTCATGCTGTCGGTTTGCAGCAGACCGATCATGGGCAGCAGCACGAGCAGCACCTTCATCATGGCGCAGCCGATGACTGCCGGGATGACCGGCGTCATGGAGCCAAGCAGGGCGTCCATCATGCGGGCCGGGATGCTTTTCTTCTTCTTTTCGGGCGCTGGAGCAGCCGTCTGGTCGAGGATACCGAGCTCCTGCAAGGCTTTAAAGACCACCGGGACCCGGTTGCCGATGATGATTTGATATTGTCCGCTGGCATGGACAACGCTGATGACGCCCGGAATAGCCGATACAGCCTCGTCATTGGCCAGGCTTTCGTCGGCCAGGGTCAGACGCAGGCGGGTGGTGCAATAGGTAGCGCCGCGGATGTTGGCCTTTCCGCCAACGTTTTCCGCGATTTGCGCGGCAGTTTGTTTCCAATCCATGATTGATTCTACCCTTTCTTCATGCTTTTGTTTTTATCAAAAACCGGCTTCTCCGCGCGCTTGAGAGGCGGGCTTTTTGCTTAAGGTTTGGTGACCCGTGCGATGTGCACGGTCAGATACAGTTCTTCTTCTTCGCCCAGATGCTGGCCCCGGGTGCTGGCGATATACGCCGCAATCTCCTGGGTGCAGGCATAGGCTTCGGGATATTTGCTGCGGACGGCCAAAAGCAGTTCGCTGTCGTCGTCGCCGTAGTAGGTGCCCAGCATCAGCCGCTGGGCAAAGAATTTGACATGGGTCAAAAACCGGCAGTATGCCAGAGAAGTGATATCAAAATCCATTGCAAAATGGCGGTGTACAATGTCGCAAATGGCGTGGATGAGTTCAGTCACCTCATACATCTGGCCGATTTCGATGCCGGTTTGGGCGTTGACAAAGTGCAGCGCCATAAAGGCGGCTTCGTCTTCGGCAAACGGCACGGACAGAGCCTCGCGGATCATCTGCGCCGCCTGTAAACCGACCGCATATTCATCCGGATAATACCGCTGGATTTCCCAGCGCATGGTATTGCGGATGACCAGACCGTTTTGATAACGCTGTACAGCCGAATAGATGTGATCGGTGATGGTGATATAGATATTTTCATCCAGCGGTTTGCCCAGGCGTTCGCTGGCCATCTGGATGATTTTTTCGCTCAGTACCGCATAGTTCATGGGAATGCGGGCGACCAGTTCCTGAAAGCGGCTGGTGTTTTCCTGGGACAGCTGAAAGACTTGCTCGGCTCTTGCATGAGGGACTCGGTCGCCGGCCTTCTTTTGAAACGCAATCCCTTTTCCCATGACCACGATCTCCTGACCGTTTGCATTCGTGGAAACAAAGGCGTTATTATTTAAAATACGTCGGATGATATAGTTCCCCACAAAAATCCCCCTCGTTTTCGTGAAAAATACAAAAAAAGCAGGCACCACAATAAAAACCTATGTTTGCTAGGTTTTATAGCGGTCTTGCCTGCTTTACCAGTGACAATCCAAGTATTTGATTACTGTAAACAGTATATGCACTTTTCCGGCGGTTGTCTACAAAGATTCTACACAAATATCTTGAAGGATTTTTGTGCGCTTTGTATAAGACCGCCGCAAATCCCTCAGCGCAGCTGGCCGCTGCGGCGTTTGCGGTCGCAATATTGCAGATAGCGCAAAGCCAGAAATTCGTTGATCTGGAACAGCAGATTGGACGGCCAATATTCCACCCCCATGCCGTTTTCCACGCGATGGGTAAAGAAGGGAATGTTGATGTCGCTTAGGTAGATCAGCCGGTTGCTCTGGATGCGGCAGATGGACACCACCAGACCGCCGTTTGCCTTGATCTGTTCGGCCATCTGATTGACAAACACATTGTCGCCCGACAGCGAAATCAGGATAATTAAATCATTTTCGCCGATGCGTTCGGCCAGTTTGCGCATTTCCTCTTCGCCTTCGATGACGTGCATCAGCTTGTTGCCGGTAAAAAATTTCTGTTTCAGGTCCACCGCAGCCAGCTGCTGCACACTGCCCGAGCCATAGAGATAGATCTTGCCTGCGCGGTCGATGAGCGTAAATAGGTCGGTCAGCTCGACCGAGGAGATGTATTCCAGGTTCTGCTGGTAATCCTGCATGGTACGCTCGATTTCGTCCTGTTGAAAGCCACCCTCTGTGGGCTCCTGCCATTTGAGGATGACTTTCAGTTCGCTGAATCCTTTGAGCCCCAGCTTTTTGGCAAAGCGCAGGATGGTGGTATGGGAAATGTTGCAGGCCTCGGCCAGATGGTCGATGGAGATGTCCCGGCACTGGGCCGGATGGTGCCGGATATAGTCCCAGATGTACAATTCATTTTCGCTGAGTTTATGGTAGTTTTGTTCGATCAGGTTTTCCAGCCTCATGGTTGCCTCCCTGGTTGTGATAGGCCATATATTTCAAAAACAGCAGTTCGACCAGGATAAAAAACGATGTGGTCGATTGATATTCGGCGCCAAGGGTATGGGTATCCATTTCGATCGTGCTGGCATACAGGCGCAGGCCGCAAAGCTGCGCCAGGGTATTTTTCCGGCGGCGGGTGATGGATACAGCGGGAATGTTGCGCACTTTCAGGGCGCGGGCCAGTTCCAGCACATGCGGCGATTCGCCGGACACCGACAAAATGATGACCAGATCGCGCTCGGTCACGTTGTGCAGCAGCACCTCGGCTTCGGTGCCCGCATGGATGGTATAGAACCACTTGCCGCAGGCCAGAAACGCCCGGCAAAGTTCACGCGCAACCGCGTCTTGCAGCATGCCGGAACTGAATACATACAGGTTTTCGGCCTGGTCGATGCGGCGGAACAGGGGGGTGTAATCTTTTGCGCGGATGTCCTCGATCATGCTGGCATAGACCGCGCAGGTCTGCTCGATGTAATCGGGCGAGGTTTCCGGTTTTTCCTCCATGCGCAGCAGCACTTTCAGTTCGCTGAAGCCGTGCAGCCCCAGCTTGCGCGCAAAGCGTAAAATGGTCGTGCGCGACACATGGCACCGCTGTCCGAGCGCTTCGATCGACAGTTCAGCGCATTCCTTCCGGTGTGCGGACACGTAATTCCAGATATGCAGATCGTTTTCCCCCAGCTTGGCTCGATGCGCATTGAACAGTTCATCCAGATTCACAAGCACCGCCCCCTTTCTGTTTCCAGTATATCGAACGCCGACCAGTTTGTCCAGCAAATGGAACTTGCGCCGCATAAAAAAGAGCGCGCCGCAGGGGAAAGTTCCCTTGCGGCGCGACAAAAAAGGGGAGGTGTTCTAGATTTATCTTACTTCAGTTCGGGCCAGTAATCCTTGTTGGCTTCGATCAGGTCATCGAGGATGAGCTTGGCCACCCGGGCGCTCGGTACGGTCTTGGACAGCGTCAGCGCCTGCCACAGCTTCTGATAGCTGCCTTCAATCCAGGCTTCGACAGCCAGCTTTTCCACGCTGACCTGCTGCTCCATCAGGCCCTTCTGGAACTGCGGGATGGCGCCCTGGCAGATGCGTTCGTAGCCGTTCGAACCAACGATGCAGGGGATTTCGACCATAGCCGTGCGGTCAAAGTTCTCGATGGCGCCTTCGTTGGGCACGATTAGCAGGAAGCGTTCCTGGGTATTTTCCGCGATGGCGCAGGCCAGATCGACGATGTAGGTCGCATGCGCGTCAGCCTCGAAACCGCCGTCCTTGGCCGTGCCCTTGGCGATGATGTCGCGGCAGATGCCAAAGACATGCTTTTCACGGCCCTCCATGACCTCGTTGGCACGGGTGTGGTTGGGGTCGGAATGTTCGACGACATAATCGGGGAACAGGTAGTATTTCAGATAGGTGTTTGGGATGGTGGTCGGGTCGACGGCGTAGACGTCGCGTGCCTTCTGGAAGGTCTCCACCCAGCTCTGGTCGACATGCTGGTTGGTCATGGACAGCGCATCGGCAAAGCCATTCTCCGCCATGTGCTTTTTGATGGCCGGCATCAGGTCGTTGCCTTCCTTGTCGTAGATCTTATGCCACCAGCCGAAGTGGTTGAGGCCATAGTAGCCGACCTGCATTTCCTTGCGGCTCTTCAGGCCGACCATGTTGGCCATTTTTTCTTCCAGGTCGATCGGCATGTCGCAGATGTTCAGAATCTTGGAGTTCGGACGCAGACGGCGGGTCGCTTCTGCGACGATGGCTGCCGGGTTGGAGTAGTTGAGCATCCAGGCATTGGGGCTGTACTTTTCCATGTAGTCCAGGATTTCAATAACGCCGCCGATCGAGCGCATGCCATAGGCAATGCCGCCGGGGCCGCAGGTTTCCTGGCCCAGTACACCGTACTTGAGCGGGATCTTTTCGTCCTTTTCGCGCATGGCGTACTTGCCCACGCGGATGTGTGCCAGCACGAAGTCGATGTCGGTGAACGCAGTTTCCGGGTCGGTGGTGTAACCGAATTCGATGTCCGGCGCATTCTCCTTCAGATAGATCTCGCAGGCCTTGGCCACGATCTCCTGGCGCTCGGCATCGTTGTCATAGAACATGATCTTGCGGATGGGGAAACGGTCGCGCTCGGCGAGCAGCATCAGGGCAATGCCCGGGGTGAAGGTGGAGCCGCCGCCGGCAACAGTAACAGCATATTTTTTGTTCGACATAAGAATTCCTCCCATTGAAAAATGTGGTTTGATGGATTATAGGGACATGCCGCCCAGCCGCATGGTAGCGAACAGGCACAGTCCCGCGAGCAGGGCGACCAAAATGCTGCCACCCACTTCGGAAAACAGACGTTTTTTATCAGCTTCGCGCCAGGCCGCGCCGGGTGTGACCCCATAGGTGCGGACGGTCTTCCATACGATGAGCCCCAGACCGATGACGCCGACCGTGTTCATGGTCATCAGTTCGGCAAGGAGCAGCACGGTTAGGTTCAGTACCGCATAGGCCGTACGGCCGTCGGCCAGACGGCGCTGGCAGAGGATGAGCAGCCAGCCGACATACGGCTGGAGCATGGCCGCCAGAAAGGAGACCGCCATGGTGGGGTTTCCGGCAAGAACGCCTTCTTCGGTCAGCGATGCGCCGCCGGTGCCCAGGCGCAGATAGGCCAGATAGACAAAGGGCATGCAGAAGAGTACGATTTTTAGAATCCCAAACCAGCGGTCCAGTTTGTCCGCCGGCGATGCGTGCCGGATTTTTTCCATAACGGTCATCCTTTCTGTTATTCGGTGATGGTCATGCCAAGCTGTTCTTCCACCTGGGCACGGACCTTGGCCACCGACAGGCCAATGATGACCTGTACCGATTTGCCCTTGACCATGGCGCCGTGCGTGCCGATGGATTTGAAATAGGTATCGGGTTTGACAAGATTGATGTCTTGGACGTTGACGCGCAGACGGGTCGCGCAGTTGGTCAGGTCAACGATGTTGTCTGCACCGCCCAGGCCTTCGATGATGCGTTCGGCCAGCGAATCCTTGGCAGCCGGCGCATCTTTTCCGGTTTTCTCGGCCGCCTGCTTGTCGCGGTATTCCTGCTTGGAGTAGAACTTGATATCTTCGGTGTCCACTTCACGGCCCGGGGTCTTGAAGTCAAATTTGACGATCAGGAAGCGGAATACCACAAACCAGATTGCGGTAAATACCAGGCCGATGACCAGCATCAGCAGGTACTGCTGCCAGTGGTTGGCCATGAGCGGGATCCAGTTGAGCGAAGCCATTTCAATGACGCCGCCCGAGTGGATGCCGACAATGCCCGCCAGATACATAACGGTCGACAGAGTCGCTGCCAGAATGGCATGCACGACAAACAGCGGCGGTGCGATGAACAGGAAAGTAAATTCGATCGGTTCGGTCACGCCGCAGAAGATCGCGGTGAGCGTGATCGGAATAAGCAGCGCCATGACCTTCTTTTTCTTTTCCGACCGGGCGGTGGCATAGAATGCCAGCGCAATGCCGGGACAGCCGAAGATCTTGGAGAAACCGGTCGCGGTAAAGCCAGCTTCGGGAACGAGCGACTTAAGCGACGCCGTGGAGGCTGCCAGTTCGGGCAGCTTGGTGGCCCAGTAAGCGTACAGGCCGCCGGGTACGACTGCGTTGTCGTAATAGAACGGAGAATACAGGATATGGTGCAGGCCAAACGGGATGAGCAGACGTTCGAGCAGGATGAACACCCACACGCCCAGCGCGCCCGCGCCCTTGACAAAGCCCTGGAAGGCCAGCATACCCAGCTGAATCTTGGGCCAGATGAGCGCCGAAAGCAGTGCGACCGGAATCATCACAAAGAAGCCGATCATAAACACGAAGGTGGAGCCGTTGAACGAGCCCAACCAGTCGGGCAGTTCGGTGTCATAGAACTTGTTGTGCAGCCAGATGACAATGCCCGAAATGGCCAGCGCACCGATCATGCCCATGTCCAGGGTCTTGATGTTGGCGATCATCGCCAGACCGCTGGTGCCGCCGACATCGGCCGAGAAATCCACGCCAAAGACGGAACCCCACTGGGAAAGCATGGTGCTCAGGAAATAGTGGAAGGTTAAGTACAGAACCAGCGCTTCCATACAGCAGCGCGCGTTTTGCTTTTTGGCCATGCCGATCGGCAGAGCCACCGCAAACAGCAGCGGGAGCTGGTTGAAGACCGTCCAGCCGCCTTGCAGAATCACATTCCAACACTGATAAAACAGATGGTCCGGCTTTGCCAAATCCCCCATGATCGCTTCGGTCGTGAACAGTGTGCCCACGCCGACCACGATGCCCGCAAACGCGAACAGCAAAACAGGAGTAAACATCGCGCCGCCAAACTTTTGAATTTTTTGCATCATAGCGTATTGTTTCACCCTTTTCTCATCAGATTTTTTCGGGCCGATCGCCCGTCGAAGATTGTGGATACCGTGTTCGGTTTCACGCCCTTTCCTCGGTTTCTTTTCGCCGGCTGTTCTTTCTGAGGACAGAATATCAGTTTTTGGACCGGGTTGCAATGCTTGCAAGCTCTTTGGGGAGAGGACATTCCATTTGATAGATTTTCACTTTTTGTGTGATTTTTCACACCCTCAGAAAAACAAACAGCGCGCACCGACAAAGAGCGGTACGCGCTGTTTTGCAATCCTAATAGAGAGGTAGAATAAAGCAGAATCAGGAGCCATCACTAGGCAGGCCTTCTTCTTCCAAAGCGGTCAGCAGCGGGACCACCAGCTGCTTTTTGCGGCTGACCACGCCGGGGAGTACGACCGAATTTTCGTTGCATTCCTTGTGGAAGGCCGCCTGTACCAGCCGGCCGGCATATTGGCCCACAAAAAGCAATTCGGTGGTTTCGTCGATGATATTGGTCAGCATAGCAAACAACATCGCCAGACCCGAGGAAGGCAGACAGCTTTCCATATAGCTGAGCATGCGGGGCTTGAGGGCAGTCAGTTCGTCGGCATTGACGCTGGTGACCTGAGAAACGGCGATGCGCCGGTCCCGCGCCTGGAAATATTTATAATCCATGTGGAAGATCTCATCGGTCGAGCGTTCGGCCAGATGGGAACCCGCACGGAACATAGCGACCGCATGGGTCTTGATATCGATGCCGGCGATCTGCGCCAGATGCTCGGCGATCTGCCGGTCATACGGCGTGCAGGTGGGCGAACGGAACATCAACGTATCCGACAAAATCGCCGAACAGAGCAGCCCGGCAATTGGCCGTTCGATGGGAACCTGATGTTCCTGATACATCTGTGCGACAATGGTAGCCGTGCAGCCAAGCGGCTGGTTGCGGAAATAGATCGGATGGCTGGTTTCGACCGAATCGATGCGGTGGTGGTCGATGATCTCGGTGACCCGGGCGGTGCGGATACCGTCCACGGCCTGGTCCTTTTCGTTGTGGTCGACCAGGATGACTTCCTGCTGCTCCATATCCAGCAGGTTACGCTGGGAAATCATGCCGATATACTTGCTGTTTTCGTCCAGGATGGGATAATAGCGGATGCGCCGCTTGGCAACCGTGGCCTTGACATCGGAAACCAGGTCCTTGTGCTGGAAGGTCACCAGCTTGTTGGTGCGCATGACATGGCTGACCGGCACTGCCTGGTTGATGACCTTGGAACAGGTGTATGTATCCAGCGGTGTTGCGATGATGTTGCAGCCCGCTTCCTGGGCCAGCTTGCGGATGGTGCGCGACACCTTGGAACCCAGGCCGATGATGATGCAGCCGGCCTTCATTTCAATGGAGCATAGCTGCGATTCGTAGCGGTTGCCCAGAATGACCAGATCGTGCTCGGCGATGTAGTCCTCCATCACATCCGGATTGGCGGCCGCCACGACCACCTTGCCTTGGGTAACATTGCCCTCCGGGTCGCCGACTACCAATTCGCCGTTGAGAACATCGACGAGATTGCGGTAGCTGGTGTGCGATTCGGCCAGCGCATGGGCGTCCTGATCTTCCATATAAAAGCGTGCGATATCACTCAGAGTCAGGATGCCATGCAGATAGTTTTCTTCATCCACGACCGAAACGGTCTGGATGTTGTGGTCGCTCATGTATTGCCAGGCGCGGCGCAGAGAAAGCTGGGCATCGATGCCCGCGACATCGCGGTATTGCACATCGGAAAGGCGCGGCTGTAACGATTCCAGATAGCGCGGCGGCTCCACTCCAAAGTGCTCGAGCACATAGCTGGTTTCTGCATTGATGTCCCCCGCCCGGCAGGGAATATGCTCCCGGCCGGTCAAAATGCGTTTGAGATTGGCGTAGCAGATTGCCGAACAGATGGAGTCGGTATCCGGGTTTTTGTGTCCGATGACAAACACAGGTTTCATAAGGTTTTCAACTCCTTCTCGGCTCGCGTTTCCCATCAACCGGATGGTTTGGGAAACATCCCCCGTTTTGTATATCATCCAATATACTGGATGGCAAACAATCTGTCAACCAACTTATGCACCGTGTCTAAAGTTTGGCAAAGATTTTCCCATTGACGGGATAACGCCAAAGAGCACAGGGACAAAAACCCCTGTGCTCTTTGTTATGTGTATCGCTTTGCGGGAGCCATCACGGCCATTTGAGAAAGGAAGTGATAGATCGCTTGTGTCAGAGGAATTAGAAAAAAAGGCCGAGGCCCGAACAAAACGTTACAGGCTGTTTTCAGAATGGGATTTGGCATTGCGCCGGCTGGCCGGCGGGATGCCCAGACTGCTGCGGTATTTGGCGACCGTGCGCCGGGCAATGGGGATGCCTTCGGCGGCGAGCAGATCGGTCAGATGCTGGTCGCTATATGCAGCGCCAGCTGGTTCGGAAGCGATGAGCTGTTGCAGGCGCTGTAAGATGTGGTCAAAGCTGTCGGCATCGGTGCCGGTGCTGTGAACAAAGAGGGATTTAAGGGGGAACACGCCCCACTTGCATTCAAAGAATTTGCCGCTGGCAGCGCGGCTGATGGTCGATTCGTGCAGGGAAAGCGCCTCGGCGATTTCCCGGTTGCCCAGGGCCACGCGATGGCCGGGGCCCTGATGGAAAAAATCCGCCTGTACGACCAGGATGTATTCCACGACCCGTTGCAGGGTGGATTTGCGATAGGAAAGGAATTTGACGATCTCCTGCGCCTGGCCATATTGATTCTGGATGTATTCGCTGTCGGTCGGGCTCAGCAGCTTGTTTTTGACCAGTTCGCTGTGCGAAGGGTCGATCTGAATTTTGGGGAGAAAATAATCGTTCAGGATGCAGCGAAGCTGCCCGTTGTCCTCCAAAACATAAAAGTCGGGTAAGATGTATTGGGTCGTCACATCGCCGCCCAGTCCGTTGAGCGGCCGGGGATTGAGCGCGCGGATGCGGTCGCAGGCGCGTAGGACCTCGGCCTTGGGGACATGCAGCGCCTTAGCAATGGCGCTGTACTGCTGCCGGGCCATACTTTCCAGAAAGCCGTCCACAATTTGCAGCGCGATGGCATCCGGGCGGACCGAACGCACCAGCTGCAACCGCAGGCACTCTTTCAGGTCAGCCGCTCCGACACCGGCTGGTTCCATACCTTGCAGCAGACGGATGCAAAGGTGCACATCCTGCTCGGAAACCCCAAATCGACGGGCGATTGCCTGCGCAGGCTCGGTGAAAAAGCCGTTTTCATCCAGCGATTGAATCAGATAATTGAGGATACGGTGCTGTCAGGAAGGCAGTTTGAGCGCCGCGCTTTGTAAAAACAGATCGTTGAGGGCCGACACCCCGGCGGAGCGGTCCTCCATCAGCTGCTCTTTGGAAGAAGGGGCTTGTGCGGTGCGGGCAGCGCCGCTGCGCTCAAAGGGGCTGGGGCGATAATCGATGTCGGGATATTCCAGTTCGACCACTGGGTTGCTGGTCATCAGTTCGCCCAGGTAATGGCGAAGCTGTAAATTGTTCAGTTGCAGCAGATGCATGGACGTCTGCATGGCAAGGGTCAATCCCTGCTTTTGGCTGAGTTCCAGTTTCATATCGGATACCCCCGTTTGGAAAAACACGCGCGTCCCTTGCCGGTTTGGACGCTATTTTTGGAAAGACCTGCTAATAAAAGTCAAGTAGAAATTTCAGATTTTTTAGGGAGGCAAAAAGGCAACACAAAATCAAGCCGCTGAGCATCTCAAAATTAAAACGGCGGCCAGCCAGATGGTATAGCACAAGAAAATCAGTCGTGTTCCAGGGAATCCAAGTAGGATTCCACAGAAGCGTAGTAGATACGCAGGAACTTATTTGCGGAGGCCATCATGTAGACACGGTAGGGCTTGCCTTCGGAGCGTTTCTTGTTCATGAACTGGTAGACCGGCTCATTCATTGGAGCATGCTGTAGGATGACACTCATCACCAGAAAGAGCGTTCTGCGCAGCGAAGCAGATCCGCGTTTGGAAATGCTGCGGCTACGGACATCCATTTGGCCGGATTGGTAGGGTGGGGCGTCAATGCCCGCAAAGGCCACCAGCGCTTTCTTGGAATGAAAACGGCGCACATCGCCAATTTCAGCCATGAGTTGAGGGCCGAGAGTAGGGCCAACACCAAACATCTCCATCACCACAGGATACTCCGGCAGAGAAGCCGCCAGGGACTGCATCTCCTGTTTGAGAGCAGCTAATGCGGAGGAAGTTGCCCGGAGTTGGGAAATAGCCTGTTCCACCAAAAGTTTTGCCGTATCCGTTTTGGGCATGACACCGAAGTGCCCACGGGCGGCGGCATAAATGTCCAGCGCCTTGCCTTCACTGAAATTGTAGCCGTACTTCTTGCACCACTTCTGGTATTTGGCGGCAAAGGCCTTCTCAGACAGGTCACAAACGCACTCGCGATGCCAAAAAGTAGCTACAAAGTCTATCCACTTCTCGCGGCCATCGTCGCGGGGCGGACTGGTGAACAGGCGGTTTGCATCTGGAAAAGTAGTGTCCAGCAGGGAGATCAGGTTATTCTTCAGCATGGTCTGTACTTTTGAATACTGCTGGTATTGCCGGTAGCAAGCCTTCAACATGAGACGAGTGTCCTCTTCCGGGACATATCTCGGCAGCGTGAGCCAGTGGTCAAGGCCGTAGTTGGCCAGCTTTATAGCGTCCTTCTTGTCGGTCTTGGCCCGTCTTAAACTGTTGTTCCCATAGTCGTGTACCAACATTGCATTGACTACGGAAACATAAAGCCCCGCGTCGTGGAGCAGCCAAGCCACCGGCGCGTGGTAATTACCCGTGGATTCCATCACCACACGGGTCTCGCCGTCCAAGCTTTTGAGTAGCCCTGCCAGCTCGCTCAGTTCATTGGCGGTATGACGTACTTCAAAAGGTGAAACCACCACTTCTCCGAAAGGCCGCATGACGGCGATCATGCTTTTCCCTTTGGAAACATCGATGCCAACGCAGTTCATCCATATTCCTCCAATACAAAGAATCTGCAACCGGAGTCCATCTTTTCTCGCTGCCGATTCAATCTATTGGGTGACGCGAACTCTCCGGCATCCGGTGGCTCAACCTGCTTAAATCGAACGCTACAACAAGAGGATGGCTAACAGTCTTTCCAACGGACATAGAAGCCCAAGGAGGGATAGGTCAGCCAGTTGCTCCTCTCATTGTAGCTTAGGCACGAGATGGAGGGAAAGCCGGACTGGCTGCCCGGCTTTCCTGTCCAAATTTATTGTAATAGGAGGGGAAAACGACTGCCCCTGTATGCAATAAAATTTTTTATAGATAATATTTTTCTTATCGTATCACAGATCGCCGTCCTGGGGCAAGGGCTGCGTCTGGCGTATTGGCAACTGGTCGAAAATCGTATATAATAAAGATAATCAGTCGCTTTTATAAGGACCGTCCCCGTGCGGGGAGAAAGGAGCAGGCGGCATGCGTTATCAAGAGATCATGGAGACCCTGTCGGAGTGCCGTCTGGGCGCGGTACTGATCGCCGAGGACAGCACCATTGTGTCGGTCAATGCGATGGGCGACCGCCTACTGCATGGACAAGGCAAATTACCGGGGACCCGGCTGCAAGACCTGGCTGCGCCGCTCTGCGAAGAATCGGAGGAAGTCCGCTATGCAAGCGTGGCATTTGGGGAATACCTGCTGCGGTGTCCATCCCCTGCGGCCGAGGACCTGCCCGAGGGCTGCCGCCTGGTCGTATTCCGGGCGGCCGACAAGGATGCCTGCCACGATATGCTGATGAACGTCATCAACCAGATCAGCGAATCGGTCATCCTGTGCGATGCGGACAGCCGAATCTGGCTGCTCAACGACGCGGCGGTCAAGATGGATTCGATCGTCACCCAGGATGTTTTGGGCAATGGGATTTCCAATGTATACGCCACCCGCGATGGGTCGGAACTGATCGTTCCCCAGACCATCCGGGATAAGCAGATCAAACGCAATGTGCGGCAGTATTACACCACCCGCTATGGCAAAGATGTGGACATCGTCGCCAGCAGTTATCCGATCGTGCAGAACGGCCAGGTGCTCGGCGGGTTCAGCATCATGGAGGACTGGAGCACGGTCGACAGCCTGCACAAGCAGATCATCGATTTGCAGGAAAAACTGACCGACCGCCGGGCCGGTACGCGCGGCAAAAGCGCGCTGTCGGCCAAATATCACTTTACTGATATCATTTCCATCAGTCCGGCCATGAGCAGCGTAGTGGCCCAGTGCCGGCAGGTGGCCAAGACCGGATCTTCGGTGATGATTTACGGCGAGACCGGAACCGGCAAGGAGCTGTTTGCCCAGAGCATCCACAACGCCAGCCGGCGGGCAGATGGACCGTTTTTGGCCATCAACTGCGCGGCGATTCCGGAAAATTTGCTGGAAAGCCTGCTGTTCGGCACCGAAAAAGGGGCTTATACCGGTGCGGAGCGGCGGCCGGGCCTGTTTGAGCAGGCCAATGGGGGCACCCTGCTGCTCGATGAAATCAATTCCATGAACATCAGTTTGCAGTCCAAGCTGCTGCGCGTTTTGCAGGACGGCGTCATCCGCCGGGTGGGCGGGGCGTCTGAAATCCAGGTGGATGTGCGGGTGCTGTCCAATATCAATATCCCGCCGTATCAGGCCATTGCCGAGGACAAGCTGCGGCAGGACCTGTTTTACCGGCTCGGGGTCGTGAATATCAATGTGCCGCCCCTGCGCGAACGGCGGGAGGATATCCCGCTGCTGGTCAAGCATTTTATCATGCAATGCAACGAAAAACTCGTGCGCAATGTGGCAGGCATTGATGAAAAGACTCTGCACATCTTCCAGGGCTATGCCTGGCCGGGCAACGTGCGCGAATTGCAGCATGCCATCGAGCACGCCATGAACATCCTGCCCGACGATGCCTGCACGATCACGCCCGACTATTTGCCCCGGCACATTGATGCGGCGCCTGCCGCACCGGTTGCGCCGCCGCCGGCTGCATCCGGGCCGTCGCTGTCGCATACCATCAAAGGCATCGAGCGCAGCGCGATCTGCAAAGCGCTGCGGGAGCATCACGGCAACATCTCAGAAACCGCCCGTGTGCTGCATATGAGCCGTCAAAATTTGCAATACCGTATCAAGCGGTATCAGATCGATATTCCTGCTCTGTTGCAGGGCGAGTAAAGGCGTCCGGCAAGGCAGCCTCCCAAGTTGGGAGGCTGCTTTTTTTCTGCCAGACCATGACGCTGAAAAGGGGCGCTTCCGGCAGAACAAAACCTGCCGGAAGCCAAAGAAATTATGGAAATGGGATTGAGAAAGATGGGAGCAAAAATCAGTCGGTGATACCGGCAATGTCCTTGGCCAGTTGTTTTTTGCCTTGGATATTGCCCTGGCGCGCGATCATGATGCGCTGCGCCTGCGGAGAGCCGGCTCCGTGCATGGATTCGGTGCGGTATGGTATCGCGTGTACTGGTACACGAAGGCGACGAGGTCGAACAAAACCAGGTCCTGCTGGTCATCGAAGCAATGAAGATGGAAACTTCGGTCGTGGCACGTGTCGATGGCCGGGTGGAAAGCCTTCTGGTTTCGGAAAATACCGAGGTCAAGGCGGGCGAACTGCTGGCAATCATCAAATAACAAAACAGGGGACGCCGTACTCGGCGTCCCCTTTGGTTTATGCCCAGGGCATCCAGGCCCAGATGACTGCCACCACAATGGTGGGCAGCATGTTGGCGGGTTTGAATTTTTTCTCCCAGATCAGATTGACGCCCACACAGAAGATCAGCATGGAGCCGGTGAGCGACAGGTTGTCCAGCGCGGGCTGGGTCATGATGGGCTGCAAAAACCGGGAAAGCAGCGTGATCGAGCCCTGAAACAAACCGACCGGGATGGCGGCAAACAGACAGCCTTTGCCGAGCGATGCGGCCATGACGCAGACGATCAGCATGTCGAGCACTGCCTTGAGCGCCAGAGTCGAGTAGTCGCCGGCAATGCCGTCCTGAATGGAGCCGACAACCGCCATGGCTCCGATGCAGATGGTCAGCGAAGTGGTCACAAAGGCGTTGACGAAGTGTGGGTCTTTGGCGTTGCCGGTCTTTTGGCGCAGCCAGGCGCCGAATTGTTCGATGCGGCCTTCCAGGTTGGCCATTTCACCCAAAAGCGAGCCGAGCGCAAAGCACAGCACCATCATGACCGTGCCGCCGCTGGTGAGCTTGCCGTTTTGGACGGTCAGCATTTTTTCCAGCGTGCCGCCGATGCCGACAAATAAAATACACAGGCCGGTGGCCTGCATGAGCGTATCCTGATACCGGGGGGTGAGCCGCTTGCCGCAAAGTAGGCCAATCAGCCCACCCAGCAGTACCCCGGCGATGCAGGCCGCGCGTGGGGTGGCGATTTCGATGCCGAGCGTGCAGGCGATGGCGTAGGTCTGGGCATAACCGTCGAGGATGCCCTTGAGATAGACCACCTCCTGGCTGTCGGCGACAAAGGGCAGCAGAATGGACAGACGGGTCACGCCGCAGCCCTGCGCGGTCTCGAAGAGCGCGTGCAGAAAGGTCTGGAACAAAAGGGGATTGGCGATCATCATCCGGCAGCCGCGGCAGCTGAGGTCGGGATTGATGGCGTGCAGCGTCTGGATGCGGTCATTCACCCAGTCGTCCGGACGGGACAGATGCGCAGCCAGGCGGGACCGTTCGGCCGGGGTGCCCGGCAGAAAGGCATCGAGCGGCCGGTCGGGCAGGCGGATGCACAGCTGTACTTGGGCGCATTCTGCGATCTTTTCGGTCCACAGCCGGGTCTGGATGCGGAAAAGCTGCCCCAAACGGGCATCGTCCGCCGTTTCGGGCGGATCGAGCAGCAGGCTTTGCATCAAAAGCCGCTGGGCTTCGGTACGCATCAGGCATTCTTCGCCGGTCAGCATGATGCCGTCGGTCTCATCGACCGCTTCCAGCCCTTCCACGGCGTCGATTTCGGTGAAATATTTCATGCCCATACCCCTTTCATGGATTTTGGCGGGTATTGGCCAGGGCCTGCCGCGGCAGGCCCTGGCGCTTCACACAAACAAGAGAGAGTCCCTTGGGGAGAGAACCGGATTACAGCGCCATGCGGTAAATTTCCGCGGCGATCTCGGGGGTGAGTTTGACAAAGTTGCCGTGATTGGGTGCGCCGTGGAACATGTTTTCCACCATCTTCGGGATATCTTCTTCCTTGCCACCCAGCTCGCTGATGGTGGTGGGCATGCCGATATCCTTCATGAAGCGCTGGAAGCACCGGATGCCTTCCATAGCGGTCACTTCCGGATGCTCAAAGTCGATCTGGCAGCCCCAAACGCGGTTTGCATACATCACAAAGCGCTCGGTGCCCTGGGTCTTCATGGCGTATTCCATCCAGTAGGGGAACAGGAGCGCCAGACCAGCGCCATGGGACGCGCCATAAAGGATGCCGATCTCATTGTCCATGTGATGGGTGCCCCAGTCCTGCGCACGGCCAACGCCGGTCGAGTTGTTCTGGGCGATCATGGCTGCCCACATGATGTTGGCGCGGGCTTCGTAGTCCATCGGGTTGGCCATGACGCGGCGGCCTTCCTTGATCATGGTGATCATGACCGCTTCGAGCAGACGGTCGGTCAGTTCCACATCCTTGGTGTGGGTGAAGTAGCGCTCCATGCAGTGCGCCATGATATCGGCAATGCCGCTGGCCGTCTGGTAGGGCGGCAGGGTCATCATCAGTTCGGGGTTCATGATGGCAAAGAGCGGGCGCAGGATGTCGCCGTCCGCGCAGCGCTTATACTGGTTGCCGTCCTCGGTGACCAGAGTGACAACCGAGTCGGTCGAGCCTTCCGAGCCGGACGCAGCGATGGTGACCACGCAGCCCACCGGCAGCGCTTCGGTAACCGGGCCCTTTTTGCCGCAGTAGAAATCCCAGAAGTCGCCCTCATAGACCGCGCCCAGTGCAATGCCCTTGGCCGAGTCCATGACCGAACCGCCGCCAACAGCCAGAATGAAATCCACCTTTTCTTTGCGTGCCAGTTCGATGCCTTCGTAAACCAGGTCGCTCAGCGGGCTGGCCTTGACGCCGCCCAGTTCCACATAGGAAATGCCTTCCTTGGTCAGCGAAGCTTCCACGCGGTCGAGCAGTCCGGAGCGCTTGGCCGAGCCGCCGCCGTAGTGAATGAGCACCTTGGTGCCGCCGTATTTCTTTACATAGGCACCGGTTTCATTTTCCGTGCCTTTGCCGAATGCAAAATAAGTCGGGCTGTAAAACGTAAAATTATCCATACAAGAAACCTCCTCGTATAATAAGATTCAAAGTTAATAATTTCAGGCATCAGCAGGCATTGAGATGCCCGTGATACAATAGCTGTAGGACAGCAGGGTCAAGCTCTCCACCTCCTTGTTGAGCCACAAGGCTGCTTCATTTTTAGTCTGTTCCCCTGAGCCGGAAGTCAGCTGCAAACTCATTGGCTGTTTGCCGGAGGCAAGGCCGCCCTTTCAGCAGTGAGGGCTTTCGCATTGGTCTGCCCCGGAATGATTCTGATACGCGAGGTTGCGGATGCTTCGGTTATCATGGGTATCTCAAAGCCTGCTGGCCTGAAATCTCCATGTGGGGAGGTGAAAATTATGAACCCACTATTCGTTGGCATTGATGTGAGCAGCAGAAACAATGTGGCCTACCTGATGAAACCCGACGGCAGCAAGCACTCCAGCTTTTCCATACAGAACAACCTGGGTGGTGCTAAACTGTTATCAGAGAAGATCGTGTCGGCACTGCGTTCCATGCAGCTCAGCGATGTGGTGATCGGCCTGGAGGCCACCTCCATCTACGGAGACAGCTTGGTTTACGCTCTCCGGGAGGATGGCAGCCTGGGCCGGTTCCAGCGGAAGATCCATGTCCTGAATCCAAAGCAGGTCAAAAAGTTCAAGGAAGCCTATCCCGACCTGCCCAAGAATGACTTTGTGGACGCCTTTGTGATTGCCGACCATCTCCGTTTCGGCAGGATCGCCAAGGAGGTCTATATGGACGACTACCGCTACCAGGCGCTCAGGACCCTTACCAGGGCCAGGTTTGACGTGATCCAAAACCTGACCCGGGAGAAACAGAGATTCGCTAACTACTTATTCCTCAAATGCTCCGGCATAGCCCAGGACAAGGACATCCAGAACACCAGCGCCACCACTATCGCGCTCATGGAGCGGTTTGAAACTGTGGATGATCTGGCAAACGCCGACCTGGACGAACTGACTGCCTTTCTGGATGAGAAGGGCAGAAACTTCGCTGACCCGGCTGCCAAAGCCAAGGTTATTCGAACTGCCGCCAGAGACTCTTACCGCCTGCCTGTTACTGTGAACAATTCTGTAAATCAGGCGATGGCAGTCTCTATTGCCTCTATGCGGGCTCTGGAAAAGCAGGTCAAGGTGTTGGACAAGGCCATTGAACAGCAGTTTGAAATCATTCCCAACACCCTGACCTCTATCCCCGGGATTGGCAAGGTCTACTCCGCCGGGATCATCGCCGAGATCGGCGACATTCACCGTTTCAGCTCTCAAGCCTCGGTTGCCAAGTTCGCCGGCCTTGTCTGGACACAGCACCAGTCCGGTGAATTTGAGGCTGAACACTCCCGGATGATCAAGTCCGGCAACCGCTATCTCCGCTACTACCTGCTGGAAGCCGCCAACTCTGTGAGAAGATGCGATTCCGAGTTCCGGCGCTACTATGACCTCAAGTATCAAGAGGTCAACAAGTATCAGCATAAACGCGCACTCGCTCTCACTGCCAGAAAACTGGTTCGGTTGATCTTTCGGCTGCTGAAGGACAACCGCCTGTATATCCTGCCGGAGGGCTGAGCGTACCGCTTGCCGCTCTGGCGCATAGGCCCTGTTTCAAAAAACTCAGGGACAGGGCTTGGATTGGTGTTGTCTTTTTCCTGCCTACATGGTCCTTTTTACTCATTCCCATTTGAAATTTTCTTGCATCACCTACTTGACTTCATACCATTGGACTAAAAGTCCAGCGTAGAGAGAATGTTCTTCTACCTTGTCTCCATTATAGGAGGGGCGCTTTGCTTCGGATGTGCCCGTTTTCCTCTTTTTTTTGCCGCATCTCTCCTGTTGTTTTTCTGGCTGTCGATGTGCCGCAAACGGCAAAAAGGATATGAGAGAAGGCAAATCATTTGCCGGTTCGCACCCGTATAATAAAAAAATAAACAACCGGATCGCCGGGAAAAGGAGCGGTTGCGTATGTGGGATACCTTAGACGGATTTTACCAAAAGCTCGATGGATATTATGCCCGGGGCGATTTGGGACAGACCGAGCACTTCCTGCAAAGGAGTGCCGCCTGGGCCAAAGGCGCCGAAGAACAGATCGCGGTCTACAATGAACTGGGGTCCTTTTACCGGGGCGCGGGGCACTATGCCCAGTCGCTCGCAGCCTTTCAGCGGGCCCAGGTGTGCGCTGCCAGTCAGCTGGGGGAAACGTGCAGCCAGTATGCGACCATTTTAAACAATGTAGCAGGCACCTACCGTCTGATGGGAGATTTTGAGCGGGCCATCCAAGATTTTGAGAAAGCCATGGCCATCTATCGCGCACTGGGCGAGGAGCAAACTTACGCGTACGCCAGTGTGCTCAACAACCTGTCGCTCGCCTATCGGGAGGCGGGGCGGCTGGATGAGGCCATCCTTTGTCTGGAACGGGCGCTGCTGCGCATCGAAAAAATGCCGGGCAGCCGGCAGGAGGTCGCGGTCACTTACAACAATCTGGCGACTTTGTATTATGCCGCTGGCAAGCGGGAGCAGGCGATGGCCAGCCTGGGGCGGGCTTTGCAGGAATTTGAAAAGTGCGCAGAAGAAGAAAATGTCCACTATGCGGCAGGGCTGAACAGTCTGGCAGCCCTGCTGTATGCCGAGGGGGATTTTACCAAGGCCCTGGCGTTGTACCGCAAATCGGCGGCGTATACCAAGCGATTTTTCGGTGAAAACGTGGAATATGCGATCACTTTTCAAAATATGTCGTGGATCTACAAGCGGTTGGGACGGGAATCGGAAGCCCGTGCCGCGCTGGTTAAGGCCGGGAAAATCTATGAAGCGCTGCTGGGACCCGACCATGAGCGCACCCGCGCGGTCACAGATGATCTCAAACGCATGCAGCAGGCGCACGCACGATGAACGGTCTGGAACTGGCGCGGTACTATTTCGTGCAGTTTGGGCAGACGGCTCTGGAAGAGAAGTTTCCGGAGCTCTGGCCCCGGATGGCGGTCGGTCTGGCCGGAGAAGGCTCGGAATGCTTTGGGTTTGACGATGCTTGGTCCCGCGATCACGATTGGGGTCCTGCGTTTTGCATTTGGCTAAGCGCAGCCGATTATGCGCAATATGGCGCACAGGTGCAGGCGGTCTACGACCAGCTGCCCCAACAAATTGCCGGATTCCCACCCCGCAAGCCTGGACCGCATAGTCAGGGGCGGGTGGGTTGTCTGAGCATGCCCCGGTGGTATACCCGGTATACCGGCGGTCCAGAGGGACCGCACACGCTGGATGAATGGCGGCGTGTGCCCGAGCATTTTCTGGCAACAGCCACCAATGGCGCGGTGTTTTGGGACCCGTCCGAGGCCTTTTCTGCCGTGCGGCAGCGGCTACTGACCTGTTATCCCGAGGACATCCGGCTGAAAAAGATGGCGGCCCGGGCAGCGGTCATGGCGCAAGCCGGACAGTATAATTATCCACGCAGCCTGCGGCGCGGCGCGCATGTGCCGGCAGCTCTGGTACTGGCAGCCTTTTTGCAGGCAACCATGTCGATGGTGTATCTGCTCAATCGCCGCTATGCCCCGTTTTATAAGTGGATGCAGCGCGGCTTATACGATCTGCCCCGGCTGTCGCATATCGCTCGGCAGACCGAACGGCTGAGTTGCAGCCTGGATGGCGCGGCCAATCAGCAGACGATCGAAACCATTTGCGCCGCGATTGCAGACGAACTGCGCAGACAGGGACTGTCTGCCAGTTCCAGCGGCTTTTTGCTCGATCATGGGCAGGAACTGCTGGGACAGATTCACGATCCCGCGCTGCGGCAAACCCACATCATGGAGGAATGAAGGCATGGAGCAGATCATTGCACTGGAATGGAAGATGTTCGACCGGGTGCATAACCCCGGTGGCCGGGCCGCCTGCCAAAATGACCCCAAACGGTTTGCGGGCATGCGTGCCAGCCAGTTTGCAGCATGGTCCCCGGAACTGCGCGACTGTTACTGGCAAGATCTGCAGCAGGCCGCCGCGCAGGGACGCAATGTCATGCAGGAAAAATATGCGTATATGATGGCACGCACCTGTCCGGCCGAATATGCGGCGATCCAGGCATACCTGCCGCCGTTGGTGCCGGAAAAAAAGCCGGTGATCGACCGGTTATGCGAAATCCATGTTCAAAATATGGAACGGCTGGCCGCGCGCTATCCTCGTGTCATCGGCCGGGGACGCCCTATCCGCCGGCAGGCGGACAGCCCGCAGGTCACATCGTCTGAAACCTATCTCTGGGGCGAACTGCAAACCTATTCACGGAAAATGCTGGGTCTTTTGACTGCGTATGCCGCACAGCTTGCGCGCGCCGGACAAAATTTGGACGAGATCATCCTGCAAAACACCGTGGCGTATTATGGATATGCCAGTCTGGAAGACGCGGAAAACGCATTGCGCGGGACCTAGTTTGCCAAAACGCAGGATTTCTTTGCCGTAGCTCAGATGTTGCAGGGGAAAGGTGTCTTTTTTTGGCACGACCCGCTACAATCGTAATCGCGCCTGATGGCAGGCGCGATTTTGACGTATAAGGAGAAAAACAGCGTGAAACGAAACGCATCCATGGATATGACCAGCGGGCCGCTGCTCGGCCCGATCCTGTGGTTCAGCCTGCCGCTCATGGCTTCGAATATTTTGCAGCTTCTATTCAATGCCGCCGACGTGGTGGTCGTGGGACGGTTTGCAGGGTATGCCAGCCTGGCGGCAGTAAGCAGCACGGTGCCGGTCATCAATCTGTTCATCACCTTGCTCATGGGCCTGTCGGTGGGCGTCAATGTGGTCATTGCCCGCTATCTGGGGCTGACCGGACACCCGCAGGAGATCACCCGCGCGCTGCATACCGCCATTTTGCTGGCACTGGCCGGCGGTGTGATTTTGGGCGCAGTCGGCATTGTATCGACCGGTTGGATGCTGGATTTGGTGTCGATTCCCGATGATGTGCGGCCGCTGGCGCAGGTGTACATGCAAATCTATTTTGTCGGGACGCCCTTTTCCATGCTCTATAACTATGGCGCCGCCGCCCTGCGCGCGGCGGGCGATACCAGACGGCCGCTGCTGTTTTTGCTCATCAGCGGCATCGTGAATGTGGCGCTCAATCTGGTGGCTGTGGTGTGGCTGCACTGGCATGTGATCGGCGTGGCGCTGGCCACGGTCCTCAGCCAGATGATCAGTGCCGCCCTGATTTTGCTGTGCCTGTCCAGGACCGAAGGCGAGCTGCATTTTTCATGGAAAAAGCTGTGCCTGGACAAACGGGGCCTGGTCGAGATGGCGCACATCGGCATCCCGGCCGGGGTGCAGTCCTGTCTGTTCAGCCTGTCCAATGTGGTCATCCAGGGCGCGATCAATTCCTATGGCAGCGTCATCATGGCCGGGTGCGGCGCCGCCGAAAGCATCGAAAACTTCATGTATGTGGCCATGAATTCTTTCCACCAGGCCGGACAGACCTTCATCAGTCAGAACGTAGGCGCCGGGCGGCACGACCGGGTGGGCCGTATCCTGCGCACCTGCGTGCTGTGCACGCTGGTGCTGGGCATCGCGCAAAGCGTGCTGGTCGTGTGGTTCTCCCATCCGCTGGTGAGCATCTACAACAACGAAGCGGCTGTCATTGAAGCGGGTGCGGTGCGTCTGGCGGTCGTGGCATCGACCTATGTGATTTTCGGCGTGGCTGATGTGTTTGTGGGCGCCATCCGCGGCTATGGGGCGCCGATCGCGCCAGTGATCATCAATCTGCTGGGCACCTGTGCCTTTCGTCTGGTGTGGATCGGGTTGCTGGACACCAGTCGGGTGCCGGTCGAGTGGGTCTATCTGTCCTATCCGATCAGCTGGATGCTGATTTTGCTGGCGCTCATTCCTTGCTGGGTGCATCTGCGCCGCAAAGAAGCGCGGCGGCATGTATGAGATTGAGCACAAAAAATCCAAGCCGCAGCCGAGCGGGACGGCTGGTTTTCTAGTATGCTAAAAACACCGGGACACACAGCCGGGTCGCCATTTGGTCACTTCCCACTTTCCAAAAGGCGTACCCAGGCGCAAAAAAGCAGCACGAAAACGTGCTGCTTTTTTGATAAATACGGCGAAACTGGGATAAAATAACCCCAAAGGAGGCAAGTATATGCGCAATTTGGGGATGGGCGCCGGGTGCAGCGCCCTGAGCTGGACGACCGAGGATGGCAAGCATTTGTGGGGACGAAATTTTGATTATAACCGTATCGCGCCGGGCAGCCGGGTGACGTTTGCGCCGCGCGGCACGGTCTATGACCGGTATATCGCGTCCGGCGCCGAGCAGGCCGTCGGGACACAAAGCTGCGCGGTGTATGCAGCTGTGGGCACTGGGCTGCTGCTGCCCGCATCGCCCATTTTGTACGAGGGCATCAATGAAGCCGGTCTGATGGGCGGACAGCTTTACTACCGGGAATTTGCCCATTTTCCGGCGGACGCTCGTCCGGGAACGCAGCCGATCCAGCCGCCGCTTTTGGTCTATGACTGTCTGGCCCAGTGCGCGAGCGTAGCCGAAGTCGTCCAGCGGCTGGAACACACGGTTACGCTCGTAAATGCGCCGCTGTACGGCACCGTACCGCCCCTGCACTGGTCGTTCAGTGACCGCACAGGCGAGAGCATCGTCATCGAACCTGACCACGACGGCCTGCACCTGTACCGCAACACCTTGGGGGTGATGACCAACAGTCCCCCCTATCCCTGGCACCGGCTGCATCTGCTGAACTTCACCGGCGTACGCGATTTGGACCGCGGCGAAATGGAGTGGGAAGGAGAAAATTTGTCCCCCTGTTTTTCGGGCAGCGGCGCGCAGGGACTGCCTGGCGACTGGGGTTCGCCGTCGCGGTTTGTCCGCCTGTGCTTTTTGCGGAAATACGGCGTGCGGGGCCGGAACGAAACGCAGGGCGTTTCGCGTATGCTGCGGCTGTTTCAAAGCGTAGCCTTTCCGCTGGGGATGGTGCGCGTGGCCGATTCCGAGCCTAAGACTGTGCTCGACCAATACGTCGGCGCGTTTGATTACACGGTCTATACCGCCATTGCCTGCGCCGAATCGCGGCGGTATTACTGGACCACGTACGAAAATCAGCGGGTGCGGTTTGTCGATCTGGCCGCCCTTTTGGAGCGCCCGACCCCGGTGCAGTTTGACCTGGACACCCCGCCTGATTTTTTGCAGCAGATGCCGGGCTGAAAAAAATTTTTCCCTTCCTGCTTGACAGATGGCCGGAAGGGGACTATACTTACATCAATTGAATTGGAATCTTCAGGGCAGGGTGCAATTCCCTACCGGTGGTATAGCCCACGAGCCGCAAGGCATGATTCGGTGAAACTCCGAAGCCGACAGTATAGTCTGGATGAAAGAAGATGAAACGTTTGCGATTTCGCGCGCAATTTGGTGTATTCAGGCCCTGGAATGATTTGTCATTCCAGGGTTTTTTGCACGCTTGCGCGGGAGGTGTCTTTGCTTTTTCTGCCTTGAACATTTGGTTCAAGGCATTTTTCTTTTCCCGGAGGCGAATGCAGATGGAAGATGCAGCCTATATGCGCCGGGCCCTGGCGCTTGCCGAACAGGGCTGCGGCTGGACCAGTCCCAATCCCATGGTCGGCGCGGTCATCGTCCGCGACGGACGGGTGATTGGCGAGGGCTATCACGAAAAATGCGGCCAGGCCCACGCCGAACGCAATGCACTGGCGCACTGTACCGAGTCGCCGCGCGGTGCGACCCTATATGTTACCCTCGAACCCTGTTGCCACACCGGCCGTCAGCCGCCGTGCGTGGATGCCATTTTGGAAAGCGGCATTGCCCGCGTGGTTGTTGGTTCGCTTGACCCCAACCCCAAGGTCGCGGGCAAGGGCATCCGTATCCTGCGGGAGCATGGGGTCACGGTCGACACTGGCGTCCTGGAGGACGAATGCCGGGCGATCAACACGGTGTTTTTCCATTTTATCCAGACCGGGCGGCCCTATGTGGTGCTCAAATACGCTATGACGTTGGACGGCAAGATCGCCACCCATACGGGTGCGTCCAAGTGGATCACCGGTGAGCAGGCACGCCGCCGGGTGCATGCCGACCGACATCGCTACCGCGCCATCCTGGTCGGGGTGGGAACCGTGCTGGCCGATGACCCGCAGCTGACCTGCCGCATCGAAGGCGGCCGCAATCCCATCCGCGTTATCTGCGACACCCATCTGCGCACGCCATTATCGGCGCAGGTGGTGCGCACGGCCCGCGAAACGCCGACCATTCTGGCCACCTGTTGCACGGATGCTGCGCACCGTGCGGCCTATGAAGAAGCTGGCTGTCAGGTACTGGTCCTGCCCGAGCAGGACGGAAAGGTCAGCCTGTCGGCGCTGATGGAGCGGCTTGGACAGATGGAGATCGACAGCGTGCTGCTCGAAGGCGGCGCGTCCTTGCACGGCGCGGCGCTCGAAAGCGGGATCGTCAACCGGGTGCAGGCCTATGTCGCGCCCAAGCTGTTCGGCGGGGCGGGAGCGCCTTCGCCCATCGGCGGACAGGGCGTCGCACTGCCGAGCGAGGCGGTACACCTGAAACACGCGACCATGACCCTGCTAGGAGAAGATATTTTGATCGAAGGCGAGGTGGAACCCCATGTTCACGGGGATTGTTGAGGAGGTCGGGCGCATTGCGCGCGTCCAGCCGGGTACCCATTCGGCGGTGCTGCACATCCAGGCCAGCACGGTGCTGGATGACCTCAAAATCGGCGACAGCGTGGCGGTCAACGGCGTATGCCTGACCGTGACCAGCCTGCAAAAGGACGGGTTTTCGGCCGACGTCATGCACGAAACCCTGAACCGTTCGGGCCTTGCCCAGCTGCGGGCAGGCAGCGCGGTCAATTTGGAGCGCGCCATGGCTGCCCAGGGACGCTTCGGCGGACACATTGTGTCCGGCCACGTCGATGGCCAGGGCACCATCACCCAGATTGAGCGCGATGACAACGCCGTGTGGTACACGGTCAAGGCCGCGCCCCATCTGCTGCGGTACATCGTGGAAAAAGGCTCGATCACGATCGACGGCATCAGCCTGACGGTCGCCCGCGTATCGGCGAACGATTTCGCCATTTCGGCCATCCCGCACACGGTGGCCGTGACCATCCTGCGTGACAAGCGGGTGGGGGATTCGGTCAATCTGGAAACCGACATCATTGGCAAATATGTTGAAAAACTGCTGACACCTGCCGCCGAACCGGCGAAGGACAGCGCGATCACCATGGATTTTTTAGCCCGCTGCGGCTACTGAGATACAGAAAGGAAGCAAGACCATGTTCCATACCATTGAACAGGCGCTCGAAGATCTGCGCCAGGGCAAAATCATTCTGGTTACCGATGATGCAGACCGGGAAAATGAAGGCGATATGATTTGTGCCGCCGAGTTTGCGACCACCGAAAACGTCAATTTCATGGCGACCCATGCCAAGGGCCTGATCTGCATGCCCATGTCACAGGAATATATTGAAAAGCTGCAGCTGGCACAGATGGTGACCCGCAACACCGACAACCACGAAACCGCCTTCACCGTGTCCATCGACCATGTGGACACCACGACCGGCATTTCGGCCGCCGAGCGGTCGATCACGGCCATGAAGTGCGTGGCCGACGATGCCAAACCCGAGGATTTCCGCCGCCCGGGTCATATGTTCCCGCTGCTGGCGCGGAAGAATGGCGTGCTCGAACGCAACGGCCACACCGAAGCCACGGTCGATCTGCTGCGGCTGGCCGGCCTGAAGGAATGCGGTCTTTGCTGTGAGATTATGCGCGAGGACGGCACTATGATGCGTCGGGACGAGCTGCTGGCCTGCGCCAAGGAATGGGGCATGACCTTTGTCACCATCCAGGACCTGCAAGCCTACCGCAAGCGGCATGAAAAGCTGGTCGAGTGCGTGACCGTGACCCGCATGCCCACCAAGTACGGCGAATTTACCGCCTATGGTTACATCAATAAGGTTAACGGCGAACATCATGTTGCGCTCGTCAAGGGCGACATCGGCGATGGACAGAACGTTCTGTGCCGGGTGCATTCCGAATGCCTGACCGGCGACACCTTCGGTTCGCTGCGCTGCGATTGCGGCCAGCAGTTCGCGGCTGCCATGACCCAGATCGAAAAGGAAGGACGCGGCATTTTGCTGTACATGCGGCAGGAGGGACGCGGCATCGGCCTCATCAATAAGCTGCGCGCGTACGCTTTGCAGGACAAGGGTATGGACACCCTGGAAGCCAATCTGGCGCTCGGCTTTGCGGGCGATCTGCGCGAATACTACACCGGCGCACAGATTTTGCAGGACTTGGGCGCCAAGACCCTGCGCCTGTTGACCAACAACCCGGATAAAGTTTATCAGCTGGCCGACTTCGGCATGGAGATTGTCGAGCGGGTTCCCATCCAGATGCGCGCAACCGCACACGATTTGTTCTATCTTAAGACCAAACAGGCCAAAATGGGCCATATTCTCGATTATAAATAAGAAAAGGAGCAAAGAATCATGAAAGTATTTGAAGGCAATCTGGTATCCAAGAAGATCAAGGTCGGCATCGTAGCCGCCCGTTTCAACGAGTTCATCACCTCCAAGCTGCTGTCGGGTGCGCTCGATGGCCTCAAGCGCCACAACGTCGAGGAAGACGACATCTCGGTCGCCTGGGTGCCGGGTGCGTTTGAGATCCCGTTGATTGCGTCCAAGATGGCTAAGAGCGGCAAGTACGATGCGGTCATCTGCCTGGGTGCGGTCATCCGCGGCAGCACGACCCACTACGATTATGTATGCAGCGAAGTGTCCAAGGGCATTGCCAATGTATCGCTGGCCAGCGATATTCCGGTGCTGTTCGGGGTACTGACCACCGAGAACATCGAGCAGGCCATCGAGCGTGCGGGCACCAAGGCAGGCAACAAGGGCTATGACTGCGCGCTGAGCGCCATTGAGATGGTCAACCTCATCCGCGAGATCGAAGGCTAAAGAAAAAAGAGCGCTGGATTTCCAGCGCTCTTTTTGGCACAAAAATAAGCACGCGAATGGTTCGCGTGCTTATTTTTTTACTTTTCAGCAATGCGGATACGGTTGACCGCCTTTTTCAGCTTGATGCTGGCAACGTCCTGCTCGTGTTCGCTCAGCTGCTGCTGCAGCCGGGCCTTGGCTTGCGCCTCGGCCTCGCGGGCGCGGCTGATGTCGATCTCGTCCGCCCATTCGCAGGTGCGGGCCAGAATGACCGTGCCTTCCGAGGAGACATCCACAAAGCCGCCAGCAACGGCTGCCATGCGGGAGGTCCCTTCCGAAAAGATGGTCAGGCCGCCGATGCCCAGGGCCGCCAGATACTTGACATGGCGGGGCAAAATGCCGATATCACCCTGGGTGGTGCGGACCACAACGCGGTCCACATCGCCATCGAAAAAGACGCGGTCCACGGTGAGGACCTTGAGATGAAAGGTAGACATAAATTACGCCCCCTTCTTCGCCTTCTCCACTGCCTCATCAATCGTGCCGACGAACAGGAATGCCGATTCGGGCAGATCGTCGTGCTTGCCTTCCAGGATCTCCTTAAAGCCGCGGATGGTTTCCTTAACCGGGACATATTTACCCGCCATGCCGGTAAACTGCTCGGCAACGTGGAACGGCTGGGACAGGAAGTTCTGGATCTTACGTGCACGGGCAACGGTCAGCTTGTCCTCGTCGGACAGTTCGTCCATACCCAAAATGGCGATGATGTCCTGCAATTCCTTGTAGCGCTGCAAAATGGACTGTACCGAACGGGCAACCTCGTAATGCTCGACACCCACGATCTCCTTGGACAGGATACGGGAAGTCGAGTCCAGCGGGTCGACCGCCGGGTAAATGCCCGCCGAAGCGATCTCACGCGAAAGGGTGGTGGTCGCATCGAGGTGGGCGAAGGTGGTGGCCGGCGCCGGGTCGGTCAAGTCGTCCGCAGGCACGTAAACAGCCTGGATGGACGTGATCGAACCCTTCTTGGTCGAGGTGATGCGCTCCTGCAGAGCGCCCATCTCGGTCGCCAGGGTCGGCTGATAACCTACTGCCGACGGCATACGGCCGAGCAGCGCGGATACTTCCGAACCCGCCTGGGTAAAGCGGAAGATGTTGTCGATAAACAGCAGCACGTCCTGGCCTTCTTCGTCGCGGAAGTATTCGGCCATGGTCAGGCCGGACAGGCCCACGCGCATACGCGCTCCGGGGGGCTCGTTCATCTGACCGTACACCAGAACGGTCTTATCGATAACGCCCGACTCCTGCATTTCGTTGTACAGGTCGTTGCCCTCACGGGTACGCTCGCCAACGCCGGTGAATACCGAGATACCGCCGTGCTGCTTGGCGATGTTGTTAATGAGCTCCATGATGATGACCGTCTTACCAACACCGGCGCCGCCGAACAGGCCGATCTTACCGCCCTTGGCGTAGGGCGCGATCAGGTCAACGACCTTGATGCCGGTTTCGAGGATCTCGGTGGTGGACTGCTGGTCCTCATAGGAGGGCGCCGGACGGTGGATCGGCCAGCGCATTTCGGACTCGACCGGCGGCTTGTTATCCACCGGCTGACCGAGCAGATTGAAGATACGTCCCAGGTTCTGCGGGCCGACCGGCACCGTGATCGGTGCGCCGGTGTCGACCGCCTCCATCCCGCGCACAAGGCCATCGGTCGACTGCATGGAGATGCAGCGCACGGTGTCCTGGCCGACGTGCTGCGCCACCTCGGTGGTGACGACATGGCCGTCCGGGGCCTTGATGGTGATGGCATTGAGGAGCTTGGGAAGCGAATCTGCATCAAACTTGATATCCAGTACCGGTCCAATGATCTGGACAACGGTACCCTTGTTATGCTCACTCATTGGCAAAACTCCCTTACTAGAAAGAGTGGAAGGGGGAGGGGAGACCCCTCCGGGATGCCCCACTCTGGTTTACGAACCAACCTGACCGGAACCGGCGATGATCTCGGTGATCTCCTGCGTGATCGCCGCCTGACGCGCGCGGTTATAGGACAAGTTGAGGTTTTCGATCATTTCGCTTGCGTTGTCGGACGCCGACTCCATCGCCATGCGGCGGGCCGACTGTTCGGACGCATAGCTTTCGACCACAGCACCATACAGCATGCCGTTGAGGTACTCGGGCACGATGAACGAGAACACCGCCTCGGGCGAGGGGTCGTATTCGGTCAGTGCCTTGGCCTTTCCCTGGTCTTCCACCGCGTCAAACGACAGCGGCAGCAGCTTTTTGCAGCGCGCCTCTTGGGTCATTGGGGAAACAAACTCGGTGTAGCACAGATAGGCTTCATCGATCTCGCCCTTTTTGTAGCGGGCCAGCATTTCGCCGACGATGTCGTGCGTATCCTGGATGCGCATGGTCTCGGCGATACCGGGATAATCGGCCAGTACTTCCACATCGCGCTTGGCATAATACTCCTGAGCCTTTTTGCCGACCGTGATGACGCTCACAGTTTTGCCGGCCATTTCGGCGGCAGCCAGCTTGAGCACATTGGAGTTATAGCCACCCGCCAGTCCGCGGTCGCCCGCGATGACGATGAACAGGCTCTTTTTGACCGGGCGGGCCTTGGTGTAGATGGAATCACCCTCCCGGGTGTCCATTGCGATGCGTGCCATGGTCTGATAGATTGTCTGGAAATAGGGGCGCGAGCGGATGACGCGCTCCTTGGCATGGCGCAGCTTGGAGGATGCGACCAGTTCCATCGCCTTGGTGATCTGCATGGTCGACTGGACGCTCTTCATGCGGCGCTTGATGTCCTTCATATTGCCGGAAGCCATTCTTATCCTCCCTTCTTCCGAAAATCAGAAAAATTTATCGTTCGGAGAGGAACTTGGCTTTGAAATCGACAATGGCCTGCGTCAGCTCATCCTTGACGTTATCGATCACCTTGGTATCGCGGATGTTTGCCGCAATGTTCGGGTGGTTGGCGTCCAGGTAGGCGAACAGCTCGTCCTGGAACTCGCCGACCAGTTCGCGCGGCACATCGATCAGATGCTTGTTGACGACCGCAAAGATGATGATGACCTGCTTTTCAACCGGGATCGGGCTGTTCTGGGGCTGCTTGAGCACTTCCACGATGCGTTCGCCCTGATCCAGACGGGCCTTGGTGTCCGCGTCCAGGTCGGAGCCGAACTGGGCGAATGCCTGGAGTTCACGGTACTGCGAGTACGCCAGTTTCAGCGTACCGGCAACCTTCTTCATGGCCTTGATCTGCGCATTACCACCGACACGGGATACCGAGATACCGGGGTTAACCGCCGGGCGTACGCCCGAGTTAAACAGTTCGGTTTCCAGGAAGATCTGGCCGTCGGTGATCGAAATGACGTTGGTCGGGATATACGCCGAAACGTCGCCCGCCTGGGTCTCGATGATGGGCAGCGCGGTCAGAGAACCGGCGTCCTTGAGGTTTGCGGCGCGTTCGAGCAGACGGGAATGCAGATAGAATACGTCGCCGGGGTATGCTTCACGTCCTGGCGGACGGTGGAGCAGCAAGGAGAGTGCACGGTAAGCCACCGCGTGCTTACTAAGGTCATCGTAAATGACCAGCACGTCCTTGCCCTTGTGCATGAAGAATTCACCCATCGAGCAGCCGGCATAGGGTGCAATGTATTGCAGCGGCGCCGATTCGGATGCGGTTGCCGCAACGATGATGGTGTAATCCATCGCGCCAGCGGCGGTCAGGGTCTCGGCCACCTGTGCGACCGTGGAGCGCTTCTGGCCAATGGCCACATAGATACAGATAACGCCCGTGCCCTTCTGGTTGATGATGGTATCCAGACCGATCTGGGTCTTACCGGTCTGGCGGTCACCGATGATGAGCTCACGCTGACCGCGGCCGATCGGGATCATCGAGTCGATGGCCTTGATACCGGTCTGGAGCGGTACGTTGACCGGGGTACGCTCGATGATGCCGGGGGCCGGCATTTCAATCGGGCGGGATTCGCTTGTCTGGATGGGACCCTTGCCGTCAATGGGCATACCCAGCGCGTCGACCACGCGGCCGAGCAGGGCGTCGCCCACCGGGACTTCCACGATGCGCTTGGTACGCTTGACCGTATCGCCTTCGCGGATGTTCTGGTCCGAACCCAGGATAACGGCACCGACCAGATCCTCTTCGAGGTTCTGTGCCATGCCATATACGCCGCCGGGGAACTCGAGCAGTTCGCCGGCCATACAATCTTCCAGGCCGTGGATATGGGCGATACCGTCGCCGACGGTAACGACCGTACCGACGTTGGTCAGCTTGATCTGGCTCTGGTAGTTTGTGATCTGCTGTTTGATGATTGTGCTGATTTCATCAGGGCGTAATTCCATGAAGTCACCTACTTCCTTACGCAATAGTTTGAGTCAGCTGCTGTGCCAGCTCTTGCAGACGGGTCTTGACCGAGGTATCGATCTGCTTGTTGTCCACCTTGACGACAATGCCGCCCAGGATGGAAGGATCGACCTTGGTTTTCAGGACCACCTTCTTGCCGGTCACAGAGCACATTTTGGCTTTGAGCTTTTCGGTCAGCTCTGCGCTCATGGGCGCTGCCGTGGTGGCGCGCACTTCGCAGATGCCTTCCTCAAAGTAATATTGCTGCTTGTACGCCTCGGTCATCTCGGGAAGCAGGCCAATGCGGCGCTTCTCGGTGATGAGCATGAGGAAATTGAGCAGGTACGGATCGATCCGTCCGCCAAAGACGTTTTGCAGCGTGTCCTTTTTTTCGGAAAACTGGATGGACGGGGTCTTTAATACCTTCATCAGGTCCGGATTATCGGCAAAGACCTGCGTGACCGCTTCCAGTTCTTCCAGCAGCTCGGCGGTTTTCTTTTCCTCCTTGGCTACTTCATACAGGCTCAGCGCATAGCGTTCGCTGACGATTTCTGCCATGCGCTCACCCCACCTTGTCGATGAAATCTTCGATCATGCGCTTATGGTCGGCCTCGTTGATGTCCTTTTCGACCACCTTGGACGCGATCATAATCGACAGGTCGGCGATTTCGTCCTTAATTTCGTTCATGGCCTTCTTGCGTTCCATCTCAATGGACTGCTCAGCCTTTTTCTTCAAATCGGTTGCCTGACGGCTTGCTTCGGCGAGAATTTCCTCCGAGCGTACCGTCGCGCGGCGGGTGGCAGACTGCGTGATCTGTGCCGCCTCCGCCTTGGCGTTTGCGATGGATTCGGTGTAATCCTTCTTCATCGCGGCAGCTTCCGCACGGTCGGCTTCGGCCTGGTCATACATGGCCTGCACTTCTTCGGCGCGGGCTGCCAACATCTTGCGCACCGGCTTAAACAGGAATTTCTTGACGATCAGGAACGTGATGATGGTGTTGCAGATCGTAACGAGAATATTCCAGCCACCAATGCTGACAAACTGTTGAAACATATCCACCGGTTACCTCCTTTCGAGTGGGAGTCCTGTTTTCGCAGTTTTTTAGAACTGGCCGACCAGCGGGTTTGCGAAGAGCAGGAGCAGCGCGATAACCAGCGCGTAAATACCGGTGGACTCGGCCATTGCAATACCGAGGATCATCGTACGGGTAACGTCGGACTGTGCTTCCGGCTGACGAGCGATGGCCGAGCAGGCCTGACCTGCAACGTAACCTTCACCAATACCAGGGCCAAGACCAGCGATCATTGCCATGCCGGCACCCAGAGCGGACATACCTGCTACAAATGCTTTCGGATCCATAATTTTTTCCTCCTAAACTTTTCCTTTGTTTCATTTGGGCCTTAATCCTTGGCTGCGCCAACGTAGGCCATGGTCAACATACTAAAGATGAATGCCTGGATACACGCCGAGAATAGGTCGAAGTACAGGCTGGTGACGCCGGGGATACCGATCTGGAAGAGCGGGATCGGCAGATGCAGCGCCGTAGACAATGCGCTTAACGCGCTCATCAGCAGGGTGGTAATAACCAGACCGCCTGCGATGTTGCCGAAATGACGGAAGCTCATGGAAATCGGCGTTGCGATTTCACTTAAAAGGTTGAGCGGCGCCATAATGACGATCGGCTCGGTAAAGCCTTTCAAGTAGCCGCCGAGTCCGTGATACTTGATCTTTGTATACGTAATGAGTACAAAGGTCATCAGTGCCCAGCCGAGCGTGGTGTTGAGGTCTGCCGTAACCGACCGCAGCGTCACCAGGGACGCCAGCGAACCGAATACCGACGAGAACATCAGCGTGGCGATATAGGGCGCATAGCTGCGGAAACTCGGCCCCATATTCTGCTCGACCAGACCATCGATCATCAGCACGAACTTTTCGGCAATGGCCTGTTTGCCTTTGGGGATCTTCTCCATTCTGCTGGTGAGAAAGATACACAGAAACAGGATGAAGACCATTACAATCCAGTAGTTGACCATCGTTTCTGTGATGGGCAAGTTGGGATTGTCAAACAGGTACGTGTATATTTTTGGTCCGTTTACTTCAGCCACTTATCCTAACCTCCTTTCCTTTGAAATACGCCGGATGCGACGAGTAGGATCTTGGGAAAGAACAGCGGCACCGCAGCCGCGACCGCGTTGAGCGGCGGACATTTGATCACCGCAACCAGTAGCGCACCGGTGAGTACATACCGCACAAAATAGCGGCTGGACTGCATACGCCGC
Organism: Intestinibacillus sp. Marseille-P6563; assembly: GCF_900604335.1. NCBI lineage: Bacteria > Bacillati > Bacillota > Clostridia > Eubacteriales > Butyricicoccaceae > Intestinibacillus > Intestinibacillus sp. Marseille-P6563. Next base: position 1,073,875 of record NZ_UWOD01000001.1, on the reverse strand, counting down.
GCCCGGACGGGATCGCCCAGCAGAGCGGCCCGGACGGCCGTGCACGCCATCTGATAAAAATTAAACAGGGTGTAGGCCGTACCGAGCGCCAGGCTCAGCGCCACGCCCCATTGGTAGTATCCGAAAAGGGCGAACACAGCATACGCAAACAAGGCCAGCGGGATGCACCCGCGCCGCATGCGCCGCGTTTCCTCTCGGACGACCTCAAAAGCGTCCATGGCGATCCTCCTGATTGGAATGTTCGGATTCCTGTTGCATAAAGCGGAAGAATTTGAACAGGTTCCAGACCGCGGCTGCCAGCCCCAGGGCAATGGCCACCAACATGATCCAGGAACCAAGCGCAAACCGGTCTTGCAGCCACAAAGCGACCAGAACACTGACCACCAGCGGCCCGACCAATGAGGCACTGAGCGCCGAGACCCAAACGAGATATTTCCAGATGCCGGACATGCCCCGCATGGTAAGCACCCCCTTACCAAAGGATTACGCTATCTCTTATTATACATAAAAGAACCAAAATGCAAAACACTTTTTATCGGCATTTTGCAAGAATATTTTCTGTTTTCTTGTGGAAATTTCCCGAAGCAAACAAAAAACCGAGCGCAACCTTGGTCATTGCGCTCGGCAGAAATGTATTACTGGGGGACGTATTGCCAGGAAACTTAGAGGTATTTTTTCATGGACTCGGTGATCGAGGTCTCCACTTCGCTCAGCGCAACGGTGAAATCGACGCTGTGCTTGGTCGAGAAAGCATCCAGTTCCTTCAGGAAGGTTTCTGCAACCGACGGGTCCTTGCAATCGAGCAGTTTGTACAGGCTGTCGATGTATACCTTGGTGATATCGTAGTTACCTGCATGGATGCCCGACAGGAAACCGAGCAGACCCTTGTAACCTTCTACCATGTAATCGCTGACGTTTACCAGACGGGCGTCGTGCGAGATGTCGAACTTGAGCTTATCGCCCTTGGCGATGCATACGACGCTGCCCTTTTCTTCTTTTACAGCGGCATTTACCAGTTCGATGATGGTTTTCGTTTTACCGGTACCGGTGCCGCCGACAATTAGTTTTACCATTATAATTCCTCCCAACCTTTGAGGTTATCTTTATGTTACCATAGAACAAACAAAAATACAATCAAAAACACAATTTTTCTTCCGGCCTTTTACCAGCCCCGGCACAGCTGCGCAAGGCACAAACTGGAAAAATGGTCAGCCGGCTTGTTTCATCAGCGCGGCGCGCAGGAAACTCTGGTAAACATCGCCAAACCGCAGCCGGTCGACCGCTTCGGCCGCCGCCAGGGGGATGGTCAGCAGGGTTTTATCCCCGCTTTTGACCGTGACCGAGCCGAGTTCCTGCCCAGCTTCGATGGGGGCGTCCACCGCGTCGGGCAGGTGGGTCTCGGTGGTCACATTGGATGCCTCTTCCTTGGCGACAACGACCGGCTGGATTTCCCCGGCTTCCAGGGTCACGGTCTCCTTTTGCCCCATGCGCACCCGCAGCGGCGTCAAAGCAGCGCTTAGGTCCGGGGTATAGGGCGCAAAATTTGCAAAACCATAGTCGAGCAGGGCGGTGGCATCGGCGGTGCGGTCCTCCTTGGTGGGCGCGCCCATGACCGTGGCGATGAGCGTCATGCCGTCGCGCTCGGCGACCGCCGAAATGCAAAAGCCGGCTTCCGAGATATAGCCGGTTTTGAGACCGACCAAACCGTTGTAGCTGCGCAGCATCTTATTGGTGTTGGCGAGCGAAAATTCCCCGTTTCGGATAGTATCCATCCAGATGGTCGTATAATCGAGGATTTTGGGATGCCGCAGCAGTTCGGCCGAGATGAGCGCCAGATCGCGTGCCGAGGTAAGTGTTTTCTGGCCGTCGGCATCCAGACCGTTGGCGTTGACAAAGGTGGTCGAGGTGCAGCCCAGTTCTTTGGCCCGTTCATTCATCTTTTGCACAAAGGCTTCTTCCGAACCGCACAGATGCTCAGCAACGGCTACCGCGCAGTCGTTGGCCGAGCCGACCGCAATGGCTTTGAGCATCTCGTCAAAGGGAAGCTGTTCGCCCTCCTTGAGCCAGATCTGTGTGCCGCCCATGGAAGCGGCATGTGCCGAACCGGTGACCATGGTGTCGAGCTGTACCTCGCCCCGGTCGAGCGCTTCCATGGCCAAGAGAAGGGTCATGATCTTGGTGACCGAAGCGGGCTGCAAGGATTCTTCGGCGTTCATTTCATACAGCATCTGGCCGCTGGCGTCGTAAAGCGCCGCCGATTTGGCGGTCAATTCCCCCATGGCGGGCAGGGCAGCGGCATTCATATGCAGCAGGACGGCGCACAGCGCCAGGCTCAAAAGCTTTTTCATGCGGTCCTCCACCTTTCGCATTTTGTAACAGCGTATGCGCCATTTCCGGTGGGTATGACGGTTGACAACCACCCTGCAAACGGCGTATCATAAAAGAATACCGCATCAAAACACTGTCTGTCCCATTCCAGGCAGACAGGGGAGGATGCGGTTTGTTTTGAAACTGGATCGCGGGGGGAAATGCGTGTTTGCCAACAGTCTTATTGTGTTCCAGCAAATTTTGGTCATGTTCCTGATCATGCTGCTGGGATATTATCTGTTCCGAAAAAAAGTATTTACCAATCAGACGACAAAAAGCCTGTCCGAACTGCTCAACCGGTATGTCATGCCGTGTACGCTGGTGCGGTCGTTCCAGCGCGAGTTCGACAGCGCCCTGGCCAAGGAATTTGGCATTACGCTGGTGTGTGCAGCGCTGGTGTTTGTGATCTGTATTTTTCTGGCCAAATGGATCTATCGGCCCGAGCGGGCAAAAAACTACGCCGACCGGCGCGTATGCCTGAACCTGACCAACGATGGGTTTATGGCGCTGCCGTTGCTCTCGGCCATGTTCGGGTCGGACGGCGTATTCTTGGGCGCGGCGCACATCTGTTGCATGACCATCATGCTGTGGACATACAGCGTCTATCAGCTGTCCCATGGCCGGGAAAAGATGACCGTGAAAAATGCGGTGTTCAACAACCCCGGTTTGCTGGCCGCGATTGCGGGCATCCTGCTGTTTTTGTCCCCGGTCAAGCTGCCGTCGGTGATCTATACCGCCATCGACCTGACCGGCGATATGAACACCCCCATGGCGATGATCTGTCTGGGCTGCTTTTTGGCACAGGTCAACCTGCGCGAATGCTTTTTGGACGGCGCGTTGTGGAGGCTCAGCCTGCTGCGCTTGCTGGTTGTGCCGGCGATCACCATGGTGCTGCTGTTCTTTGCCCCGATCGGGGATACGGCGGCGCTGGTGCTGCTGGTCGGTGTCGCGGCCCCCTGTGCGATTGCCTGCGCGATGTTCAGCCAGGTCTATGGCGCCGATTACTTATTTGCCACCCGGGCGATCGCGCTCACGACCTTGCTAAGCGTTGTGACCTTGCCCGGACTCATTGCGGTGATGGAAGCCGTCTTGCGGCTGCGCGCATAGAAAAAAACTCCAGACGCTCCCTGCTTGGGAGGTCTGGAGTTTCTTTATGCCCGGTTTAAGCTGCGGTACTGCGCCGGGCGCAGACCAGTCAGCCGTTTGAACAGCTTGCAGAAATTACGGTAATCGGAAAATCCGGCGCGGCCGGCGCATTCCTTGAGCGGTGCGTCCGATTCGCGCAGCAGGAGCTTGACGTGCTCCATGCGGCAGTCCTGCAAGTAATCGCTGAAATTGACGCCCATTTCCCGCTTGAACAAAAAGGAAAGATAAGCCGGGTTGAGGTGCACCTGGGCCGCGACCGAAGCGAGCGAGAGCGGCTGGTCGAAGTTTTCCCGCAGATAGGCGGCTGCCTGCTGGATGGCGCGGTTACCGCAGCCGGTGCCGCGTTCATCGGCCAGATGCTGGGTGGCCTGCTCGAGCATTTCGCGGCAGGCGGCCAGGGTATGGGGCGGCTGCTGGTCGACCCCGATGATTTGCAGTAGTTCGCCAAACCAGCGCATGGTGCCGTCCGGCGGGGCCTGGGTATCCTGGCACAGGGTCAAAATGCGCAGACCTTCTTCGCATACGCGCTCAAACAGACATTCTTCCACCATGCCGGGCAGGCGACGCAGAAAGGCGCCCGCCTCTTCGGGCATCGCGCCCGGTACCACCGACAAAATGGCATCGTCGTGAATGGTCTGCGGGTCATAGAAAGCATACGCCGCCGCGTGATAAGCGCTGCATACCGCTTGGTGCAGGGCCTGTTCGCCGGTGCAGGGCAGGCTCAGCCCCATGCGCGGCTGGACGTTTAAATATTCCTGAATGCAGCGGTATAGACCACTGGAAAAGGCGCGCATCCAATCGGTCTTGGCGGCGGTGCCCGAGATGGCGCTCAGGTCGAGCAGCATACAGCAGGAGGTCTCATCGTAGGGCAGGCAATAGGCCGGTTTGTTGCGGCAGAACTGGCCGCATACCTGCACCAGCGCATCGCGGCGTACCGCGTCGGCCGATACAGCGATGGCGGCTGCGGACACAAAGCGACCGTCGATGCCGGCGTCCCGCAGCTGGGCGGTCAGGTCTGCGCTGGTTTCGTCGTGGATCAGGCGCAGCAGCAGTTCATAGCGCAGCATTTCGGTGCCTTTGGCGGCAAGCTGGCGCAGCTTGTCCGACTGCTCGGCGCGCTTGGCGGCCGATTCCAGCTTGGCGCGTGCGGTGTCCAGCTGCTTTAAAAGCCCAGGGGCATCGAGCAGGTTTTTGAGTACATATTCATTGGCGCCCTGCTTCATGGCCTCTTTGACATAATCAAATTCCCCATGACAGCTCAGCGCAATGATATAACAGTCGGGCAGGCGACTCCGGGCCTTGCCGATCAGTTCAATGCCGTCCATGACCGGCATACTCAGGTCGGTGATGATGAGTTCCGGGGCAAAGCGGTCGATCAGTTCCAGTGCTTCATTGCCATTGCATGCATCGCCCACCAGAGTAAAGCCCTGGCTTTCCCAGTCGATGAGTTGTTTTAGGAACATACGCACCAAAAAGTCGTCATCTACCAGAAGCGTTTTAATCATGCATATCCCTCCGCTGCAAGTATTGTTCGGTGAAATCGTCTACATTTTGCCGGGTCAGCAGTTCGATCGGCAGATAGATATTTTGTCCCACATCCTTGCCCGCCAAGCTGTCCATGACCGTTTCGATGGCCTTGTAACCAATGTCATACCCATCCTGCGTGATCAGACCGCTGATGAGGCCATTGCTGACCGCTGCGAGGGCATCCGGCTGGGTGTCCACGGTGACGATCTGCACGCTGTTTTGCAAAAAGGTCGCCTTGACCTGTTCGACGGCGCCCAGCGCCATGACCGCGCTGGTGCAGAAGATGCCGTCCAGATCGGGATAGACTTCCAGAATGTCGCGGGCGGCTTCCATGCCGCTGTCAAAGTTGGAATCGGTGTAGCGGATGGCTGCGATGTCGATGTTGGGATACTGCCGCATGGTGCTTAAAAAACCACCGGCGCGTTCAAAGTGGCAGGACTGGCTCTGCGGCCCGGCGATGACGGCAAACTGGCCGGAATACCCGGTGGTTTCGCCCAGATATTCGGCCGCCATGGTGCCCACCAGCGTGCTGTCGACGCCGATGAACGGAGCGTCGGTGTTGTCGGCGCGGGTGTCCACCGTAAAGAGCGGCACACCAGCCTGTTCGGCCAGCAGCTCCATCTGCGGTCCTAACAGGGAATTGCAGGGTGCCCACAGCAGGGCATCCGGTTTTTGCTCCAAAATGTCGCGGAAGATCATGGTCTGCTGGTTGGTATCGGTTTCGTTTTCCGGATAAAGCAGGATGAGTTCCGCCCCATATTCGGCAGCCGCGTCCTGCATGCCGCTGCGCATCTCCTGCCAGTGGGGATTGCCCATGGATTTGAGCAGCACAGCAATGGTGGTGGACTGGTTTTGAACCCCTTGCCCGGCATCACGCGGTGTACAGCCGCCCAAAAGCAGCAAAGCCAAAGCAAAAGCGAGGAAACGTTTCATGCGCGACTCCTTTTAAATCTGGTACTCGGACGCATTGCGGCTGGCAGGCAGGGTAATGACAGCCTGGGTGCCTGCGCCGGGCGCGCTGGAGTAATACAGCCGACCCTGATTGCCATAATACAGCTTCAGCCGTTCCCGGATATTCGGGATGCCGATGCCGCTAAAGCCGCCTTTGCGCGCCACACGCTGCCCATTCATCAGGCGGTTGACTTCTTCCTGGGTCATCCCGGCGCCGTCATCGGTCACGCGCAGGATGAGCTGATGGCCGTCGGTCTGGGTGTCCACCTGCACATGGCAGCCGGCCTGTCCGGGCTGGGTGCCGTGCAGGATGGCGTTTTCCACAAGGGGCTGCAAGATCAGACGGGGGACATAGAAGTCCTTGGACTGCGGGTCGACGTGGAACGTCACATCGAACGAATCCATGTAGCGGAATTTTTGCAGCTTCACATAGTTTTCCACCAGATGGATCTCTTCTTCCACGGTCAAAAAGGCGCCGCGGCGGCTGATGCTGGCTTGCAGCAGTTCGATGAAAGCGCCAAGCTGTTCGCCGATGCGGTCGGCTCCCTGAAGCATGGCGGCGTATTTGATCGAATTGAGCGTATTATACATGAAATGCGGCGTGATCTGGTATTGCAGGGCATCCAGCTCGGCCTCTTTTTTCTGCATGCGCTCATCGACCAGCTGGCCGATGAGCCATTCGACCTGTTCGACCGTCTGGTTAAAGCCTTCGCTCAGTTCGCCGATTTCATCGTTGTCCCATACGAGTGCCCGGGCCGAAAGATCGCCCTCCTGGACACGCCGCATGGCATCTTTCAGATTCTTGACCGGCGCGTACATCCAGCGGGATACGTACAAAGCCACCAACAGCATCACCAGCGTCGTGAGCACCAGGACCACGATGATATAGCCGAGCTGGGCGCGCAGGTCGCTGACGATTTGGTCGCGGTCGCTCAGGCAAATGAGCTGGAAGCTGGTCATGGGGGAGCGCAGGGCGGTCAACAACCGGTTGGCGCCATATTGCACCGAAGCCGATGAGCCATCGGGCAATTCACCGCCCGGACGCACATCGGTAAACTGTTTGCCGATTGCCGAGGTGTCCTTGGTCAGAAGAATGGTGCCCGAAGCATCAACCAGATAATATTCGTCCTCCACGGGCTGGGTGCCGCCGCTGAGCAGCTGATAGAACAAATCGCGCTCGCTCAAATTGACCGCCACCCACGCCAGGGTGTTCTGGTCGGCATCATAGATCGGCCGGGTGTAGGTCAGCACATACTGAGGTGCCCGGTTGACATTGTCATACAGGATGACCGGGGAAAGGCGGGTGCCCGAAGGATTCTGCTGCTGATACTCCATCCAGGAATAATTCTGGGTGAAGAAGATCTCCTGCACCGCATGATAATCGGCCGAGGTGATGACCTGTTCACGCTGGGGCAGATAGAGATAGATCGAATCGATAATGCCGCCGTCGGGCTGGTATTGTTTGAGATAACCGGACATGGTTTGCGCATCTTCGGACGAGCCTTGCTGATAGCAATAATCGTGCATCATTTGATACAAGGTCTGGTCACAGGACAGCGCAACCGACGTATCATAGGCGGAAGAAAGCATTTCCTCCAAAGACTGCATGGTGATGCGCAGCATGCGGGTCTGGGATAGGACATAATTCTGCTCGACCGTCTGGGCCGAGAGCCGGAAGAAGAAAAACGATACCAGCGCACAGGCTGTCAACGTAATGCCGCCAATGGCCAGCAGCACTTTGGCGCGGAAGCCCAGACTGCGGCGCTGTTTGGTTGTGTGCTTATGGGCAAAGAAGCTTCGCATATCCGTCCACCTACTACCGCAGCCGCTTAAAATTACTATCGTACATTATACTGTAAAATTACCAAAACGTCAAAGCAAGGGTTTGGAAAACCAGAAAGAAAAGCAGATTTCCTTCTTTTTTGCAGGCAGATATGCTATAATACAACCAAACGCCGTGTCCGGACTTGCCGGGCGGCGGATTCCAAGCCCAGGAGGACGTTTTAAAATGGACGAAATGCTGCAAGAGCAGGAACAAGAACAGGATACCTTCCAGCAGGAGGCGGCACAGGCCATGCAGGAAGCCGAAGACGAAGAAAATCCGGCGGCAGCCAAGCGCCGCAAGTGGTCGGCCTTTGTCGAAGGTCCGGCGGCTGATTTCTTTACCGGATATAAGCTGGAGAAGATGACCATTGACGATGGCAGCGGCAACAAAGCCAAGTTCAGCCGCACCAAGGATGACGGCATCAAGGTCGAGTACACGTCGGCCGTGCTGCTGTAAACCGAAAAAAAACGGCATTCCAAACGGAATGCCGTTTTTGTGTTTTTTTTAGAATGCGATCTTCTTGGCCAGGTAGTGTACCAGATCGTCGATCTTGATGCGCTCCTGCTCCATGGTGTCGCGGTCGCGGACGGTCACGCAGCCGTCCTGCTCGGTTTCAAAGTCCACGGTGATGCAGAACGGAGTGCCGATCTCATCTTCGCGGCGGTAACGCTTGCCGATCGAACCGGCGTCGTCAAAGTCTACATTGAACTTCTTGGACAGCTTTTCCCAGATGGGCTGTGCCTGTGCGGTCAGCTTCTTGGACAGCGGCAGGACAGCAGCCTTGAAGGGCGCCAGTGCCGGATGCAGACGCAGAACCGTACGGACATCATCCTTGCCGTTCTTGTCCTGGCCAACGACTTCTTCGTCGTACGCATCGCACAGGAAGGCGAGCGCCACGCGGTCGGCGCCGAGCGAAGGCTCGATGACATACGGGATATACTTTTCGTTTGCTTCCTGATCGAAGTATTCCATGGAAACACCCGAGGTGTTCTGGTGCTGGGTCAGGTCGAAGTCGGTGCGGTCTGCGATGCCCCACAGTTCGCCCCAGCCAAACGGGAACAGGAACTCGATGTCAGTGGTGGCGTTGGAATAGTGCGAAAGCTCTTCCGGGTCATGGTCGCGCAGACGCAGGTTTTCGTCCTTCATGCCCAGGGCCAGCAGCCAGTTGTGGCAGTAGTCCTTCCAGTACTTGAACCATTCCAGATCGGTGCCCGGCTTGCAGAAGAATTCCAGTTCCATCTGCTCAAATTCACGGGTACGGAACGTGAAGTTGCCCGGCGTGATCTCGTTACGGAAGGATTTGCCCACCTGACCAACGCCGAAGGGGATCTTCTTGCGGGTGGTGCGCTGGATGTTCTGGAAGTTGACGAAAATACCCTGTGCGGTTTCCGGACGCAGGAAGATTTCGTTCTTTGCGTTCTCGGTAACACCCTGGAAGGTCTTGAACATCAGGTTGAACTGACGAATATCGGTAAAGTTATGGCCGCCGCAGTTGGGGCAGGTCAGACCGTGCTCGACGATGTAGTCCATCATCTGCTGGTTGGACCAGCCGGCCGGGTTTTCGCCGGTCTGCTCTTCGATGAGCTGGTCGGCACGATGGCGGGTCTTACAATCTTTGCAGTCCATCAGCGGATCGGAAAAACCGCCTACATGGCCGGAAGCGACCCAGGTCGTCGGGTTCATCAGGATGGCAGCATCCAGGCCGACATTGTACGGGCTTTCCTGTACGAACTTCTTCCGCCAAGCAGCCTTGACGTTGTTCTTGAACTCTACGCCGAGCGGGCCGTAGTCCCAGGTGTTGGCAAGGCCACCGTAGATCTCCGAGCCGGAATACACGAAGCCACGGCCCTTGCACAGGGCGACGATTTTTTCCATTGTCTTTTCGCTGTTTTTCATTTTCATTCTCCTTTTGGCGCATCTGGCTGATGCACGCTTTTTTTCATCAAGTGGCAAAAAATGCTTGACACGAATTTATTCTACCTATATAATATTTACTTGTCAAGAGTAGTATTGAAATGAATGGGATAAAAAATGGGCCCATAGCTCAGCTGGGAGAGCGTTCGGTTCGCATCCGAGAGGTCGAGGGTTCGAATCCCTTTGGGTCCACCAAATCAAGATAATCCGAACCTTTTCCCGATAGGGAACGGGTTCGGATTTATCATTTATCTGGACGAAATAGCATAAGCAAAGCGGCGGCGGTATGTGTTACATACTGCCGCCGCTATTATTTAGGCTTCGTCTGTCTTTCCCCTTTGTCCTTGTTCTGTTGCTGAGCTTGCCATTCGGCAAACGCCCTCTTGCCTTCGTCGCTCTCAAAATAGGTTTGCATATCGGGGAGCAGACAACGGGCAAGGGCTTCTAATTCGTAATCAGGTATCTTCGGGTGATATTGCTTTTTCCGCTGCGTCAAGTGAGCCGCCCTCCTTCGCGGCGATGTTGTATTGTCGATAGTTAATGATGTTTTTCACATTCCCAGCCTCATCGGTGACTGCGATGGTTTTTTCATAGGTAAGCGGTGTACCATGTATCATCTTTTGTGCTTCGGCCTCTGTGGTCTGCCATATCTCCGGCCTTTTCACGCCCCGGCTTGTACGGTATAAATTGAAGCCGGGAGGGTACAGACGTAGCCTTGCTCCCTTGATGACCGCTTTCTTTTGCCGCTTGCCCTGCTCGTCGATTGTACTTGCCTCGGTTATTTTGCCTCTTGGGCTACTAGCGCGGAGGGCTTCGGATAATTCCATATCACCCAAATATGCTGTCAGGTATAAGCCGTGGTTGTCGATTCCTTTGAGGCTCTTTGTCTTTGTGAAGCCATGTCCCCAAATCCGTGCCATATCTGAATTAGGGATAAAGGGGGCTTTTTCTGTAAACAGAAATAAGCAATGCAAATGCCATGCGCCACGCGCTTGTGGTTCGGCAGCAATGATGTATTCGGCGGGCGGGTGCCCTTGCTTAAGGGACGCTTGCAGACGGTCAATTCTTCGGTCAAAATCTGGGACGGAGATACCCATATTCTTGACCGTCAAAATAATGCCGTGGTGCTTATCCTTATCCCGTTTGACGCCGACAAGCATAGGGTATTCATTTTGTGCATTGTGCAGTCCGCAGCGCCGCACAGCGCGGTCAAAGCGCCGTTTCAACAGCGGCGGTGTACGGAATATCTGCACAAGGCAGACAATGACAGTAAATATAAGAGCAAGGGCAGCCACAGCGATTATAAACTCAGGTGAGATAAATGATTTCATGCGAGTTTCCTTTCTGGCGGGGTGAGGGCAACGTATGTTGCCCTCACCCCGTCTTATTTGTCGCTCTTGAGGGTGACAATTTTCGCGGTCTGTGCAGTCGCAGTCATGCCAATGCCGCCGTTGCTGCTGGAATATAGATTTACAGCGCAATCTGGAAGCTGCACGTAAATAAAGTTGCCCCCCAGACAGGCCGCTTCAATTTGTTCGCCTGTGAGATTCGGCAGCGGGTCATGGTCAAACTTAACCGCAAGCGGAGCAAGACAAGCTCCTTGCAACGCAAGGGTTAATTTTACGCCAGTTCGCACATCGGAAAGTTTTTTTCCGTCCTCGTAGGGAAAAATATCAGTTTTTCCCGTTAATACAGCATAGTCATAGCCAGCATTTACGGCGGGTAAATCTACATTAAGTTTATAGGGCATGGTATACTCCTTTCCCCCGTCGAGCCGATAGGACAGCTTAATACATAATCTGAAAAGCGCTTTTCTGAGTATAGCTTACCATGCAGAAAAGTATTATAATACCATATTATCATCATTGATTTTGTCCATTTAAGTATTATATAATAATAATTAAGAAAAAGGTAAAGGAGATACGACCTATGCCAAAGATTTTGAAGAAAACTCCAAATGATAAATTTAAAAATATCGGAAATAGGCTTAAAAAGTTGAGGATAGATAATGACTTAACATTAAACCAAGTCGCCGCTCGCCTTAATCCCTATGTGCAAATCCAATTAGATGGGAAGTCGGGCGAAACAAGAATTGCGGAAATCGAAAAGTCAAATGCCAACTTAACACCCGAACTTGCGGTTGCGTATTCTCGAGTTTTTGATGTTTCCCTTGAGTATGTTTTTTGCTTGTCTGATGATATGAGGCCAGAGAACAAAGAAGTAAAAGAAACATTAGGATTGACTGACGCAGCAATCGCCAAAATCAAAGCTTTTTCAAGTGAAAATGGTTCGGCAACATACTTGAAAATTTTAAATCTTCTTTTTGAAACTGATTTTATGTCGGAGTTAATTCACAGTCTGGATTCTTTCGCCTATACAACGCAGAAATATTCAAATTTTGTAACGCTCGATTTTGATTACAGGCAAGAAGATAAAGAAATTGTTGGCTTAATCTCAAAATGGAAACTGGAAAAATCAGTTTCTAAGGCTATTGATAAAATTGCCAAGCTGCTGGAAGATAGTGAGGAATTGAAGTTACCAGAAGAAGAATAACAAAAAAGCAGTCCCTAAGGTAATACCAAAGGGACTGCTTTTGTCAGTTTACTTTTCTATCAGTTTATCCAAGCTAACGTCCAAAGCAACTGATATTCTATAAAGAGTTTCTACACTAAAATTGTAAGCAACCTTTTCGCTCTCAATCTGGCGAACAAAATCATGGGAACGTCCTATCAATTCAGCCAACTCCGCAGCGGTTAGCCCTTTCTCTTTTCGACACTTCTTGATATTATGCCGTATCGTATTATAAATATCATCATCAAATACAAGCTGATTCATTTTATGAGCCACCACCTAACAAAAGTGTAGCCAAATGTGGAGCAAATGTATGTTAGGTATTGCCTCACAATTCATTATTGTAAGAGAAAAAATCGTATGATATAATAAAAACGAAATCCCCAATTAACCACAACTTTTAGGAGGGAAGTCTATGAAAAAGCGCATTTTGTTTTTGGCATTGGCTCTGGTGCTTTGCGTGAGCTTGGCTGTCCCGGCTTCGGCCTTTGATATGGGCAAAGCGGGCCAGGCAGCTACCGTAAGCTTGGGCGGGGGAACGCTGGCCGTGGTAGATAACAACAACACACTTTGGATGCGCGGAAAAGAAGCGTATAAGGACTTGGGAAATGGGAAATTTGAGCAGTCTGCTTCCTTTGCTAAAGTGATGGAGAATGTAAGTTCGGTCAGTTGTGATGGCTCAAATACCGCTGTGATAAAAACAGATGGTTCCCTGTGGGTTTTTACCTACCATTATTATGATGAACACTCCAATTATTTTTTACGATTCACACCCAAAAAAGTGATGGATAACGTGATTTCGGTTAGCTATAACAATGGTTCTATTGCGGCGATTAAAGCAGATGGATCCTTGTGGACATGGGGCAATAATTTAAGTGGACAGTTGGGAAATGGTACTATGGAGGATTCTGATGTTCCCGCCCGTGTCTTGGAGGATGTTGCAGCTGTTAGCTGTGGTGAAGGTGTTATGGCCGCAATTAAAACAGATGGTTCCCTGTGGATGTGGGGAGCAAAATGCTATTTATGCGACGGAAATAATGATATAAAAGGGTATCAGACCGTTCCTGTTAAGGTTATGGACGGCGTTTCAGCTGTCAGCTGCGGAAGATTTGCCTCAACTGCCGTTAAAACAGATGGCTCCCTCTGGGTATGGGGATTTAACTCATACGGCCAGATGGCGAACGGCACAGCTGGATGGGATACATATACAACACCTCAAAAAATACTTGACGACGTGGTTTCAGTTTGTAATGGCAGCACCCATTCTGCCGCAATTAAGGCAGACGGTTCCTTGTGGATGTGGGGGGAAAATGATTGCGGTCAACTGGGAAATGGATACACCGGAACAAATTATTCTTCGGATGGAAAACCATATCAATTTAAGCCAACAAAAATTATGGATGGTGTAGCGTCCGTCACTTGTAGCAGTTTTGATACTGCAATCGTAAAGGCAGATGGTTCCATCTGGTTTTGCGGGCGTTCTGACGATATGGGAATTGGAAATGGGACAGACCCCAATGGGTTTTTAATGCAGACTATTCCGGTTCAGCTTATAGGCGTGACCGCTAAACTATCATCTGCAGATACCGAAGTTTCAAACGTAGGCGGGTTCAATGATGTGTTGGAAACGGACTATTTTGCCGCCTCGGTTTTGTGGGCTGTCGAAAATAGTGTTACCAGCGGTACGACATCTACAACCTTTTCTCCTGACGATACCTGTACTACGGCGCAAATCTTAACATTCCTGTGGCGTGCAAAGGGTTCTCCTGAGCCCACCAGCAAAACGAGTACATTCACGGACATTAAGGAGAGTGGTTATTTTTATAAGGCAGCATTGTGGGCAAAAGAAAATAATATCATATCAAAAGACAGCACGGCCTTTAATGGAAATACTCCTTGTACTCGGAGTATGGCAGTTCTGTATATCTGGCGCGCCGCTGGTTTCCCTGCCGCTGAAAAAACCAGCAGCTTTACAGATGTAGCTGCTACCACGCTCTATGCGCCCGCTGTCGATTGGGCGGTGGAAGCGGGTGTCACTTCCGGCACAAGTGCAACCACCTTTAGCCCTGATATGACTTGCACCCGCGCTCAGATTGTGACATTCCTGTATCGGGCGTTTGCATAATAAGAGTCACTCTCATTGACAAAAAGACGGTCAGAGCATTTTGCTTTGACCGTCTTTTATTCTATATCCGTGTTGACATTTTAACTCGCATATCGTATTATTCAAGTATGAGAAAGGAGAGTTGACTATGCAGGAGATAGCACAGCGGTTAAAGAGCTTACGAGAAAGCGTCAACCTGTCCCAAGCCAAATTAGCTACGCTGATGGGCGCAACACAAGCCAGTGTAAACCGCTATGAAAACGGGCAATCTTCCCCGCCCTTAAAGATTCTGCGATGGTATGCAGATTTCTTCGATGTATCTATGGACTACATATTTGCCCGCACGGAACAACCGGAGGGAAAGCTATATGAACACAAGCCGAAAGTCATAGATGCCATTACGCAAGACAACAAGGAATTGCGGCAGTTTGTGGATATGTGTTTTGACCCTGCTTCCCCGGTCAGTGAAAAATTGCGGGAAGTCCTGACGAAAATGTTAGAGGAACAGCGCGGTTAGAGAGGGCGTTTCCCCTTAGGGGAGTGTATTCAAAAATCCCCGCTCGTCAAGGTTAAAATGAACTGGCTTTGAACTGCACCCCAAAAGTTGGACAAGAAAGTCAACGAAAGGGGTGCAGAAATCTATGGGAAAAGAATTGTTCAGTGAGGAATTAAAATTAGCAGTTGTTCAGTATGTACTGGAAGGGCATACACGCAAAGAGGCATCCGAGAAATTTTGCGTATCCTGTACGCCGATTGAAAAATGGGTAAACTTGTATAAGCTGCATGGTGCAAAAGGACTTCTAAGCAGAAATCTGGTTGGCCGACAAAAAGGCTTTGATGGCGAGTTTCGCCTAAAAGTGTTACAATACAAGCAGGAACATCACTTATCCTGTACACAGACAGCTATGCACTTTTGCCTTGATGTTGTAACAGTGTGCCGGTGGGAGAAGAAATTCCAAAAGGAAGGTGCACGGGGACTTATGAAAAAGCAGGCGACAAAAGGTAGCGAAAAACGACAAAAGAAGCAGGAACAGTCGGAGCTGCAACAGGAAAACAAGCGGCTGTCAGAAGAAAATTACCGGTTGAGAATGGAGAATGATTACCTAAAAAAATTAAACGCCTTAATTCAGAAGCGGGAAGAACCCGAATAAGCGATGTTGTGGCTGCTGTTACAGAATTAAGGCGTGATTATCCTCTGGCAGCATTACTTAAACTGGCCGGCATTCCCCGAAGTACATACTACTATCATTCCCGGAAAGCCAATGCTGTGGATAAATACGCAAAAGAAAGGGCGGAAATCATAGCAATTTATCAGGAGAATCAAGGCCGGTACGGGTATCGGCGGATTGGTATGGAATTACGCAACAGAGGCTTTTGTCTGAACCACAAGACGGTACAAAAGCTGATGAAGGAGTCAGGCCTAAAATGTATGGTACGAATGAAAAAGTATCGTTCTTACCGTGGAGAAGTCGGCAAGATTGCACCAAATCTACTGGCTAGAGATTTCCATGCGGAAAGGCCGAATCAGAAATGGGTAACTGATGTGACTGAGTTTTCCCTGTTTGGAAACAAACTTTATCTTTCTCCTGTGCTTGACCTGTATAATGGTGAGATCATCAGCTATGCCATCAGTGAACGGGCTAATTACCGCCAGGTGGATGAGATGCTGGATAAAGCATTCTCCCGGCTCCCGGACAGCAGCGGGCTGATCCTTCATTCGGATCAGGGCTGGCAATATCAGAACGTCAGGTATCAAAAAAGACTGTTAGAAAAAGGCATTCGGCAAAGTATGTCCAGAAAGGGAAACTGTCTGGACAATGCGGTTATGGAAAACTTCTTCGGACTGTTAAAATCGGAACTGCTATACCTGCGGACGTTCCAATCATTAGACGAGTTCTGCCAGGAACTGATCGCTTATCTTGAATACTATAACCATAACCGAATCAAAGAAAAATTGAATGGGTTAAGTCCTGTCCAATACAGAATTCAAAATGGCTTTGCCGCATAACTTTTGTCCAACTTTTGGGGAGCACTTCACTTTGCCAGACCTTGACAAACGAGGATTTTTGAATCGGAGGTAATCAAGGGGAACGCCCCCCGGTGAGGCGGGCAAGCCACCCACGAAATAACGAAAGGACGTGCAAAAATGAAAGCAGTTATTTATGCCCGTTATTCCTCTGACAGCCAGCGTGAGGAAAGCATAGAAGGACAGCTTCGGGAGTGCAAAGAGTACGCCGAACGCAACGGGATAACCGTATTAAGCACCTATATTGATCGGGCTTTGTCCGCGAAAACCGATAACCGGCCGGACTTTCAGCGCATGATTAAGGATAGCGCGAAAGGACTTTTTGATATTGTCCTTGTGTGGAAACTGGACAGATTTTCCAGAAACCGCTATGACAGCGCACACTATAAAGCAATCTTAAAGAAAAACGGTGTCAAAGTGGTGTCGGCAAAAGAGGCCATAGCCGAGGACAGCACCGGAATTTTGCTGGAAAGTCTTTTGGAGGGCTATGCCGAATTTTACTCTGTTGAATTGTCCGAGAAAATACACCGAGGACAGAAAGAAAACGCGCTAAAAGGTTTGAACAATGGCGGCAGGATTCCATTAGGCTATGTATTAGGGAAAGACCAGCGATTAGAGATTGACCCCATTACCGCGCCTGTTGTGCTGGAAATCTTCACACGCTATGCCGAGGGTGAAACCGTGCGGGCAATCGTGGAATCCCTGAACAAGCGCGGCTTACAGACTAAGCGGAACAAGCCGTACAGCATGAACAGCTTTAACGCCATCTTGAAAAACCGTAAATACATAGGCGAGTACAAATACCAAGATGTAGTAATTCCCGGCGGCGTTCCCGCCATTGTCCCGCAAGAACTCTTTAGGCCACGCCATGCACTGCGCCGTCAGCCGTCGAAAGAACGGCCGTGTTGGGGGTATCGTTCTGGTCTTCGGCGCAGCCATCCGAGCCGAAGACTTCGACGCGCTGGTCATATCCATAAACGGCCTTGCGGCTGTTGTCGATCACGCCAATGGCGCCGTTTTCAAACTTCAGCGTTACCACAGCGGTGTCGACATCGCCCGCTTCGCCGATGCCCGGATCGACCAGCACCGAGCCAACCGCATTGACCTCGGTCACTTCGCTGCCTGCCAAGAAGCGGGCCATATCGAAATCATGGATCATCATATCATAGAAGATACCACCAGAAACTTTGACATAGGATACCGGGGGCGGCTCGGGGTCGCGCGAGGAGATTTTGATGATATTGACCTTGCCCACCTTGCCGTCGCGTACCATATCGTATACCGCGCGGTGGTTGTGGTCAAAGCGGCGGCAGAAACCGATTTGCAGCTTCACGCCAGCGTCCTTGGCTGCGTTAATTGCCTCATGGACACGGGCCAGATCGTAATCGATCGGCTTTTCGCAGAAGATGTGCTTGCCGGCATGCGCTGCCTCGATGATGTACTTGGCGTGCGTATCGGTCGACGAGCAAATGAGCACAGCCTCGATCTCGGGGTCGTTTAAAATGTCGTTTGCATCCTTGGTGCGATGCGGGATGCCGCACGACTGGGCAAACGCTTCGGTCTGCTCGTTCATGAACGGATCGGCAAGGGTTTTGATCTCTAGTTCGGGTACAAAACGGGAAATGTTCTGGGCATGGACCTTGCCGATACGGCCGGCGCCGATGATGCCTACTTTCATGGGGAACCCTCCTGATTTCACATATTTCTTGGGAACTGCATTTATTATAAAAGGGTTCCTCGGCGGCGAAGCTTGTCTTTTTTCATGATAACATGTGATTTTTTTCGGTTTCCGATGGATTTGACCCGATGGCGTTGACACCATTTCGCAAGGAATACTATAATAAGAAAAAATGTTTTGGCGATTGGGGATTGCCATGAAATTTGTATTCCGTTTCCGGGTCATGCTGACGATTTTGGTGGTGGCCTTTTTGATGGCTGCGGCCTTTTGTGTCAATAACTACTATGACTCCAAGCGCCTGCTGACCGAAAACTACATTCTCAATTTGGAGGACAAGCTATCTTTGCAGGCCGACCGGTTTGATGCAATGATGCAGCAAATGTATCAGCAGGTGCTGCATATCAGCAAGCAGGAGCAGCTGGAACAGTTGGTTGCGGATTGCCGGCGCGGCACACCATCCAATTTATCACAGGCTGCTTATTCGGAACGCTTGGCCGGCATGCAGTCGGCCGATGGCGGGCAATTTGAGCTGTTTTTATATGTGCCGGAAACACAGCAGGTGATTTCTTCGGTCGCCTACCGTTCCAATGCCGATGTATCGGAAGAAGAACTGGCGGCCCTTGTGCACAGGGACGATCTCCAGCCGCTCACACCGACCTATATGGAAAATCCGTTGTTGCAGTCGGCACAGTATGTTTTCTGTTATGCGGTGCCGATTGAAGATACAGCAGGCGAACCGATTGCCCTGCTTTGCATCATGCTGGATGAAAGAATGCTGTATTATGATCTGCTCTCACCGCTGAACACAGCGGCGCAGGACCACTACCGGCTGATCTCGCCGCAAGGCCGGATTCACTCGGCCGCGTCTGCGGCAGAATTGGGGCAAAAGTTCGAAGCATTTGATGCCATGCAGGGAAAGAAAATGAACGCGGATGAGCAGCAGGGGAATCAGCTGACCATTTCGGTGGCCGCACCGCTGTCGCAGTATTACCTGGTCTGCCAAAGCGACCTTGGCACTGTGGCACAGGGCTTACAGGAAATTCTGTTATCCCAGGTAGTACGGTTATTTGTTGCGTTTTGCATTCTGTTTTTTCTGTCGATTATTTTATCCCACTGGTTGGCCAAGCCGCTGCGCGAGTTGGCGCAGGCGATGGAAGCGGTGGGTAGCGGCGACTTTAGGAAATAACCGCAACCAATATGGTGAAAAACACAAAAGTAACGAATGTAAATAGCATGCTCACTTCTCCTTTTTTCTGCGCGTCGGTCATATTTTCGACGCGTTTTATCCCCTTGCATGCGCATGACAGCCGACAGAGTGTCGATTGTCGATGCCGGGTTCACCTCCTTGTATGCAATCTTCTAGCATCTTTGATTATACGGGGTTCCCCAGGGACATGTTATTGGCGGTTCTATGGATTTCGTGTTTTTTCTTTCGAAAGCATCGAACCGAGGAGAGAAAGCAGCAAGCCTAGCCTACCGGAATGCGTTTGCGGTAATATACGGTTTATTGCATCCAATCGGTCCACGACTGGGCGAATAAATTGTCTTTTAAGCACATAAAATAAAAAGCGCCACGCATCGGTACACCGGCCAAATCAAAGCGGGCCAACGTACCGTTGGCCAGTTCCGGTTCGACCACCGGTGCATAGAAAAACGATACACCCAGTCCGTTCATCACCAGGGATTTGATGGTGGAAAAATCACTGATGGTGACTACGCGGGAAAAACTTTGCAGGGTATGATTTTCGCGGTGCAAGGCTTCTTCAAAAATAGCCCGGGTACCCGAACCGGTTTCGCGTAGGATGAGCCGTTCGTCCAGGAGTTCTTCGATGGATACAGCCCTGCCAGCCAGCGGATGCGCAGGATTGCACACGCCGAAAAACTCTTCCCGTCGGTAGAGTTGGGATTCATAACGGCTTTGATCGAAAAAGCCTTCCACCAGAGCAAAATCCAGTTGTCCGGCTTGTAGAGCATGCAGCAAAATTTCAGTGTTATCGACCACAAGGGAAAAGGATGCTTCCGGATGGGCACGCAAAAATCGTTCGATTTTGGGCGCAATCAAAAACTCGCCAATGGTTTTGGAAGCACCGACACGTAACGAGATCGGAGCAGGCATCGCCAAATTTTCTTCTACTTTTTGGCTGTTGTACGCCATGGAGCGGGTAAACTCCCGCAAACGAAGGCCGGCATCGGTCAAGCGAAGTACCTTGCCTTCATAGGAAAAAAGACGGCAGCCATAGTGCGCTTCCAGATAGTGAATATGATGTGTTACCGCCGGTTGTGTCAGGCACAGCCGTTCAGCAGCACGGGTATAGTTCATGGTTTCACACAGGACCAGAAAAGTATTCCATCGAGGGTCTAACATCATCGATCACCTATTCAGTAGATTTATGGTAACATAAGAAATCTTCATTTTATTTTATCGCTGACTTGGGATATAATCAAGAGCAGGAAAACAAAATACATAGAAAAGAGAGATGAACATGGATTTTGTAAAAAAGATTGGACCGGGTTTGCTGCTCTGCCTGGTGTTGTCCATTCCGTGCTGGTGGTTGGGCCGGATGTTCCCGGTAATCGGCGGACCGGTGTTTGCCATTTTGGCAGGCATGGTCGTGTCGATGTGTTTGCGCAGCCGCGTCCGGTATCAGCCGGGCATCGCCTTTACTTCCAAAAAGATTCTGCAATATGCGGTGATTTTGTTGGGATTTGGTCTGAACCTGTCTGAAATTGCAAAGGTAGGCGCCAAATCGTTGCCCATCATTTGCACAACGATCACCATGTCGCTGGTGATTGCGTTTGTTCTGCACAAGCGCCTGTCAATCCCGGACAATATCTCGGTGCTGGTGGGTGTAGGCTCTTCGATCTGCGGCGGCTCGGCCATTGCAGCGACAGCACCGGTCATCGGAGCGGATGACGAGGAGATCGTACAATCCATTTCGGTCATCTTTTTGTTCAATATTCTGGCGGCGCTGCTATTTCCCACGCTGGGCGGACTGCTGGGGATGAGCAACGAAGGCTTTGGGCTGTTTGCCGGAACGGCGATCAATGATACCTCTTCGGTAACGGCGGCGGCGTCCACATGGGATACGTTACACGGTACCAACGGCGCTGTGCTGGGATATGCCACCATTGTCAAGCTGACCCGCACACTGGCGATCATTCCGATTACACTGGCACTCGCATTTTGGCGGACCTGGAAGGTCAAGCGCGGCGGCAATACATCCAATGGTTCGTTTGACCTGAAAAAGATTTTTCCCTTCTTCATTTTGTTCTTTGTGCTGGCGTCTATCATTACGACCGTTTCCACGATGGCAGGTGTTTCGGCCGAGTTCTTCCAGCCATTTAAGGAACTGTCCAAATTCTTCATCATTTTGGCCATGGCTGCCATTGGCCTGAATACCGATCTCATCAAGCTGGTCAAAACAGGCGGAAAGCCCATCTTTATGGGGGTATGCTGCTGGGTCGGCATCACGGCTGCAAGCCTGATTATGCAGCATATGATGGGGCTGTTGTAAGACCGAACCTCCTTCCTTGCTATCTGGTATGGATTCAAGACTTGTCGATGAAAGTCCAGGTACGGCCCCAAAAGGCATGCAAAATATGTATGATAGACCATGCCGCAAAGGTATTTTACATTTGCCCATAGGACCCGTACAATAAGAGGAGCAACCAGTATCAGAGAAGCGAGGAAGGGAGTCAACGGATATGGAATATCGGACATTACCCCACGGCGGGGAATCGATCAGTATTCTAGGTTTGGGTACCAGTTCTATTGGGATGGCCGGAGAAAAGGAAATTCGTGCCACGGTAGAATTGGCCCTGGAGCAGGGCATCAACTTTTTTGATATGGCTTCGGCCGATGCCGCGCCGTTTCCGGTCTATGGACAGGCTATGCAGGGATGCCGGGATCGTGTTTATTTTCAAATCCATTTTGGGGCAAATTATGAAGGCGGTACCTATGGCTGGACAACCGACCGCAGTACCATCGAGCGCTCTATTGCATGGCAGTTGCAGGCGCTTCGCACCGATTATATCGATTTTGGCTTTTTGCACTGCATCGATGAAGAATCCGATTTGGAGCAGATAGAAAACAGTGGTGTGTTGGAATACATCCAGCAGCTTCAAAAAGAAGGGGTGGTGCGGCATATTGGTTTGAGTTCGCATACACCGCGGCTGGCCAACCGGGTGCTGGACTGGGGCGTGATCGATCTGCTGATGTTCAGTATCAATCCCGGATATGATTATCACCATGGGGACTACGGAGTTGGCGGTGCAGATGAACGGATGGAGTTATATCGCCGTTGCCAGGCAGAAGGGGTCGGAATTTCCGTCATGAAAGCGTTCAGCGGCGGACAATTGCTGCAAGAGAAGACCTCTCCGTTTGGTGCAGCGCTGACCGAGTATCAGTGCATCCAGTATGCGCTGGATAAACCGGGTGTGCTCACCGTATTGCCTGGTGTGCGCAACCGGGAAGATTTGCGCCGCATTTTGGGATACTTGCAGGCTTCACCCGAAGAAAGAGACTATGCAGTGCTCGGCACGTTTACGCCTACGGATGCAAAAGGTCTGTGTGTATATTGCAATCACTGCCAGCCTTGTCCGGCTGGACTGGATGTAGGACTCATCAATAAATATTACGATTTGGCCAAAGCAGGCGATGCACTGGCGCGCAATCATTATGACAAGCTGGAGAAGAAAGCCGATGCTTGCGTTCATTGCGGACACTGTGACCGCCGGTGTCCGTTCCATGTGGCACAGGTCGACCGGATGAACGAAATCCAGGAATTTTTTCAAGAAAATAGGATGAAATAAGTGGATAAACCCCAAATCCCCGGATCGTTTGATCCGGGGATGTTTTTCGGGGATTTTTCAGGCATAGGGGACAAGAGGGGCGCGATATAGTAAAGAAGGGATTTCCAAACAGGGAGGTGGAGCGCGCACATGCGCGGCTGCTTATGAAAATGATCGTTTATTATCCCAAACGGAACAAAGGCAAACGGGAACCATCGGAAGCCGAACAGCAGGCCGAGCGTATTTTGGAGAAACTGCGCGAGCTGGAACGCGAGACGCAGCAACAGCCAAACGACACTGGTATCAAGAAATCTTAACAACTTCGCTGAAAAAACCAAAGCTGCTTTGTATAAAATGCCAAAGAAAACCGTGAAAATACTCGACAAGTGACAAACAAGGTGCTATAATAAAACCGCTGTTTTAACTGCTAAAGTGAAAAAGCTGAATGGGGAAGTAGAAGTTATGAAAATTCTGGTATGCATGAAACAGGTCCCGGGCAGCACCAAGGTGGACATTGACCCGGAAACCGGTGCGATGAAGCGCCCGACGGGCGATGTGCGCACCAATCCGTATGATCTGTTTGCGTTAGAAACCGCGCTGCGTCTGCGGGAAAAGCTGGGCGGCACGGTCACGGTATTGACCATGGGGCCACCGCAGGCCGAAAGCATGATGCGGGATGCCTACACGATGGGCGCGGATGAGGCGGTCATTTTGTCCGACCGCAAGTTTGCGGGGTCGGATGTGCTGGCCACCTCGTATACACTGTCGCAGGGCATCCAGGTGCTGGGCGGCGCCGACCTCATCATCTGCGGCCGGCAGACGACCGACGGCGACACCGCCCAGGTCGGCCCGGCCATTGCCGAGCATCTGACCATCCCGCATGCGGCCTGGGTCAGCGCCATTGAGGACGCCGATGAAACGGCGATTCGGGTGCGGCAGGACCTTGCGAGTGTGTCGCAGGTGTCCGAGCTGCCCTATCCGTGCCTGATTACGGTTGATAAGGATATCTGTGTACCGCGGTTACCGTCGTATCTTTTGAAGCGGGCGACCGCCGAGCGTCCGGTCCGGTTCTTGGGCTTTGACGATTTGCCTGACCGCGATTTGAGCCGGTATGGACTGGTCGGTTCGCCCACGGCCGTCGAGCGCATGTTTGCGCCCCCGGAAACCGAAACGCAGGTCTATCTGGACGGCGACGCCGAAGGCAAGGCCGACGCGCTGTTTGCCATCCTGACCGGCAAGAAAGTGATCTGAGGAGGGCGGAATCTGTGGAATTTTTGAAATTTGACGCGCAGAAATGCGTGTTGTGCGGCCAGTGCGTGCAGAGCTGTCCCTTTGGCGCGCTGAGCATCGGCAAGGACAGCATCGAAGTCAATGAAAACTGCCGCATGTGCGGCCTGTGTGTGCGCCATTGCCCGGAGCAGGCCATCCGCTTTGAGCAGCGCGCGAACGAGATCGACAAGAGCCAGTGGCGCGATTTCCTGGTCTATGTCGAGCAGGAGCGCGGGGACATCCATCCGGTGGCCTATGAGCTGATCGGCGAGGCGCGCAAAATGGCGCCCAAGGTCGGCTATCAGGTCAACTGCGTCATCGTCGGTGGGCCGGGGACAGCCCAAAACGCCGAAAAGCTGCTGCACTACGGCGTACATAAGGTATATGTGTATGAGCACGAGGGCTTTACCGGCTTCCGCGCCGACTGCTATGCCGACGCGGTGGCCGACTGCATCGCCGCCATCAAGCCCAGCTCTGTGCTTATCGGTGCGACCGCCCTGGGCCGTTCGCTTGCGCCCCGGCTGTCCACCCGTTTCCATACCGGACTGACCGCCGACTGCACCACGCTGGACATCAAGCCCAGCACCGACTTGGTGCAGATTCGTCCGGCCTTTGGCGGCAATATCATGGCGCAGATCGCCATTACCCGGTCGCGCCCGCAGTTTGCGACCGTGCGCTACCGTGTTATGGACCGTGCGCCCCGGCTGGACAAGCCCCAAGGCGAGATCATTCGGTGTGCGGTGAGTGATGAAATGGCGTCCTCGCGCATTCGGGTGCTGTCCTCTACGACCGTGGAAAAGAACAAGAGCCTGGAAGAAGAGGACATTCTGGTCGTAGCGGGGCGCGGCGTGCGCAGCGAGAAGGACGTCGAAATGTGCCGCGAACTGGCACAAGCCCTGGGTGGTCAATTAGCCTTCACCCGTCCCATGGTCGAAAACGGCTTTGGCGACAATGCCCATCAGATTGGCCTGTCCGGCCGCACCGTGCGGCCCAAGTTGATCATCACCTGCGGTGTATCGGGCGCCATTCAGTTTACCTCGTGCATGACCGGCGCCGAGTGCATCGTGGCCATCAACACCGACCCGGAGGCGCCGATTTTCAAGGTTGCGCACTATTGCCTGGTGGACGACCTGTACCGCGTGGTGCCGCGCCTGACCGAACTGGCCCGCGGACGGAAGGAGGACTAACCGATGCCATTTCCCTATAAAAAGATGACCGAAGCCGATTTTGACTTCATCCGTTCGGCGACCGCGCCCGAGCGCGTGTGGGTGGGTGACGAGATCGCGTCCGAATACCACCGCGACGAGATGCCCGAGTACGGCGTCTATCCGCCCGAATTGTACGTCGAAGTCATCAACAAAGAAGAAGTTTCGGCCATTCTGGCCTATGCTTATGAGAACAATATCCCGGTCGTCTGCCGCGGTGCGGGCACCGGACTGGCGGGCGGCGCGACCTGCAAATACGGCGGTATTTTGCTGTCGGTCATGCGTATGAACCGCATTTTCCCGGTTGACCGCAAAAACCAGACCATCACGGTCGAGCCGGGTGCGCTGCTCATCGACGTGCAGGCGGCAGCCGCGGCTGAGGGCCTGTTCTATCCGCCCGACCCGGGCGAAAAAACAGCGTCCATTGGCGGCAATGTCATCACCAATGCGGGCGGCATGAAGGCCGTGCGCTACGGACTGACCCGCGATTTTGTGCGCTGCATCGAAGCTGTGCTGCCCGACGGTTCGATCATGGAGTTTTCGTCGAACGTAGTCAAGAATACGACCGGCTACGACGTCAAAGACCTGATTATTGGCTCGGAAGGCACGCTGTGCGTGCTGACTCAGGTGACGCTCAAGCTACTGCCCGCGCCCACCTGCTCGTGTACGCTGGTCATGCCGTTTGACAGCCTGGAAGCCTGCGCGGACATGGTACCCGAGGTGCTGGCGCTGCCGTTTGTGCCCACGGCCATCGAGTTTTTGGAGCGCGAACTGATCGACATCGTGCAGGACAACCTGCATAAGATGCTGCCCGTCCAGCAGGGTGAGGCGGTGCTCATCGTTATGTATGACGCATCCAGCCGGCAGGAGCTGGACAGCGCGGTCGAAGCGGCCGCCGAAGCTGCCTTGGCCCATGGCGCCATCGACTGCTGCATTGCGGACACGCCCGAGCGGGCGGCGTCGGTTTGGGCGGTACGCGGCGCGATTTTGGAGGGTATGAAGGCCGATTCGGTGTCGCAGGAGGAATGCGATGTCGTTGTGCCGCGCGCCCGCATTGCCGAATATGTCAAGGCAGCCAAGCGCATTGCGCTGTCGCATGGCATTCGTGTTGAGCCTTGCGGCCACTGTGGCGACGGCAACATCCATACCGAGATGCTGCGCGGCCCGGAGATGAGCGACGAAGAGTGGAAGAGTGCCACCCATGCCTGCCTGACCGAGCTGTATGCTTTGTCCAAGGAACTGGGCGGCCAGCTTTCGGGCGAACACGGCATCGGCAACGGCCGCATCGAGTTCTTGGAGGAATTCGTCGGCTCGCGTATGATCGCGCTGTATAAGGCCATCAAACTGGCCTTTGACGAAAAACTGATCTTAAATCCCGGCAAGATGATCGAATTTAATAAGGGATAAACCTCAGGGGGAACAGACATGAAAAACTCACTTCTCGTGGATAAAAGTCGGATGCCGCTCGCGATGGGCATCGCGTTTGTCGCCTTCACTACCCAGTTCGGCGGCGGCTTTGCCTCGGGCGCGCAGATCTATCAGTATTTCATCAATTATGGCATTTGGTGCCTGATTTTGCCCGTGCTGACCCAGGGCCTGTACGCCCTGTTCTTCTGGTACGGCATGCGCTATGCCTACAAGCACAAGACCTACGACTACCGCAGCTTTTCGGACAGTCTCTACGGCAAGACCCGCCATGTGATGAGTAACCTGTACGAAATTTGCTATCTCATCATGATTGGCACCGCTTCCGCGGCCGCGTTTGCGACCGGCGGCTCGACCATTGAAACCCTGTTCGGCCTGCCGTATTGGCTGTGTACGGTTATCGTTGCGGCATTCATCTTTGTCATCGCTCTGTTCGGTACCACGGTCGTGCGCAAGTGTGCATCCACGCTGAGCGTGCTCATTCTGATTGGCCTGCTGCTCGTGCTGGTGCCCAACATCATTGCCCAGTGGGACAATATCATGGACTCCATCGGACGCATGAGCGCCGGGGAAATGACCGTCCTGAGCCAGCAGTCGGGTGCGTTTGGCCCGGCGCTGTGGTCGGCAGTGCTGTATTTCTTCTTCCAGCTGGCCTCAGTTTCGGTCATGTATCAGCACATGGAGCCGGTCACGGACGTTAAGCAGATCGACCGCGCGGCCATCGGTATGTTTGTCTGCAACTTTGTGGCGATGGAACTGTCCATCATCGGCCTGCTGGCCATTGCCTTTGTCGCAGAACTCGCCACCGCATCGGTGCCCATGCTCATTCTGGTGCAGAACGGCGTCGGCGCCAGCGTGCTGACCCCGATCATTTCGCTGCTCATTATTCTGGGCGCAATCTCCACGGCGGTCAACATGATTTCGGGTATCGTCACCCGCTGCGTCAATGCGGTAGAGCGGCGGATGCCTACGCCGGAAAAGCGGCAGCAGGGCCACCTGACACGCAATGCTATCTTTACGCTGATTTTCACCTTCCTGGCTTTCGCCATCGCCCAGTTCGGCCTGATGACCGTGGTCAGCAAGGGTTATGCGTATCTGGGTTATGCGGCATTCATTACGTTGTTTATCCCCTTTGTGGTGCATGCCATTGCCACCCGGGGACGGGAAGTTTAAAAAAAGGGAAAGACCTCGCCAAAAAGGCGAGGTCTTTTTTCAGGGGATATCCGACAGGTTTACCGGCAGGGGAGGTCCAGACCCCGGCAGCAAACCGGAACGGCAGTTTGGAATCAGCCGTCCATACGGAGAACGGCCTTGATGCACTTGCCGGCACCGGACTCGGCAAAGGCTTCGTTGATCTGCTCGAAGGGATAGAACTTGATGAGCTTATCAAACGGGAACATGCCCTTTTTGTAGTAGTCGAGCAGCTTCGGAATGAACAGCTTCGGGATGGAGTCGCCTTCGACAATGCCGATCAGGCTCTTGGCGTCGCCCATCAGTTCGACCTGGATGTTGAAGGTCACGTCGCCAGTCGCGCCGAGCACAACAGCGGTGCCCATGAAGCGGCAGGATGCCAGGGCTTTCTTGACGAAATCGGGCACACCCGAGGTGTCGATGGCGTAGTTGACGCCGCCATCGGTGATTTCATTGCGGATGGTGCCGACGATGTCATCGACTTCCTTGCGGTTGATGGTATGGGTTGCACCCAGTTCCTTGGCGAGTTCCAGGCTTTTTGGGTTGCCGCCGACCGCGATGATCTTTTCGCAGCCTGCAATCTTAGCCGCCATAATGGCGCTCATGCCGACCGTGCCGCAGCCGAAAACGGCGATGGACGAACCGAATTCCGGGCGCAGGCGGTTGAGGACTGCACCGGCGCCGGTCTGGATGCCGCAGCCCATGGGGCCGATCAGCGCCAGATCGATGTCGTCATAGTCGACCTTGACCGCGCTCGACTCGTTGACGACGACATGGGTCGCAAACGAGGACTGGCCAAAGAAGGTGGCCAGCGGCTTGCCATCCAGGGTGGACAGACGGGTGGTGCCGTCTGCCTGAACGCCGCCGAAGTTGATGGCGTTGAAGTTTTCGCAGGCGTGCTGGTGCGCGGTCATGCAGTTGTGGCAATGGCCGCAGAAGCCGAACGACAGGCCGACCTTATCGCCAACCTTGAATTCAGTGACTTCGGGACCAACCGCTTCGACGATGCCGCAGCCTTCATGGCCCAGAACGGCCGGCAGTGGAACCGGAATGACCTGTGCACGGGCCGCGTCATCGGTGTGGCAAACGCCGCACGCGGTCACTTTGACCAGAATTTCGTGTTTCTGCGGCGGGGCCAGTTCGACTTCTTCGATTTTGAACGGCGCGCCTTGTTCGTAGGTAACAGCAGCTTTGATTTTCATAGAACATACCTCTTTCTCGGGTTTGGTTTTGGGGATTAAATATCGAGCGCTCGGTAATAGCCGCCCGAAACCGCTTCGACGACGCGACCGGCCTTGATGCAGTCGCCCACTTCAAAGACACGCGGCGCAGCATTGTAGAAGCTTTCGGCACAAGCGCGGTCGGCCTTCATACCGGCGGCCAGCAAGATGGTGTCCGCTTCGAGCAGTTTTTCGCCGTCCGGGCCTTCGCACAGCAGACCGGCATCGGTGACCGACTTGGCGGTGGTGTTCACATGGATATGAATATCATGATTGCGCATGTAGATCTTCATGGCGTTTTTGTGCATGAAGTAGGAATCTGCTGCCCAGTCGTCCTTCATTTCCACGATGGTGACATCCTTGCCCAGGCCGTCCAGATAAATGGCGCATTCGCTGCCGACCAGACCGCCGCCCAGGATGACCACCTTTTGGCCGAGGGCCGGGGTTTCCTGGTGCAAAGCATCCAAGGTTACGACCTTGTCGCTGTCGATGCCCGGGATGGGCGGCACGATGGGCTTGGCGCCCACGGCGACGATGATCACGTCGGCCTGCAGCGCTTCGGCCTGCTCGGCGGTCAGTTCGGTGTTCAGCTTGACTTCCACGCCAGTCTGCGCTAAACGGCCTTCCAGAACCTTGACGAAACGGTACATATCCTGCTTGAAGGGGATGTATTGTTCGGAGAGCAGCTGTCCACCCAGACGGCTGTTCTTTTCATACAGCGTGACCGTATGACCGCGCTGGGCTGCTGTAATGGCGGCATACATGCCGCCCGGGCCGCCGCCAACGACGATGACCTTTTTGGGGGTGGTCGCCGGTGCGCCATAGAAGCTTTCCATCTCGCGGCCGACCACGGGGTTGAACGCACAGCAGAAGGTGCGGTTGGTCAGGTAGTTGTAGAAGCAGGTAAAGCAGCGGCAGCAACGGGTGATATCGTCCTTGTGACCGGAGAAGGCCTTTTCGGGGAAGTAGGGGTCGCAAATCGACTGGCGGGCGATCTCGATGATGTCGGCCTTGCCGGATGCGATGATCTCTTCCATCTGGTCGGGGTCGTTCAGGCCGCCCAGAGTGGCCACCGGGGTCTTGACGTGCTTTTTGATCTCGGCTGCCAGATACACGTTGCAGCCGTGTTCGACGAACATCGACGGGTGGGTCAGGACGAAGACGTCCGGGTCCTCATGCACACCAGCCGAAACGTGGATGATATCCACCTTGCCGTCGATGGCCTTGGCCATGGCGATGCCTTCGTCCAGTCCATAACCATCCTTGGTCAGTTCGGCGCCCGACATGCGGAATTCGATCGGGAAATTATCGCCGACGGCTTCGCGCACCTTTTCAATGACCAGCAGAGGGAACCGCATACGGTTTTCCAGACTGCCGCCCCAACGGTCGGTGCGGTGGTTCATGGAGGGCGACATAAACTGTCCGAGCAGCCAGCCGTGGCCGCCGTGAATCAGGATCATATCAAAACCGGCTTGCTTGACGAGCGCGGCTGCCTTGCCGAAAGCTTCGGCCGTGCGGACGATCTCTTCCTCGGTCATCGCGCGCACAGGCAGTCCATCCGGGTTGACTTCATCGTTGGGGCCCAGGGCATAGGCTTCGGAAGCATGTCCATGGCCGCGGGCATTGGCGTATTTGCCGCCATGGGCCAGTTCCATGACTGCTTTGCAGTTATGGCGGTGCATGGCTTTGGATGCCTCTTTCAGCGAGGGCAGGGAGCCGATGTCATAAAGCGCCACTTCCTTGGTGTGTGTGCGGCCGACCGCGTCCACAATACCAAGACCGATGGCAACGCTGGACAGGCCGCCGCGTGCCCGGTTTTCGTGAAAAGCGATGTCCTCTTTGCGCATATGGCTGTCCGAATCCATCTCCGGATTGCTCATCGGTGCGCCGAGGATGCGGTTTTTAAAGGTCACGCCCTTGATGGTGATCGGGCTGGCCAGATGGGGATAGAATTTGTTTTGCATAGCTTCATTCCTCTGGTATAGGGCGGAAAAGCGGCTTTACAGGACCCTCCTGCAAAGCCGCTCTTCACAATATGGTTTGGAAAGAAAAAAACGGATCGGCAGGATTATAGGACGGTAAAGAAGCCGCCGTCCACGTTGATGTCAACGCCGTTCAGGTAATCGGATGCGCGGGAAGCCAGGAATACGATGGTGCCCATCAGGTCGTCCATCTCGCCCCAGCGGCCAGCCGCGATGCGATTGGTGATCTTATCATAGAACTTCGGGTCCTTGCGCAGCTCGGCATTGACCTCGGTGGCCAAAAAGCCCGGGCAGATCGCATTGGTCTGGATGTTATACCGGCCCAGTTCGTTGGAGAAGTTGCGGGTGATGCCGATAACGCCGTGCTTGGCTGCCGTGTACGGCGGGCACTTGGCGTCCGAGGTGTAGCTGAGCGCCGAACCGATGTTGATGATCTTGCCGCCGCCCTGCTTCTTCATCACGCGGGCGACTTCCTTGGACATGAAGTATACGGCGTTCAGGTCCAGGTTGATGCACATATCCCAGTATTTATCCGGATAATCGTCAAAGTCAGCAAAGGCGCTTGCACCAGCGTTGTTGACCAGGATATCGATGCGGCCATACTGCTTCATGCACTCGTCCACACAGGCCTTGCGGTAATCCTTATCGGTCAGGTCGCCGCGCAGGAAGTAAACCTTACGTCCTTCCTTTTCGATCAGTTCTTTGATCTCGGAAACATCTTCGGTGAAATGGGGGATAAACAGGTCGGCGCCAGCCTTGGCGAATGCAACCGCGTAAGCCATGCCCAAGCCCTGATTGGCGCCCGTAACCATGGCGACCTTGCCATCCAGACGGAACCAATCCAGGCTGAATTTATCAAAAACAGTCGACATCGAAAAACACATCCTTTCTGGGGAAACACAAGATTTGAGAGAGGGGCGGGGTACACTCCGTCGCGCGCCCCGCCAAAAAACATGGTGGCTTAGATGCGCAGCATCTGCTCGAGTGCTTCGACGATGCCGTCGCGATCCATGTGATAGTAGTGATAGATTTCGTCTACGGCGCCCAGAACAGCGAATTCATCGGGCATGCCGACGCGCTTGAAGTTGCCCTTGTAGCTCGATTCGCACAGAACTTCTGCAACTGCGCCGCCCAGACCGCCGTTGATCGAGTGGTCTTCGACGGTGACGATGTTGCCGGTCTTCTGCGCCACGCGCAGGATAGCTTCGGTATCGAGCGGCTTGATGGTGTGCATATCCAAAATGCCGATCGAAGAGCCGTGCTTTTCCTTCATCATCTTGGCAGCCATCAGGCATTCATACAGGTTGGAGCCGCAAGAAATGATGTAAGCGTCGGTGCCTTCCAGCGTTTCGATGGCCTTGCCGATGACCAGGTCATAATCTTCTGCGTATACGTTCGGGGAGCCCGCGCGGTCGATGCGGATGATCATGGGGCCCTGGAAGTCCATCGACTGACGGATGAACTTGCAGCACTGGCCAGCGTCCGCGGGAACGACAACGGTCAGGTTGGGGATTGCACGATAGAGCGCCAGGTCGGCGATGTCGTTATGGGTGGGGCCGCCGCCGGCGGTAACGCCCGAGTGGGTGCCGATCAGACGGACGTTTACGTCGTTGTATGCAATATCCGTATGGATCTGGTCGGCTGCACGCAGCGGAAGGAAGGGTCCAAATACCTGAGAAAAGACCGTGCAGCCGGACAGAGCCAGACCCGCCGAAGCGCCAACCTGATCGGGTTCGGCAATGCCGAAGTTGAAGCAGCGCTCGGGGAATTCCTTGAGCAGTTTGCCCGCCGAAGAAGAGGGGGCAACGTTATCCGAATAGGTGAATACAAAATCCTTGCCTTCGCAGGCCATTTTATAAAGCTCCTCGCCGTATGCTTCGCGGGCGTTGGAGAGCATCATATCAAAATCGTAGGTTGTTTTCGCTGCCATTTATCATCACGCCTTTCTCATTTTTGCAACGTCTGCCAGGGCGATCTTGAGGTCTTCGTCGCCGATGCCGCCGCCGTGCCACTTGTGGTTGCCTTCCATGAAGGAAACGCCCTTGCCCTTGATGGTGTTGGAGATGATGAAGGTCGGACGGGCTTCCTTGGTGTAATCGAGCGGGGGCAGCTTGTCGAGTGCGGCGCAAACCTGAGCCATGTCGTTGCCGTCCTCAATTTCAATGACATCCCAGCCAAAGGCGCGAACCTTATCGGCTACCGGGTCGATGTTCATGATCAGCTTGGTGTTGCCGGTCATTTGCAGCTGGTTCTTGTCGAGGATGCAGACCAGGTTGTTCAGCTTATAGTGGCCGCCAGCCATCAGAGCTTCCCAGTTGGTGCCTTCGTCGAACTCGCCGTCACCGATCATGACCATGACACGGTAATTTTCCTTGCGGTAGCGGGCGCCCAGCGCGTAGCCGACTGCGATCGGCAGGCCGTGGCCGAGCGAACCGGCCGAAACTTCGATCTGCGGGCACTTTTTGCGGTTGGAGTGCATGCCGAACTTGTAGGTGTCCAGGCTCTCGAAGTGCTCGACCATGTAGTCCTGGGTGTAAGCGCCCAGATCGGAGAAGATGGTGTACAGGGTCTCCGAGCAATGGCCCTTGGAAAGGATGAAGCGGTCGCGGCCTTCCTTATGCGGGTCCATAACGTCGAAGTTTAAGTATTTGTAGTACAGCGCAACCGCCATTTCCACGATAGACAGCTCACCACCCAGGTGGCCCATGCCGATGCGATGGATAAAAGTCAACAGATTGGAACGGATATCGACGCACTTGTCCTCGAGTTCCGCGATGGTTTGCAGTTTTTTACTCATTTTCACTCATCCTTTCGGTTTATTCGCCCTCGAACTTGTTGCAGCGAATGAGGATCTTGGGATACTTGCTGGTCAGATGCATTTTGAACGCCTCTTCGACGTCGTCGATGTCATAGACCTGTTCGTCAGCCGTAAAGGCAGACAGATCGACATACTTGAGGTATTCGGCCGTGCGCTCAAAGTTGAAGTGTGCGCAGTACATGCCTGTGATGTTGACCTGGCGCATGTAGCAGTACTCAAACAGGTTCAGCGGCATCTCGTAATCGACCGGGAACTGGGCGACATACAGGATGTTCGCATACTTGGCCGAAACCTTGAGCATGTTGACGGCTGCGCTCGGAACGGCCGAGCATTCCAGAATGACATCATAGCCCAGACCGTTTGTGATCTCCATGGCGCGTTCCACGATGTCTTCGGTGATCGGGTTGATGATGTGCTCCACGCCGATCTTCTTGGCCAGCTCGCAGCGGCTTTCGACCGGCTCGGACATGGTCAGTTCCGCAGCGCCATACTTGGCTGCGAGCTGTGCACACAGCTGGCCGATCGGGCCGCCGCCCGAAATCAGCACGCGCTTGCCGACCAGCATGCCGATCTTATCCATCGCACGAACGGCAATGGAGAGCGGCTCCATCAGGCTGCCTTCGCGCAGGCTGACGCTGTCGGGCAGCTTGCAGACCTGCGATTCGTTCCAGACGACATATTCGGCCATGCACGGCTCGTTGCCGATGTTGGTGCAGTATTCGGGGTGGCCGATCGAGCACTGATAGCACTTGCCGCAGTAGCCCAGGAAGTTGCCGCCCACACGGTCGCCGACCTTCAGGCCCTTGGCCGTGGCGTTCTTGCCAAGTTTGACGATGACGCCGGACATCTCATGGCCGATGCCGAACGGTGCGTCTTCCGGCTTGTTGAAGCAGCCGTCGACCACGTGCGGGTCGCTGCCGCAGATGCCGCAGTACGCAACCTTGATGAGCACTTCGTCATCTTTCAGTTCCTTGATCGGCATATCGACGATGCCGACCGTGCCCCGGGTTTCCGGGTTCGGGTCTTTCATATTGCCGACTCTTGTTGCACATACAACCTTCATAGTTTGTAACTCCTTTGCTCCGTGTGGGTGGTGGGTTTGCTTATTTTGCCGCCATCTGGGCATTGCGCTTGGCAATATCCTCTTGGATCTGACGGATTTTTTCTTCGTTCAGATGGTAGAATAAGCCGTATACCAACATGGCAACCACAACCGCGCCGAGCGGCAGCAGGGTGGTCATCACGCGGATGGCAGTCAGGGTGGTTTCAT
The DNA here is from genome assembly GCF_900604335.1 of Intestinibacillus sp. Marseille-P6563. Lineage (NCBI taxonomy): Bacteria > Bacillati > Bacillota > Clostridia > Eubacteriales > Butyricicoccaceae > Intestinibacillus > Intestinibacillus sp. Marseille-P6563. Next base: position 1,038,595 of record NZ_UWOD01000001.1, on the reverse strand, counting down.
TTTGTGCCTGGTTGGCGACATAGCCGGTTGCTTCCAGAACCGCGGTCGGCAGCGAGCCGCCAACGATCATGGAGAACTTGATGCCCAGGCCAACCAGCGTCATAACGATGGCCGTGTAGCGCTTGCCGGTCTTCCAGTCTGCGTATTCGACCGGGTCGGTGATGACCGACCAGCAGATGCCCATCAGCACGCCGTAGCCGTAACCGGTGATGGCGCGGGAGATCATCATACCGGTGATCGCCGTGGTCGGCATGAGGTACAGCAGCAGGCAGCCGATGCCGGCAACTGCGAGACCAAACATAACCGTGCCTTTTTTATGCAGACGCTTGGTCAGATACGGCACGCACGGTACGCCGATGACCGAGAACAGCATCATAATCATGGAGAACCACGAAAGCATGTCGCTGCGATTTGCGTAGTAGTTGATGTAGTAAGCACCCATGGTGGACTGTACCTGGCTCATGGTGTAAACACCGAGGAACAGGACGAAGGTGACGAATACCGGACCAACGCGGAACAGCAGGTAGAAAACGTCCTTGACGCTTGCCTTGTTGTTCGGGTCGATCGGGGGAGCCGCGATGCGTTCTACGATCTGGCTGGAACCCCAGAGTAAGATCGCGACCATGATGATCGCCATGATGACGGTGGTGAGCATGTAGCCCTGTGCCAGCGTCATGCCCATGCCTTCGGAGAAGAAGTTCGAAAGCTCCGGCAGCATGATTGCGCAGACAACGCCGCCGGCCTGTGCCAGCGTCATGCGGATGGACTGCAGGCGGGTACGTTCGTGCTGGTCATTGGTCATCAGCGTGGCCGCCGAGATGTACGGCTGGATGATGAAGGTATAGAGCATGTTCAGCAGGTTGTAACCAACGACTGCCCAAACAACCTTCATGCCATAGCTGAAGTTCGGGGTGGTGTAGGTCATGATGGCGGCCAGACCGAATGGAATGGCGCCCCAGCGGATGTAAATCCAGTATTTGCCCTTCTTAGGCTGCAGGCGTTCGCAGATCGTGCCCATCATCGGGTCGTTGATTGCGTCCCAAATGCGGGATACCGCGAAGATAATGGCGACATGTCCGGGTTTGAGCCCGAAAATATCGGTGTAGAAATAGCTGATGTAAAGCGCAATGCACTGGAACACCAGGTTCATTGCAAAGTCGATGGAGGAGTAACCGAGTACTTCTTTTTTGTTCAGTTTGTAGTAACCGTACTGGGATGATGTGGTTTTCCAAGTGGATGGATCCTTATGATTCATGGCAGAATGCTGACCTCCCTTTTCTCTTCCATAATTGCGGGTTTGAAGAACTGCCCTCCTTTCTGTTCTGGATTTCTTCTTCTGTCTGTGCTCTTATTGTAAACGGACGGACGGTGCGGAAACAATTCCGAAAACAGACAGGTTTGCCAAGCAAAATGTCTGGAATCACCGGCATATTTGTGAACTTCCACAATACGCACTGGCAGAATATTGTGCAATAAATACAGAAAAACGAAAAAAAACTGTGATTTATTTAACATTGTGTGAAAAACGGACATGATTGCCGAAAAACAGGACCTTTTTCGGCGGGCATTCTGCACAAGAGATATTTTTTAAAAACGAAATTTATGGTATCATAATAAGAAAAAAGGGACTGCGGATATGGATAGGAGGGAGAAAAGACCGCATGAAGTATCAACAAAGGCAATATCCGTTTTATAATCCCAATCTGGTGCGCATGAGCATGGGCACGCTAGATTTTGTGGTCAACTACGCGGACATGCTCGATCAGACCTGCGTGGAGTTTCAGCATGTGCACGACTGCTATGAGATCTATTACTGCCTGAGCGGGATGCAGCACCTGATGATCGATGGGGAACAGCACGTACTCACTGCCGATTCCTTTGCTGTTATCCGGCCGGGCGTGCATCATTACACGGTCTATGAGCCGACGCTGCTCAAGCAGTATGTCGTGTTCGTCTTTACGCCGCCCACGGCCAACTCGTCCAAGAGCCGCAGTAAGGGCGTACAATCGGAATTGGAGTTCCTGTCGGCAGCGCTGCGGTATTTTGAGGAGCACACCCATTTCATCTGCAAAGACCGTTTCCAAAGCAATGCCGTGCTCAAGAAGCTGGGGGAGGAGATCGGTTCCGACCGGCCGGGCAAGAACCAGATGATCAACGCGCTGTATCAGCAGTATCTCATCACGATTTTCCGCCATCTGGTTTCGGCCAAACAGGAGGAGGCAGTGCCTTCCAATATCAACCTGGCCATTGCCATGACCAAGTACATGCACGCCAACTATAACAAAAATATTTCCCTGCAAGATATCGCCGATGTGTTCTATGTGTCCCCACGGCACATCAACCGCGTGTTTGAAGAATATTTCGGGCAGAGTTTCAAGCGGACCCTGAATATCTACCGCCTCAACTATGCCAAAAATTATCTCATGGACACCAACTATCCGGCCGAAAAGATTTCCGAACTGGTCGGGTTTTCCTCGCCCAAAATGCTGTACCAGCTCTTCAAAGAGATCGAAGGGACAACGGTTTCCGAATTTCGGGCGCGGTATCGCAAGGACCGTACATAAGAAAAAAGCGGCAGGTCGAAACCTGCCGCTTTTTTATGCAAAAAGAAAGCCTCTGCCGTCCAAAGAAAGCAGAGGCTGTTTTTAGTTCGTCCAGGTGGTGACCGAACCAGACGGCCGGGACACAGGGGTCTTGCCGCCGTCGGCCTGGGTCAGCGTAATTTTCATCGACAGGTCGGAGGTGGAGCCGCCCTGTACGGTCAGCGTCAGGGTCGAGCCGCTTGCTGTCTGGTCGATTTCCATGCCATAAGTTGTACCATCGGCCTGGGCTTGTCCGGAAACCTGGGCCCGTTCGACCGTGTTTGCTGCATCATAGGTCAGCGTGATGCGGTAGCTGCCCGTCGACAGCACGGCCTGATTGCCCGAAGTTTGGAAAGCGGTATCGCCATAGGTGGCCTTGGCCTGTTCCAGGAAGGTACGCACGGTCTGTACGGTGGCATTGGGGGCGCCTTCCAGGTCCAGTTGCTGCGCCTGGCTGGCGATAACGTCGGCAAAATGCTCCTGTGCCGGCGCGGCCAGCAGATCGCCGCCCGCCTGTCCGGCAAACGTATCAAAGGGGAAAGCCATCCAGCCGTCGGATGCCGCGCCAAGTTCGGTCATCAGCGCACCCGACAGATACAGCGTGCGGTCGGCACGGCTGAAAATCACCTGATACGAGGTGTTGGCCAGACTTTGCAGCAGCGATTCGATTTCGCTGTCGATCACGTCCGCGCCTTCATTTTTTTCAATGGCTTCGCGCAAGGCGGTCACATCGGCCTGCACCTGACCGGCCAGTTCGGAAGCATCGGCATTCGACGAACCGGAAACCGTGCCTGTCAGTTGCACCGGCAGGTCACCCATCGCGGCTTTGTATTGCATATCAAACGAGAAATCACCCTGGACCGCCTGGGCAGTATCGGATGCCGTAAAGTCCAGGTATTGGTCCATGCGGCCAAACGACGCGGCATAGGCATCATCCGCCAGGGCCGCCACGTCCACGATCAGCACCGTCTGGCTGGACTGTACCCAATCGACACAGGCGCCAAAGGCCTCGGAAGCAAAGCGAATGGGGACATAGGTCCGGCTGCCCTCGATAAAGGGAGCGGCATCGGTCGAGATCGTCTGAGTCTGCCCATCTTCGGTAATGGTCACATCGGTCTTGCCGATCTGGAAGCGGACATCTCGGCCGTCCCGCGTGGCGGTGACCGTCTGGGTCGCATTGTCCCAGGTGACTGCAGCATCCATCTCTTCAAAGATGGCGCGGAAGGGAACATAGGTCCGGTCATCCCGTAGAAGGGGATAAGCGTCGGTAAATGCGACCGTCTGATCGTCGACTTTCACGGTGATGTTGTTTGCCGCCTGGGCCGGAATGCTCAATGCACCGAGCAGCAGAGCCGAGCAAAATAACGTGCCCAAAGGACGAAAAAGGGCATGCTTCATGGGAAAAACCTCGCTTTATTCGGAAATTTTGGGACGCAGCGCCGCCGGCGTCCACCAAATTAAGGGTAACACAAACGCCGGGGAAACACAAGGGCAAAGGGGGGAAACGGACGAAAATCCAATTTTAAAATTGTTTCACAGTCCATTCATAGTATGTTCATAATTGGAAGGCAAGTCGATGGTATACTGTACTCGTAAAGCAGAAGAGGTATACAACGTACCGCACATTCTATTTTACCCCTAACCCCCTATTTCCCCCTTTTTTCTGAAGCGCGGAAGGGTAAAACGCCTTTCCCCCCTTGGCAGACCTTCCGCTGCTTCATCCCCCCTTTTTCTCTTTTGAACATATCTTACATTTCCCCTTTTCTTTTTTCTTTTGGTTTTAACCCCCTGATGGAAAAGCGGCGGCCCGAGCAAGGCCGCCGCTTTTCTGCAATAAGACAACCTGCCAGGAACATGTCCCAGCAGGTTGCAACATACGGCGTATCAGCCGCCAAATACCTTGATCATAAAGCCTGCGGCAACCGCAGAGCCGATAACACCGGCAACGTTCGGACCCATGGCGTGCATGAGCAGGAAGTTGGCCGGATTGGCCTTTTGTCCTTCGACCTGCGATACGCGCGCGGCCATCGGCACCGCCGATACACCGGCCGAACCGATGAGCGGGTTGATCTTGCCGCCTGACAGCCGGTACATAACCTTGCCGAACAGCAGGCCGCCGACCGTAGACAGCATGAAGGCGAGCAGACCCAGAATGATGATCTTGATGGTATCCCAGGTCAGGAAGGTGGTCGCTGTGGCTTTGCAGCCGACCGACAGACCCAGGAAGATGGTTATGATATTACACAGAGCGTTCTGTGCAGTATCGGACAAGCGCTCGGTCACGCCGCATTCGCGGAACAGGTTGCCCAGCATGAGCATACCGATCAGCGGAGCGGTATCCGGCAGCAGCAGGATGACAAACACAGCAACCGCGATCGGGAAAACGATCTTCTCGACTTTGGAAACCGGGCGGAGCTGCTCCATCTTGACTTCGCGTTCCTTGGGCGTGGTCATCAGACGCATGAGCGGCGGCTGGATGAGCGGAATCAGCGCCATGTAGGAATACGCTGCAATGGCGATGGCCGGTAGATAATCGGCTGCCAGCTTGGAAGCGGTCAGGATGGCCGTCGGGCCGTCTGCGCCGCCGATAACACCAATCGCTGCCGCAACCGCCGGGTCAAAGCCCAGAGCCAGTGCCAGCAGGAAGGCGGTAAAGATACCAAACTGTGCGGCTGCGCCCAGCAGCAGCGAAGAGGGGCGGGCGATCAGCGGACCAAAGTCGGTCATCGCACCGATGCCCAGGAAGATGATGGACGGATAAATGGCGTGTTGTACGCCCTGATAGATGACCCACAGAAAACCGGGGCTGGTAACCGCACCGTCGGCTGCGATAGCCGGTGCATTGAGCAGGCCGGTGAGCGGGAAGTTCGCCAGCAGGATGCCGAATGCAATCGGTACGAGCAGCAGAGGTTCGAATTTTTTGCCGATGCCCAAATACAGCAGGACACAGGCGACAACGATCATGATCAGGCTGCGCGGGTCAGACAAAAAGGCCGCAAAGCCGGATTCTTCCAAGATGCGTTGCAAGGTGCCAAAAAAGGAGAAATCATTCATGGTGATAAGCCCCCTTTATGCCAGCGTGCACAGGACGGTGCCTGTGTCGACCGCTGCCCCCTTGCTTGCCATGACCGAGGTGATGGTACCGTTCTTGGGTGCAAAAATTTCATTTTCCATTTTCATGGCTTCCAGGATGAACAGAACGTCACCCTTCTTGACCGTCTGCCCATTGGAGCAGCGAACGTCCAGGATGGTGCCAGGCATCGGTGCTGCAACCGGATCGCCAGCCCCTGCGGGTGCAGCGGCAGCCGGAGCGGGAGCAGGAGCTGCCGCCGGTGCGGCCGGAGCAGCTGCCGGAGCCGGAGCGGTTGCCTGTCCGGCGTAAACCGCGGTTGCCTGCCCTTTTTCTACTTCAACTTCATATTTTTTTCCATTGAGTGTAACAACATATTTCATAATTTGGTTCCCCCTGCGTTAGAGCGCCTTGATGGTCTTAAAGATCAGTTCGGAAAGCGGAATGCCGGTTTCATGGCTGACGATCGCCATGATACAAGCGGCTGTTTTCTCATCCACGTCGATCAGCTTGACATCGCCCGAAACCGCGGTCACTGCCGGAGCGGGAGCCGGTGCAGCTGCGGACGCGGCCTTCTGCGTGGTTGCCACCCGTTCGCGGACAACAGGCCGCTGGACGGATTGCACGATCTTGGAAATCACCGGGATCATCAAACACAGGATGGCCAACATCATGAAAACGATCACGATACCAGAGAGGGCGACCAGAAATGCGCCGCCAGAAAGATTGCCCATCTTACTTTACCTCCTCGATGGTATACGTTGCGACGAGCGCTTTTTTCAGTTCGCGCTCTTCAAAGAAGTGCAGCGCCTGCTGCGGGAAACAGATATAGGACAAAACATCCAGATCAGATTCTGCACGATTGCCCAGTTCGGCCTTGGCTTTTTCAAACTCAGGCTCCAGCGTTTCGGCATAGCGGCCGGTAAACGGCGGCTCATCGCCCAGAACTTTTTTCATCAGGTCCGGATCGATCGGGCCGGGCGCCTTGCCGTATTCGCCCTTGATATACGCCTTGATTTCCTTACCGATGTTTTTGTACCGTTCACCGACCAGGACATTGACCGTCGCCTGGACACCAACCATCTGCGAGAGGGGGGTGACCAGCGGCGGATAGCCGAGGTCTGCACGGACGCGGGGAGTCTCTTCCAACACTTCATCCAGTCGGTCGAGAGCGCCCTGTGCCTTGAGCTGCGCCATCAGGTTGGACAGCATGCCGCCCGGAATCTGATAGACCAGGGCGTCGGCCTTGACCGCCAGCACCGAAGGATCGAAGGTACCGTTTTCAATGAATTCCCGTTCTTCTGGCAGGAAGAAGTCATTGATTTTTTTGAGCACCTTGGAATCAACGCCGCAATCAAAGCCCATCTGGGACAGGGTATAGGCCATGGTTTCGGTTGCCGGCTGGCTGGTACCACCGGCGAAGGCGGAGATCGCACAGTCAATGCCGTCTGCTCCGGCTTCGGCAGCCTTGAGATAGGTCATAAAGCCCAACCCGGTCGTCTGATGGGTGTGGACATAGATCGGAATCTTGACCTGTTTTTTCAGCTCGGTGACCAGATCAAAGCATTCCTTGGGACTCATAATGCCCGCCATATCCTTAATGCACAACGATTGACAGCCCATGGCTTCGATTTCCTTGCCCAGTCCCACATACATCTCCAGATTGTGAATTGGGGAGAGGGTGTAACAAATCGTGCCCTGTGCATGACCGCCGGCTTTCAGACATTCATCGACCGCCGTACGGATGTTGCGCAAGTCATTGAGTGCATCGAAGATACGAATGATATCCATGCCATTTTCGATCGATGCGCGCACGAACCGGCGCACCATATCGTCCGAATAATGGTGATATCCGAGCAGGTTCTGGCCGCGCAGCAACATTTGAAGCTTGGTATTCTTCATATGCTTTTTAATGGTGCGCAGACGTTCCCACGGATCTTCGCTCAGGTAACGCAAACATGAATCAAATGTTGCGCCGCCCCAGCATTCAATGGAGTGGTAACCGGCTTGATCGATGGTATCCAGGATGTCTGTAAAATCCTGCATACGCAACCGTGTCGCCATGAGCGACTGGTTTGCATCGCGCAAGACGGTTTCGGTAAAATGAATTTTCATCGCTGTTCACTTCCCTTTACAGCATAATTATTCGAATGGCCGAAGAAAACGACCAAAATGAACTAACTTTATCATAACATAGGAATCGGTCATAGGAAATAACTATTTCATCTTTTTTTATGATATCTTCACAAGAATCTTGCGATTATTTTTGAATTACATGGATAAAAACACGTAAAAAACGGCAAGGAATTCGATGGTACACGGTAGAAAAAGGACAAGTTTATCTGAAGTTTTTGTAAGATTAGGACAATAGGTTGACTTTTGAATCAGAATACGATATGATTAAAAATACTGTGGTTACATATTGCCTAAAAAAACAAAGCATTGTATATTTTGATAATTTCTACGGAAAAATTTTGTGCGGACCCTTTCGGAAATACATAAAAATTCCATACGTTCCAGATGAAAGCAACTTGAAAGAGTAAAACCCGCAGAATGTTGTAAACAGAAATAACATGGATGGCAAAATATTTCCAGAACATGCCGTGAAAATTCTCTGCGATAAAGGGCCTGTCTCCTAACATCGAATCCTGGAGCCCTGCAAAATTGAATATTTTCTGTATAAGCCCCCGTAGCTCAGTTGGATAGAGCGGTCGCCTCCTAACAATCGAACCGTTCGAATCCCGGAGCCTTGTAAAATTGAATAATTTCTGTATATGCCCCCGTACCTCACCAGGATAGAGGGTCCGCCTCCTAAGGTCATGTTATAACGCTCAACTGGATAAAATTGAATAAGGGATTGCAGTTCGACTTTGGTCGGGCTATAATCATATATTAGACACGTCCATATAGCTCAGCTGGATAGAGCACTCGCCTCCTAAGCGAGGGGTCGGAGGTTCAAATCCTCTTATGGACGCCAGCTCATAACGCCGAAAGCCTTTATTTTCAAGGGTTTTCGGCTTTATTTGTTTTCAGTCGCAGATGAGCACCGCATCTAATCTTAGAGCTGTGATTACTTAAAAAAATTTTTTGTAGCACCACAAACAGACATCGAACTCTGGTGAAAAAACAAAATTTCCAGCTAATCATTAGCAAGAAAAAGCCTGTTTTTGCTAATCAGAAAGGCATTCCTGCTAATCAGAGCCAAAATGGTGCAAAAAACCTTGCTAATTAAAAAGGTGGCTGTTGCGTGTCCTACGTCGTTATGCCAAATACAATCTAATATTTTTTCGTTTACATAGAGTGTTTATTTCTCCCTTATTAGGGAGTGAATAGACACTCTTTTTTTGTTTCCAGACTGCTTCTGAAGCGACTGGAGGAAAGGAGGTATTTGAATCATGAAAACACAATATGCCGCTGATAAACCAAGCGACTGTCGATACTGCTACTACTGGAAAAACAAAAGGACAGGATGCAGCCTGGGCAAAGCAAACTGTTACTATCGGATTTCACCGCCGCCTAAACTTAAAAGCGATTGCGATGGATGCCCTTATGGGCGAGCGCAGCCTTGCATTGGGTGGTGTACGAAAAAGCTCTTGCGTGAGGTCATCGGAAAGGGGTGATGGAAAATGAAGTTGCGATTACTGGCGATGATCCTTGTTCGCTGTCCTTATCGTATCAGGGATGGCACTCTTAAAATGGCTCCTCTAAGCACAGAAAGATTCTTCAGGAAAAAGGCGGTGAGGAGGAGCAATGTATGATTATTTCTACGGACAGCAGGCAGAGCTATTTTCATTCTATCGGGTTCCCAAAGTTCTGTTTACAGACGAAAAATTCTCGAATATATCTTCTGATGCAAAACTGCTCTATGGTATTATGCTTGACCGTATGAATTTATCGGCAAAAAACGGATGGGTGGATGAACTTGGTCGGGTCTACATCATATTCACGATTGAAGAAATTAAAGGCGCACTTGGATGTGCAGAGAAAAAAGCAGTAAAGCTCTTGCATGAGCTGGAAAACAAATGTGGCTTGATCGAACGCAAACGTATTGGACTGGGGAAGCCCAATTATATCTATGTAAAAAACTTTGTGGATAACTCTGTGGAAAGACAATTCTTGAATTGTCAAAAGGACAATTCTGGAACTGTCGATAAAACACTTCAAGAGTTGTCAAAAGCACAAGGTAATAATACTGATATTAAAGATACTGAGTATAGTGATACTGATCCTATCCTATCTTCCGATTTTTCTGGAAGGGATGTGGAAAAGGATGAGGAATTTCAGAGCTACTATCAGTATTTTTATGAAGAACTTGAAATGGACTATCTTTTCAGGGAATTTCCCTATGATAAAGAAGTCCTGGAAAGCATTTTGGAAATATTGGTTGAAACCGTATGTAGCAAACGAAAGTTAATTCGGGTAGCCAGTGATGATAAGCCAGCTGAGGTTGTACGAAGTCGTTTGATGAAGTTAAATTCCGAGCACATTCGCTATGTACTAGACTGCTTTAAGGACAACACAACCAAAATCCGCAACCCCAAACAATATGCTCTTGCTGCTTTGTATAATGCTCCAGTCACGATAGATATAAAAATTGACGCCGATGTGCGGCATGATATGGCTTCTGGTTTAATTTGAAAGGTGGTGATATAGAAATGAGAGAAACAATTAGGAAAGGTAAGGTGATGAATTTTGGCAAAAGCAACTGTCCTGGCAGTAGTTAACCAGAAAGGCGGAACAGGAAAAACAACTACCTGCGAGAATCTGGGGGTTGGTTTGGCAATGGAAGGTAAAAAAGTGCTTTTGGTAGACACTGATCCACAAGCATCGCTCACTATTTGCCTCGGTCATCCTGTTCCTGATCAGCTTTCTCCAACATTATCGGATATGATGGGGAAAATCCTTTCAGAGCAGCCTATTGCTCCTGGCGAAGGCATTCTGCATCATCCGGAAGGTGTTGACTTGATGCCTGCCAACATTGAGTTATCCGGTTTGGAGGTATCGTTGGTTAATGCTATGAGTCGAGAAACTATTCTCAAGCAATACCTGGATACCGTAAAACAGAACTATGATTTCATTCTTCTGGACTGTATGCCCTCTTTGGGTATGCTTACAGTTAATGCACTGGCTGCGGCAGACAACGTACTGATTCCAGTTCAGGCGGCATATCTCCCTGCGAAAGGCTTGGAGCAGCTTTTACAGACTATCAATAAGGTGCGCCGCCAAATCAATCCGAAGCTGCGAATTGAGGGCATTCTGCTGACAATGGTAGATAGCCGCACGAATTACTCCAAAGACATCAGTAATCTGATTCGGGAAAATTATGGTGGCAAACTCAAAGTTTATAAGACAGATATTCCCCGTTCGGTTCGTGCTGAAGAAATCAGTGCAGAAGGAACCAGTATTTTCAAGCATGATCCGAAAGGCAAAGTAGCTGATGCCTATCGAGTATTGACGAAGGAGGTGTTGAGCAATGCCGAAAAAAGGCGGAAACATCAGCTTGAGCAGCTACGATGATATTTTCCAGACCGACCAGTCACGAGAGGAAGCTCAACAGGAACGAGTGCAGGAAATTCCGCTTTCTGAACTCCACCCTTTTAAGGGACACCCCTTCAAAGTGCTGGATGATGAAGCTATGCAGAAAACTGTCGAAAGTATCGCACAGTTTGGTGTTATGACTCCTGCAATCGCCCGTCCCCGTCCGGAAGGTGGATATGAGATAATCGCTGGACATCGCCGCCACCATGCTTCTGAGCTTGCTGGCAAAGACACCATGCCGGTGATTGTACGGGATATGGACGATGATGCAGCCACAATTTTGATGGTAGATTCCAATCTGCAAAGGGAAACACTCCTCCCCAGTGAGAGAGCTTTTGCTTTCAAAATGAAATTGGATGCAATGAAGCGCCAGGGTATGCGCACTGATTTAACTTCGGTGCAAGTTGCACCGAAGTTAACGACCGCCATCATAGGTGAAGAAAGCGGAATGAGTAGTGACAATGTAAAACGCTATATTCGACTCACAAATCTCATTCCTGAGCTGTTGGATATGGTAGATGAAAAGAAGATCGCCTTTAACCCTGCGGTCGAAATTTCTTATCTGAAACCAGAGGAACAGCAAGACTTTCTGGAAGCAATGGACTATGCACAATCCACCCCTTCTCTGTCCCAGGCGCAACGTCTGAAAAAATTTAGCCAGGAAGGAAAATGCAGTTTGGATGCCATGTGTGCAATCATGTCTGAGGAAAAAAAGGGTGAATTGGATAGGGTAACAATTAAACATGATGTACTTCGTAAGTATTTCCCCAAATCTTATACCCCAAAGCAAATGGAGGACACCATTATAAAACTGCTCGAACAATGGCAGCGAAAACGTGAGAAATCTATGGAGAGATAAGGAGGACGCATAAATGTTTACAGAAAAAGAAATGAGCGATGCTTTGAAGTGGCTGTTTGATCTGTTTCAGCCAGAGGACTATGAAGCGTATGATGAAGAAGAAGTCGGCTGTGCTGCCTTGTGTCTGCCGGAAGTTTGTATGGCTCTCCGAGATAAGGCAGAAACACCGTATGAGTATGTCGTAAAAACCAATATCGACCGTGGATTCGAGTACCGTGGCAAGGAACTGTTCATGCAGAGAGCTTGTCTGATTTATTCGGATATGGAAATCGGCATTTACGACATGACCGATACTTCCTATAATCGGGAGCTGTGGCTGCTGGAAGATATGAGTTTTGCTCTGGTACACAACGTCAGCATGGTCATCAAGTCCGGTGACTTCTACTACGGTATTTGCGGGCGTTTTTCCCTTTGGCGTACACCGCCAGCCGGACGATGACCGCCCCGGCAATACCTGCCAGCAGGTCCAGCGGATGCAGGCTTGGTGCCGCATAAGAAAACGCCCCCGTAAAGCCCTGGCTCAAATGCAGGAACTTTTCAGAGGCGTCAAGGCCGGGCGCAAGGCGCACCGCCTGGCAGAGCTTATCAAAGAGATACACGAACAGCAGATACGGAAGGTTGAGGATGAGAACCTTCTTCAAGTCAACCGTCATAATTCCACACCCCGGTCTTTGGTCTTGACCTTCTCCCGCTGGCGGTGCTGGGCTTTGGACTGCTGCTTTGCCTGAGCCAGTTCCTTGCGGATAGAGGGCTTTTTCTCTTTCTCCAGGTTCTTTGCGGAAAACTCCCGAAAAGCCGCCGTGATGACGTCGGCATCCCGGCCCTTGAAGAACACCAGGTAGCGGGGTATCTCGCCGCTGGTATCCTTTTTCAGTGCAAAGTCAATGCCGTATTTCTTGGCGGTGGCGGAAAAGGCCCGGATATTCTGATCGGTAATCTCAATGTTGGAAACGCCGGTGTTGTGCTTCATAAGCTGCCGGAGGGTCTGCTTGCCGTGGTGCAGCTTGGTCTTGTGGCCGGTCACTCCTTTCTGCATCTCGTCCAGCACTTTTTTCATGGCCTGTTGCAGCATCCCGGCGGAGAGCTTGGTGGCCTCCACACAGAGGGCAACGGTGCGCTGGGTGACTTCTTCCTGCATAAGTCATCATCTCCTTTCTCCGCTGCCGTACAGGTCGTGGTTCACCAGGGACGCATAGTAACTGTCGATGGTGGCCGGGGCGTTATACAGGGCAGCCAGCAGATATTTCTTGATGTTGCGGACATAGGTGGTGTTCTCCCGCATACGGTCCAACACATACTCGATGTGAGAACTGTTCAGCTTCAGGAACCGGGATTTGACCACCTCTGCCGGATAGTCGTCCCCGGCAATGCGGATCGTCTCCCTGCGGGAACAGACGGTATCCACCATGAGCTCCACCAGCTCGTCCAGACGGTCACGGTCCATGCGCTCGTTCTGTATGAGGATGTCGTACTCAATGTTCTCCAAAATCAGTTCCCGATAGACTTCTCGCTCCCGCATCCAGTCCCGTCCGGTCCGGCTAACCCCTGTGGGGATTTGGGGGCTTGATTGGATAGGATTTGATCCTTTCGTACTTAATAAATCAGTATTTTGTTCTTCAGGATTTCTTTTCTCTTTATTTAATTGCGGCCGGTTTTCCAGACATGGGTTATCCATATCCGGGTTTTCCGTATCTGGACAAGCCGTATCCGGCTCGTCCTCACACGGCTGGCCCGTGTCCGGGGAACGGGGTGTCTCGTAGATGACATACTCCACATCCACGATCTTGCCCTTACTGTCCCGGAGCCGGTTGCGGACTATGTACCCGGCCCGTTCCAGCTCCTTCAGGGCGGAGCCAATGCTGTCCGTGCCCTCCTTGCAGATTTTAGCCAAGCCCCTGGTGGTGTAGTTCCAGTCCTCCGGCAAGGACAGCATCATGGAGAGCAGCCCTTTGGATTTCAGGGACAGCCCCGCGTTGCGCAGGTGGTGGTTGGACATCACCGTATAGTTGCGGGTTTTCTCAATGCGAAATACCGCCATGGTATCACCTCCCTTCGGCGGTCTGGAAAAGTGTTAATTTTTAGAGCAAAGGCAGCCTCTATGCCGCCCGGATACCTCGGAGGGGAAAACCTATGGGCAGTGGTCTTTCGGCTGATTGTGGAAGAAAAACATGGAATTTGGGCTCCTTTCGATGCAGTTTTGAAAAAATAATAATTGACTCATAGAAATCAAAAATTTGAAAGATACGACGGGAAATAAATTTGATGTAAAAACGCCACAGGGATACCCTGTGGCGTGCAGAAAGAACATTATATGATTGATGGAATGAGAGATGTGTTGCTGTTGATGGAATAAAATGATATAATTAATTTAATATACTCAAACCATGAGGTGTTCTATGAATAGCAAGCAACCCCTATTTCAGATTACGAATAATATGATTGATTATGTAGCAGAAATCGCGGAGTTGGTTGGAAAAATGTCACTTTCTGACTGTGTTTCTAATAACGCTTCATTGTGCCGAGGCAACCGCATTCGCACCATTTACAGCTCTCTTGCTATTGAAAAGAATACGCTTGGTCTGGAGCAAGTTATAGCGGTGCTTAATGGAAAGCAGATTTTTGCTCCCCCAAAAGACATTGCCAAAGTCAAAAATACCTATGAGCTTTATGAAAGATTGGATAAATTAAACCCATACTCAGTAGATGACTTGCTCATGGCACACGGAATAATGATGCATGGATTAGTCGAGGAATCAGAGAAATTTCGTTTCCACCCTACTGGAGTAATGAATCAAGAAGGATACATTGTTCATTGCGGAGTATTGCCCCAGTATATGTCTGACTTGGTGAAGGAGCTGCTGGATTGGACAAAGAATAGCGACTTGCATATGTTAATCCGCAGTTGTGTGTTCCATTATGAGTTCGATAGAATTCATCCTTTTATAGATGAAAATCGTCGGCTTGGTCGTCTTTGGCATACATTACTGTTATCTCAGTGGAATTCTGACTTTGCTTGGATTCCAGTAGACTCCATTATCTACTCCAAACAAAAGGATTACTATGCGGCAATCAATAAATCAAACGACACTGGTGAGTCCACAGTGTTTATCGAATTTATGTTGTCTGTTATCAAAACAGCTCTTGTAGAAACCATCAGTAGGATGAATGGAATGGAAGATAAACCAACGGATAAGGCCTCAATCCGTTCGAGTAAAATCGAGTCATACTTAAAAAACCATAATTATATTATGAATGCCAATGTTAGGGCGTTATGCGATGTATCAGCAGCTACAGCCAATAGAATCCTTGGCAGATTGGTTGAAGAGGGTACTTTAATTAAATGCCGAGTCAATGGACACTGGGCTTATCAATTAATGTAAATGGATATTTGAATAGATTATTTTGTGTTAAAAGTTGGAATCCATCCAACCTGCGCAAAAAGTATGGTGAAAAAATGTTATATATAGATTTATTTGCTGGATGTGGAGGCCTATCTTTAGGCTTATATAAAGCGGGACTAAAAGGGCTATTTGCAGTAGAAAAAAATGATATTGCATTTTCCACATTGAAGTTTAATCTTATTGATCGGTGCAATCATTTTGCTTGGCCTGACTGGCTCGATGTAAAGAACCTTGATATAAACGATCTACTACGTGACAAACGTAAGGAGCTAATATCTTTAAGAAATACCGTTTCTTTGGTTGTTGGAGGTCCACCGTGTCAAGGTTTTTCGTTAGCGGGCCAAAGAAAAACAGACGATGTGCGCAATCAATTAATGAATTCATATATTGAATTTATCAAATTAGTGCAACCTCAAATGATATTTTTTGAAAATGTTCACGGATTCACAATCGGCTTTAAAAGTTCAACAAATCCCAAAATAAAGGGAATTCCATATTCTCAAAAATTGGTTTCGGCACTTGAAGAAGAGGGATATTCTGTTGCTTTTCGGATGATCACGATGGCAGACTATGGTGTGCCACAAAACCGCATACGCTTTATTCTATTTGGAATAAAAAATGGCAATGCAGAAAAATTTTTCGAAAGATTGGAGAACGGTCGAGAAAGCTTTTTGCGTAAAAAAGGTTACAAAGGACCTGTATCAATTAAAGATGCTATTGGGGATCTAGAAAAGAAGCATGGTGTAGTAGAAAGTAGGGACTCAAAAGGATTTTTTAATGGAATCTACGGAAAAATTGATACGCCTTATCAAAAAGTTATGAGAGAACACATTGCAGAAAAAGCAATACCGGATAGTCATCGTTTTGCAAATCAAAGGAAAGAAACTGTAGAATTATTAAAAGAAATAATGGAGGCGACAAAAACATCTGTTAGAATCGCTCCTGAACAAAACTTGGTTAAAGGTTTGAAAAAAAGGGGGATTACCCCACTTAAACCTGATACAATTTGTCCTACTATTACATCCATTCCTGATGATTTAATCCATTATTCTGAGCCGAGGATTATGACGGTTAGAGAACATGCCAGAATACAAAGTTTTCCAGATGATTTCGAATTCAAAGGAAAATATACAACTGGAGGAAAGGCGAGAAAGTTAGAGGTCCCTAGATATACTCAAGTTGCTAATGCAATTCCCCCAATATTTGCTGAACAAGTGGGTTGTGTTTTAAGTGAGGTAGAACAATGGAGATACGAGAAAAACTAAGTTTTAGCACGAATGCTAAACTTGGAAAATTGGTGGGACGGGAACTTATTACCAATAACATAATAGCTGTATTTGAATTGATCAAAAATTCTTATGATGCATTTGCAAGTAATGTGTGTATAGAATTTATTAATTTTCAAACTACAGGAACAGATAAAGAGTTAAATAGTCGAGGCAAGCGCGATACTGTTGTTTCAAATCCATTATCCAAGATTATTATTTCTGATGATGGCTGTGGAATGTCGTTCTCCGAAATAAAATCAAATTGGATGGAAATTGGGACAACAAGTAAAGAAGGTTCCATTGAGAGGAACTCTAAACGTGGAACTAGGGTTATTAAACGCGTTATGAACGGCGAAAAAGGCATTGGTCGATTTGGCTGTGATAGGCTAGGTTCAAAGTTGCGGATGATTTCGACTGGGAACAATGGCTTTGAAACCGCTGTTTTAGATATCGATTGGAGCCGTCTTGATGATCATACAAAAAAGCTACAGGATATCGAGTTTGAGTGTAACGTCACACAAAATGAAGTGCCTTTAAAAACTGGCGTTCGGTTGGAAATATCTGATCTTAGAGATTTTTGGACAAATGCTGACATTTTAAATCTTAAAAGGCACCTTAAAAGAATGATCTCTCCATTTGCTCAAGAGCAAGACGATTTTTGCATCATTCTTAAATTTGGTGACCATAGTGAAAAAATCATAAATGACTCTCTTGAATATGCTACTACAGGTATCAATGCAAAATTATCAGGTGATGGTGCATTAACCTATCAGTTGTTTGACGATCTTACTACAGTAAATAACTCCATTTCTGTAAATAAGCCGTCTTTCGGCCCCGTAGGAATCAAAATTTTATATATGGATGCAGCTGCAAAGCGTGCATTTGCAAGGCACAATGGCATTACCACACGAGAGTATGGCAATATTAAACTATTTCGTGATAATTTTAGAATATTGCCTTATGGTGAAATGGAAAATGACTGGCTTGGAATTGATAACAAACATGCACAAGCTGTATTTCGTTCGCTGGGTACTCGAGATATTATTGGATATGTTCAAATTACCAAATCTCAAAATCCAGCACTTAAAGATGCAACAAATCGTCAAGGCTTAAATGAAGATACACAAGAATTTTCTGATTTTAAAGATTTTATATGGAAAATTTTAGACCTTTTACAAGAATTTATATTTTCTAGAATAAAAACCGAGGCTCAAAAACAAGGAAAAGTAATTCAGACAACTGTAGAAGATATTAAAAAAGACCTTTTATCTTTTAAAAAAGACCTTCCACAATTATACGATGATATAGATATTCCGCAGCAAAAAAAAGAATTGGTAATTGGACAGACATTGAAGTCTTTTGGAACCATAGAAAAAAACATTCAACAGGTTGAACAAGCAAACAAAGAACTATCAAAACGTTTAATCGTGATGGAAAAAATTGTAGGAACAGAAACTATGTTATATGACTTGATCCATGCGGTTAAAAACAAGTTGGATGCTCTTAATGCTATGGTAATCTCCATTGAAATTGAAGCGCAAAATAAAGGCCTTGAATTTGATACTTCGGGTGCAAAAAAAGTTGCGAGTGATATTTCTCGTATGATATTTGCAGCATTGAAAAGAACATCACCCAAACGCAATAAGAAGGAATACACTATTCTTGCTGAGGTAATTCGTAGTTTTATTGAAGAAAAAAAGCTTGTCTATCCAAAAATAGAATTTGAATTTAAAGATATCATTTACAATCGATGTAAGTGTAATATAGACGGTTTCCGAACTGTACTAGATAATTTAATGAATAATTCTATGAAGGCTTTAAAAGATGTGACAAGCCCAAAGATAAAAGTTTCTATGAAGCTCTCTGGCGACTATTTAAAAGTTTATTTTGAAGATAATGGTTGTGGTATCAAAGACGAGGATGCTCCATTTATTTTTAATGTGACCTTTTCCAGAACAGGAGGAACCGGAATAGGCTTAGCTAGCACTTTAGCCTATATGAAAGAACAAGGTGGCGACATATCTTATATAAAAAACGGAACATTAGGCGGTGCATTATTTGAACTAACTTTTCCTATTAATTATTGAAGGAGGGCTTAATGTGGATAAGACATTTCGTATTGTTGCAATTGATGACAATCCAGACACATTGGATCCAGTGCTGCATGCTGTAAAACAAATGCTTAACTTAGACGGGGTCAAGATTGAATATAAAATATTATCAAAGCAATCAGAAGTTGATAGTCTAAAAAACTACTCTTGCGATATAGTAATGTTTGACTGTGCGCTAAGTGGCGAAGACTATAACTTCCAAAATTATGAAGAATCACGATTTGGGTTTACCCTTTTGAAGCGATATCGTGAAAATAATCGTAGAACAAAAATTATTTTTTACTCAGGTTCCTTTAATTTTGATGGAGAAGGAAACTTTGATTTGTCGGCGCTTGATTTTGTTCAGATTATAAATGAATTAAAAATCTTTGCAATTACAAACCGTGAAGTTCCTCGTTTATCAAAAGCAATAAAAAGTGCCATTGAGGAACTGGATACGGTATTAGTTAGCATGGAAGATTTAATATGTAATTATGGAGAAAATGGAGTTTTTTATATTGAAGGGAAATCCATTTCCGCCAATCAATTGCTTCAAGAATTGCGGTTGGGAACAGCCGTCGGGGAAAAGTTTAGAGAAGAGATTTATTCGACAATTATTTCGTATTTCATGAAATTTGGTGGAGAGCAATAGCAATGAAAATCTTCATTTATTGGAATAGAATTGATAATGATAGCAAAAAAATATATAAGTTTTTAAAAAAAGATTCTTTCCGGGAAGAATTAGAAAGCAAAAACGAAGTGTATTATCACGAGCCATATATATCTTTTCAAATCGATAAATCTATTCTTGAAAAAATAGCATCTAGTGATGTTGTAATGTTTTTTACGCATGGTGAAGAGGATGCGATATTAAAATCAAAATATATTCAGCAAGATCAAAAAAAGAATTTTAGTTTTATTGATTTTGAAAACGCCAGTATACTTGCCAAGAAAAAAGTTATTGCTATTTGTTGTGATAGTGCAAAAGCGTTAGGTAGATATTGCGTTGATACAGACATAAAGAGTGATTTCTACATTGGCTTTCAAGATGGGATAATTTATGATGATGGAGCACATAAAAATGTTAGAGGTTTGATATACGACTCGTATAGCGATGCTTTTGAAAAGACGATACTATTATCATTACACTCCAAATGCAATGCACAGCAATTTGTTCAATATCTAATAAAAAGTATAAACGATATGATGACAAACAAAATTCTTAACGAAACAGATGACCGTACGTTAGGATCTCTTGGAACCATTACATTTCATCGTCAATCAGCCGCATCCCTTATTGCATTAGGAAATGTGTGTTCACCAGTATTTTGCTAATTCTTCAAATGAGTGAATAATCTTTTTTTGATGATCGATTAAATTGTTTTTGTACCGTTCTTTTGAAAGCATAGAAAGTCTAGCGGGATATTTCTGAAATACTTCTACAATTTGAGTTTTTATTTTGGAAAGAGATTTTTGAAAACTTTCCAAAGATTCTATACGACTTTTTACATCCGATTCAATATATACTTTACTCTCACTGGATAGTTCCTCAATAGGGATATTAACATATGTGTTCCGCAGAACATCCATTTCTTTTTTCACTCGGCTATCTAAAAAGTCGATGTATGAAGTCAAGATCTGACGAGCAATAAATAAATCGTCTAAGCTATTTCTTGTCATATTTTCCCTCCAGAATCTATTAAATTATTTTGTTGGCATTATATATTATTCCTCCTTCTTGAAGTTTTAGAAGGTTCGCGAGACAATTCTATTTAGGTTGCATATTTCGAGCTTTGTTAATTAAATACTGGAGCGCCATAGGTTTTAAACCTATGGCGCTCCTATCAACTATTCCGTTTCGTCGTCCAGTCCCTCCGCTTTTAGCCAATCCTCAAAGGACTTCCTGGAGATGCGGATCATGTTGCCGATGCGGATCGTCTTGAACGCTCCGGAGTTGGCGAGTTTATAGGCCGTAGCGCGGCCGATACCGAGAATGGCTGCGATGTCATTCACAGTGTATGTTCTGCTTTGGGGCGTCCCTTTTTCGTTGGTGCTCATAAAATGATCCTCCCTGCTAATAGCATTTTGAAATGGTTCCTGAAAGCCTTCTGTCACAAGGGGTTCCTGCTAATACCTTGCTAATACGACATTTGAAAAGCCGTTGTAAGGCAGCATATTTCAGGGGAATTTGTGCAAATTGACCTGCCTCCAGGCAGCACAATTTGCGAAGAAACAACACGGGAAGATATGATATGAACAATTTACGAAATGGTACGCCGTACTCCTAAGCGTGGGGTCGGGGGTTCAAGTCCCTTTTGCGACGCCAGCCCACAATGCCGAAAGCCTTTGTTTTCAAGGGTTTTCGGCTTTTTTCATAACAATTTTCAGATGCACCAGATTTTGACCATTCATACCAGGTTGGGGTAGTGGGTAGTGTCAAGAATTTTTCGCAAATTGGTTTGGGTAGTGTCAAGAATTTTGTAACCGTCAAATCTCCAGGCGTATAAAAAGGCCGCCATCTCAGTGCGCAAGCATTGAGATGGCGGTCGGCATTTTCATTATGGTTTTGGAATTTTACATTCCTGCGGAGCATTCACGGGAAGGAAAGATTCTGCCCAAGCCTCATCCGTCTGGCTCAGCCCAGGTGCGGTGTTCAGAAGCCAAACCAGGTAGCGGTAGGGATCCAGGTCGTTCTCCTTTGCGGTTTCAATCAGACTGTAGATCACAGCGCTGGACTGGGCGCCGGCGGGGGTGTTGGAAAAGAGCCAGTTCTTCCGGCCCATGACGAATGGCTTAATGCTGCGCTCGGCACGGTTGTTGGAGAGCTCCAGCCTGCCGTCCTCCAGATAGCGTACCAGGTAGGGCCACTGCTCCCGCAGATAGTGCAGTGCCTTGCCCAGGGCAGACTTGGGTGCCGTTTTGGCGCTGGCCTCATTTGCCCATGCCAACAGAGCGTCCAGAACCGGTTTCTCCAGTTCCAGCCGCTTGGTATAGCGTTCTTCCGGCGTCAGGTCCATGAGAGACTGCTCCAGCTGAAACAGCCGGGTGCAGTAACACTCGCCGCCTGCCGCCAGAGACTCCTGCCGTTTCTCTTTGGGCAGTGTCTGCAGCGCTTCGTCAAACTTTCTCCTGGCATGAGCCCAGCAGCCCACCACCCGGATGTTCGACCGCAGCTTGTGGTAGCCCTGGTAGCCGTCCGCGTGCAGCCAGCCGGAGAAATCCTTGAGGAATGCCTGGGCGTACTCCGCCTTCCGGCTGGGCTGGTACTCGTACAACACAATGGGCTGCTCAGCGCAGCCGCTGGTCCGGTAGACCCACATGTAAGACTTGCTTGTTGAGGTCCTGCCCGGCGCCTTCAGCACCTGCAACGTGGTCTCATCCCCGTGCAGCACGGTTTCCTTGCACAGCTTCCGGTGCAGTTCATCGTACACAGGCCGCAGCCAGGTGTCCGAGGCCTGTAGGATCCAGTTGGCCATGGTCTGCCGGGAAAGCTTCAGCCCCTGCCGCTGGAACTCCTGCTCCAGACGGTACAGCGGAGAGTACATGACAAATTTCTGCGTCATGATATGGGCTACCGCCTCAGGTGAGGCAAAGCTGCCCGGGCAAAGCACGGGCTGTCTGGGCGCCTTTCGGAGATTGCCTTCGCCTGTTTCCGCTTCGCACTGCTTGCAGGCGTAGGTGTAGTACACATCCTCCCGGATCCAAAACCGGGCCGGCTCCATCTTCAGGCTCCGGCGCACCTCTTTGCCAATCTCCTCCATGACTGTACCACAGGCATCACAGATGCGCTCTTCTTCGGAAAGATGGTGCTCCACCACTTCCGTAGGGGTTTCCTCCGGTACGATATCCAACACATTGCCGCTCTGCCGCTTGCGGGCATGGGCCTTTACCGCCACCTGCTCCGCTGTGGCATTTTTCGTCCCATAGGCGTAGGCCTCCGCCTCATTCGCCATGAGAGACAGCTGGTCCATCAGCCCCTCCTGGAGCCGCTCTGAGGATGCCCCAAACTGCCGCTTCTTGGCAAGGCCAAGCTGCTCCAGAAGCCATTGGTTCTGGAGCTTTAACTCAGTTAGCTGTGCTTGCTGAGATTCGTATTCCGCCCGTGAGATGGTCATCATTTCCGGGGTGCTTGCGGCAGTGTTCTTCTCATGTTCCATGTGTAAATGATACCACAAAGCAGGGCAAAAAGCCAATGTTTTCAGCATTTTCCGGCATTAGATCACGCTCAGGCCGGACACCGCTTTGTTTGCCTTCGGCTGCTCGGTCTTCAGCCCCTCCATCAGCCAGCGGTACTGTTGGGGTGTCAGGGTCTGCACTTCCTCCGTGTTCCTGGGCCATTGGAAACTGCCGCTCTCCAGACGCTTATACAGCAGCAGAAAGCCGTCTCCCTCCCAGTACAGTGCCTTGAGCCGGTCCCGCCGTCTCCCGCAGAACAGAAACAGCGCCCGCTGAAAGGGATCCATCTGGAACTGGCTCCTTACCAGATTGGCCAGTCCATCAATGCCTCGCCGCAGGTCTGTGTATCCGCAGGCAATGTACACCGGGCAGCTGCAGTTGAAATCGTTCAGCATGACTTTGCCGCCTGGAGAATTGCCTGCAGTGTGTCCTTATCCGCTCCCTCGTAGACCTGGATCCGCACACCGCTTACCTCCATGGCTGCTACGATATGCCCGGAGGGCTGGGTACGCTCTATGACCGGCACCTCTGCGAAGGTCACCTCCTGGAGTTCTTTCAGCGCCTGAAATACCTTCCTCTGCCAGAAGAAATAGGTGGATACCGCTATCCCATTTTCCTGGCACCATTGACCTACCGGCAGCCCGCTGCTCCGGCAGGCCTCTACACGCCGGCTCCATTCCACCAACCGCTGTTGTTGATTGGCTCTCTGTAAACTTGCCGCCTTCTCCATGCCTGCACCTCACTATCTTGGAGTCTGGGATACTCTCTGGTACTATCTTGTACTACCATGCACTTTCTCAGACTCTTATAGTTTGGCAGAGGCTTTCTTTACTGACAAGTCGCCGACTGTTTTTACGCTTACAGAATTTTTCGCAAATTGGTTTGCAGACTCTGTTTTGAATGAAGTCAGCCGGCAATGGAGACATCCTCAACGGAGGCCTCCAGGTGCTTCATGTTCATGTACTTTTTGTTGCCCCACTGGGTGCCAGCCACATGGCGCAGCCGGGCACAGACCAGCATCAGTGCAGAGTTGCCGTCCGGGAAACTGCCCACCACACGGGTGCGGCGGCGGATCTCCCGGTTTAGCCTCTCAATGACATTGTTGGTGCGGATACGGGTCCAGTGCTCACTGGGAAAATCGCAGTAGGTCAGGGTTTCTTCAATGCCGTCCTCCACTTTCTTGGCAGATTCCTTCAGCTTCATAGAGCGCAGTTGCTCCACCACCGCCTTGGCCTTTTCGCGGGCAGCTTTTTTGCTCTCCTGGGAGTGGATCGCCTTGAGCATCTTGGCCACCTGCTTCACCTTGGAACGAGGCGTGACAGCGAAAACATTGCGGTAAAAGTGCACGGTACACCGCTGGTATTTGGCCTCAGGAAACACCTCTCCCACGGCTTCCAGCATACCAAGACACTTGTCGCCAACCACCAGTTTCACGCCGTCCAGACCACGCCCGCGCAGCCACTTGAAGAAGCTGATCCAGCTGGCCTTGTCCTCTTTCATGCCCTCAGCGGCGCCCAGAACCTCACGATATCCGTCCTCATTAACCGCAATTGCCACAAGAATGGCTACATTTTCAAATTCTCCGCCCCAGTTGCGGCGCAGGTAGAGCCCATCCACATAGACATACGGATACCGCCCGCCCTGCAGAGGACGGTTCCGCCAATCTTCAATGTGGACATACGCTTTCTTATTCAGTTCACTGATGGTGGAGGGAGACACCTTACTGCCCCACAGGGCCTCGGTGATGTCCTCCACACGCCGGACGGATACGCCGGCCAGGTACATCTCAATGAGGGCCTCTTCCACACTGCTCTCCCGGCGGCGATACCGCTCAATGATGGCGGTCTCAAAGGAGATCCCCTTGAGTTTGGGCACCTTGAGGGTGACATCCCCGGATGTGGTGGTAAGGTTGCGGTTGTAGTGGCCGCTGCGGTAGCCCTGGCGCTGTTCATTGCGCTCGTACCGGGCTGCCTGGGTCAACTTTTCTGCTTCGGCCTCCAGCAGTTCGTTGAGGGTTTCCTCTACGCTTCCGCGCACAAGTTCCTTGAGCTGCCCCTTGATTACTTCCTCGTTTAGCTGTACAATCTTCTCGGACATGGTTTGCTGTCTCCTTTCAGAATGGTGTGTTGCGACTTCATTCTACCAGAGATTTGCAAACCATGTCTCTTTTTATCTACTTTTCAATTTGCGAAACTTATTGTACCTTATCTATCCATATCCTTGGCATCGACCAAAAAGAGAAGCAACATCAGAGAGAAGTAAGTTCTACCCGATAAAATACCGCCACTACCGGCTCTCGATAGAGTTGGTAGTGGCGGTATTTTTTGTTTTATCGACCGTATGCCCAGAGCACCATGTCAATTTTTCTTGGCGTCCATCTGTTGCTCTGAAACTTTCGATTCAATTCTAAAGCCTTTTGACGCATGATTTCTTCCAAAAGAACTCCATCCTTGAGAGAAAGAAACTCTGGCTTCATCTTTCCCAAACGGTCATGTTCTGGTAATTCATCAATGGTCAGCAAGGCCAACACAGCAAACTGATCCACTGTTCCATACTGTTCTGGAAAGAGGATAGAAAGCAGCCCGCTGGCACCGGCAATACCAAGCCCTTTGATTTGGGATACAACGGTTAGCATATCGGTTGCCTTACTTCTGTCCGTAGAGAAAATCTGATTATGTATCTGTTCGAGCCGGTGAAGTTGATTGCCATCAAGATATTTCCGTAGATGGCTGCGTGTGGTTGCCAGCCTGTTTTTGGCTGTATACTTCCAGACGAAATACTTATCATGGAGAAAATAATAAAACTCAGAAGCGGACATCTGCTCCACTACTTCCGGGCGCAGTTCTTCCATAAAGGTTTCCAATGATACATCTTTGTAAAGCGTGTGGTAGTGGGCTAATGCTTTTTCCCATTTCGCCTCATCTCCATCGTACCATAACTGGCTCAGTGTGTTTGTGTACTCTTTGGGGATGTAAGAAAAGCGAGGAACGAGTTTACCGTCTTCCTCCACCATTTCCTCCCACATAGAAGCAGGCCGAACCCAAAGTTTTCCCTCACCATAGAGAGGACGGTATACAACCATTGGCTCCAGAGTTTCAGAATGTGTAGCAAAGTCTAAAACTTCGTATTCATTTCCTTTGAAATGACGATATTTACCGAGCTTAATCATAGACTCACCTCCATACTTTCGTGAATTGAGTTTCAAAACAGAGCAATCTTGTTATCACGATTATACAGTGTGACTCTCAATTTTTCCATAGTGCTGTCTGCAAGTAACGGTCAAAATGACCGTGTAGCCAACATCGCAGATGTTGTTCAATGGGGCTTGGGGCTGCTGCACCAACAAGCAATTTTTGAAAATTGAGCCTGCGGCGAAATTGAGAAAATGAGCAAAGTGGTACCACTTTGCACTGCTTGCCAATTTGTGCTGTTATCGTTTCTTGAGCTCTATTCGTCTACGAAGCAAAGAGTTGATGTTCATTATTGCTGTGTTCATGGCTTTTATGTTTTCCTCAAAATCGCCATTTTCAACGCATGGGGCGATGTCTACAAGAAACTGAATCTGTCGTGCTATGTTATTTTCACAACTGATAACAACATTTTTTCCGTATCCGAAGTCGCTCTCCACGGACAATTTTTCTTCAAGCTTCTTTGCAGAATAAATCAAAGAGTCGAGCTGTTTACTATAGTTGTGAGCCTTTACTTGCTTCAGAGCATCAATGACATCCTGAATCATCAAATAAGGCTCTTTCTTTGTTAAGATAGCATTGGGAGCATTAGGTTCGGGCTTTGACTGAAGTTGCTTACCAACAAAAAATAGGGAAGTAATCAGTCCAGCCAACCATACCCACCAAAAGATTCTCATGCCAATGATGCTGTTGACCTGCGGCAAAACAGCATTCGGATCACGAAGTGTAGATATGATATTCTGAGGATCGGTGAAAAGCCAATCCACAAAAGATACGACCCGTCCATAGATGTTAGGAACCACAATAAAGTATGCAATCACACCTACAAAAAGTATAATCACAGGAATGAAGAACACAAATTTGTTCATCACTTTCTTGTCCAGTGCAGCAGGCTCCTCTGGCTCACTTATATCTGGGGGGACGAAATCCACAACTCGTCTGTTTATATTTTGCTGGGATGTACCTGATGTGCTTTCTTGTCTGTGATCGTGTTCGTGGCTTGCAACAGGATCAACTGCTGGGATGTCGGTGGACGGAACTTCTCCAATGCTTTCAAACAAATGCCTATTGATAGAAGTGTTATGCTCGTCTTCAGAGTATTCTTCTGGTGCAGAATCAGGGACTGTTTCACCCAAAGTAGAGCCATATTGTTTTGCTTTTGGTTCTTCTGTGGACTCTACAGAAGAGGATACTCCGAATTTAATTTTTTCATTAAATATCTCGGGCGGTGTTTGGTCGATTGCTTGCTCCAAGGCGTTTATAAACTCATCAGCAGTTTGGAATCTTTCTGTGCTATTGGAAATAGATTTCACAATCACACGCCCGATAGCCTCGCCACCAAGGGCCGGAAAATCCGGAGTCTTGCCACTCATTCTTTCTTCAAAAGCAGCATCTTCATCCTGAGCAAAATATTGTTCAGGGAAGCGAGGCAGGAATGGATTTCTGCTGTAATTTAAGAGCCTGTAGAGCACAATACCCAGGGAGTAAAGGTCAACGGATTTTGTATATCCTTCCTTGCCTAAATAGACTTCTGGTGCGAGGAAATTAGGTGTACCCTTTAAGGACTCAGCTTTTGAGCTGTCTTTCAAAACTTTTGAAACGCCAAAATCGCCAATTTTATATTCGCCTTTATCAGATACGAAAATGTTGTCATCTTTTATATCTCGATGAATTACGCCGTTATCGTGACATGATTGAAGTCCATATAGAACATCTAATCCTAACCTGAGAACATCACGCACAAGGAAATCTGTACCCCGGATGAAATCTTCAAGAGGAGTCAGATATTCCATAAGAATAAAAATATCATATCGCCTTGGGGAGTCAGTAACAAGTATATCATTTTCATAATATCTGACGATATGCTGTACGCCCTTTTCAGATAAATCATTTAGGATTCTGATTTCCGAAACGATATTATTGAGCATTTGCGAAAAATAATTGTCGGCTTTAGAAACATCACCACCCATAGAGCTTAATACGGAGTTGTATTGCTTTTCTGTTGGAATTGTGATGTGCTTTAGCGCACGAACATACTGGCCTGCTGCATTTGATTTAACAACTTTGTACACCGTTCCAAATGCACCTGAACCGAGTTTTTCGATGACAGTATATCCGAGAATATTTTTGCCAATTAAGTTTGTTTGCGCCACAGAATCACCTCCTAAGTGGTATCAGTATAGCCGTTGCATTATCTGCATTAAGTGCTGACACGGCCTTGTCAACCAGCTGACTTACAGCAATTTCAAGGTTGCTTGCCGCACTTAGTATTTCGACGATTTGATCATTTGAAAGAAAATCTGAAATGCCATCACTACATAGCAGAACTACTCCGTTTTCTAAAACAGGATAGTATTCATCTGCTTGTAAAACATAGCCGTTTTGATTATAACCTATATAACGGTTCAAGTTTTTGCGTGCAGGAAAACCAGAGAGTTCTTTCCTCGTTAATAGACCGAGGTCAAGCATTCGTTGTCCTTCGGTATGGTCTTTTGTAATTTGTGTAATTGTGCTGTCGCTAAAATAATATGCACGACTATCGCCAATATTTAAGAGGGCATATTCGTCTTTATATGCAATCAATAAGACAAGAGTTGCCCCCATACCTTTCAATTCAGGTTGCTTGCGACTCATGTTACAGACAGTATCATTGATTTCGGCAATGATTGCTTGAAGATAGGTCACCGCTTCTTTGAGCGAACGGGATTGCTGCAGTTCGTTATATGCTAACGAAAGTCTCTCCACACATATTCGGCTGGCAACTTCTCCTGCATTATGACCGCCCATACCATCGCTAACAGCATAAAGATGTATGTTCGAGGAAGATGCACCATTAACGAAATAGCAGCGCTTATCTGACATTCGCTTTTGTATGTCAGATGACAGATAAGAGCCATCAATCAAAAAATTATCTTCATGGTTTGGACGTTTTCCAATGTGGGAGGAACAGACAGGCTTGTCCATAAGCTAAACCTCTCGTTTCCGGATGATTGGTTGCGGGGTTATGCATTATCATCCAGGTGATTTAACTTATTCAAGAAAGCTAATCCTTCTCCGTCCTGAAGTCCAACAAAATACAAACGCTCAATCTGTTCAGCATCAAATAGGAACAGTTTATCTGGATCGATGATTCCTTCAGGGTACAGGCAGGCGCTATAATCCCATACTTTGTCGGAGTTTGCTTGCTTCTGCTTTACTCCAACAATCATAATTCGTTTCTGGCTCTCTTTTAATAATACAACTGAGCCGATAGGCAGAAATTTCTTCATTTCAATCTCCTTTCTTATTTCGACAATTCAGATAAGGTGAATTCAGAACCGCATTTTTCGCAGGTAAAACGGTAAAAATAATGCTTTACTTGGCGGCCCTGGATATAAAGTGGAACCGAATTTGTATTAAACACGGAGCCGTCTACAGTTTCACAACATTTTTCTTTCTTCATATTTCCACCGCATTTGGGACACGATTTCTTTTTGAATAAGAAATACGTTAATTCTTTAGCGGTGAACTCATATCTAAAAGATTTCATGCTCATATGTCACCTCTTATAATCAATCCCAAAATACGATAAAGTCAACAAAGTTATCCCATCCGTCATCGTTGAAGCCGATTTCAATACCAGCTGAACCACCGATCAAAGCGGCAGCACCGCCTTCCAATACGAACTTATTATCTTCGATGCCGACTTTTCCTTCAACGCCAACTGCGCCAGCATAGCCACCGACTTTTCCGGTTATCTCTAAGCCCAGAATATTGATGGTTCCAGATGCTTCACCTTCAACGGCGGCAACCATTGCTTCGCCTTTAACATTGGCATTAACACCATCTTCACTAACAGAAAACTTTCCCTTGGCTTCAGCTTTAGCTGTGCCAACAGTACCTTCAGCTTTTCCCTCAACTCCGAGCATATCACTTCCCAAACCGGCTTCAGCGTCACCAGCTAATGCAGAAACACTAGCACTTGCACCGGCTTCGGCGGTAAT
This sequence comes from Intestinibacillus sp. Marseille-P6563, assembly GCF_900604335.1. Taxonomy (NCBI): domain Bacteria; kingdom Bacillati; phylum Bacillota; class Clostridia; order Eubacteriales; family Butyricicoccaceae; genus Intestinibacillus; species Intestinibacillus sp. Marseille-P6563. Next base: position 1,008,440 of record NZ_UWOD01000001.1, on the reverse strand, counting down.
GAAATCCGTCCTGGTTTTTTCAACCCATTTACCGTCTTTGTATTCTTTTTTGGTTGTTGTTTTCATAATGCCAGCATCGGCCTTGGCAGCGGCTTCGCCTTTGCCCAGATATGCATTGACACCAGCATAACCCCATTCATTTTGTGCTTCTGCACCTGCCTTTCCAACCCAAGCTGTTACGCCTGGATTGTCGTCAGACAGTTCATAACCTAACCAGTTGGCAGTTGCACTTGCCGACGGGGTACGAGAGTAGTCAAAGAATGAAGGTGTATTCCCTGTATGAATGCCACTGGTAAGATAAAGCAAACTTGTTATAGGTGAAATCAGAGATAGCAGCCCTGGAAATACATAAGGTTTTGTGATAACTATATCTTTGAAAATACTATCCCAATCCAAATGAAATTGTCCACCAGGCCCAAGAATAATAAATTTGTTAGGATCGATTGGAGCAACAGAAATATAGTCTTCTAAATTGAGCTTCTTGTACTCGTCGAGCTTGCCATATTCATTGCGAGCATCCTCGATAAATCGCTGATAAGCTTCTAATGCCCTTGAATATTGTTCGAGCTTTCTTGCAAGCTGCATGGCCGTGCTATTTATATTTGAATCAAAACGAATGTCCCAGTCAAGTTGCTGGATTGTATTTTGAAAATCGGATTGGATGGTATCAATTCGTGATGCTATTGTTTTGCAATTATTTCCAATCTGGTTGAGGCGAGCAAACTCAACATAAATTCTTGGCATACATCACAACCTCCTTTCCATCGGTTTCCCCAGCAGAGCACTTCGCTCTACTGGGGATAGCCGATTTTTTTCTTTTGAAAAATCAGAAAATCTTTCCCTGATCCTGGGCTTTTTGGGTGCCTTCACGTTCAGCAGCTTCATAACTCTCAGCGGCCTGGGTAAGGAAAGTGCTATATGCCTTCATGTCTTTAACAATGGTATCAAATGTATTCTGCATACCAGCAAACTGCTTTTTCTCTGTCTCGATTGTGGTACCCTTCATTTTATTAGCAGTTGTAGTAACCTCCTGAAGCATTTCTGCATACAGAGACTGGATTGTTACAGCTGCATTTTCGAGGGTCTTGGATTTATCACGCATAACGCTGGAATCTACTACTACTTGTGCCATAGTTAATAATCTCCTTTCGAAGTGATAATGTTGAATTATTTGCCGACGCTAAGTGCGCTTGCCTTGCTCTTGATTTCGTTCTCAGTGCTCTTCATCTTGGCGGCATACTCACGGAGGAACTGAACATAATTTTTCAGTGCTTTTTCTGCTGCGGAGAAATCGTTCTTATAGCCCTCAATTCTCTGGTTGAAAGTGTCGCTTGCTTCACCTTTGTAGGTTACACGCAGATCGGACACCGCAGTATAAATGCTGTTGTACGCCTTGGTAAATTCACTAGTTTTGCCCTCGATTTTGCTTGCAGATGCTTCGAGTTCTTCAGGGGTCACATCAAAAATTGTGGATGCCATAGTAGTTCTCCTTGTATTATAGAGTAGTAGTTTTTAAGGCCCCTCTCCAAGGGCTGTGCTACACTGTAAGGGATGCTGTGGATTGGTGCGATTCTCCTACCACAAGATGGTTCCTGAAAGGTTCCAACCACAGCCCTTTGCAGTTTTGTTAATCAGTTAAATACCGCCAGACGGTTTATGTGGAACAAGGTTACAAAAGCAAAGTGTTCTGTGGAACAGCATTACAAATTTACCGTTGGAGGTTTTAGAAATGGTAGTTTCTGTTGGTATTGATGTGGCAAAGGACAAGCACGACTGCTTTATTCAGAGTTCGGAGGGTGAAGTGCTTGCAGATGTGTTTACCATTTCCAACAATATGGATGGATTTCACACACTGCTGGAGAAAATCCAGGTCTGCACCGCATCCCAGGACAAAATAAAGGTAGGGCTTGAGGCTACGGGACATTACAGCTACAATCTGCTTGGATTTCTTCTTGACAACGGTCTGGCCACCTATGTCTTGAAGCCCTTACGCACGAACCTCTACCGGAAAAGTCTCAGCCTGCGAAAGACCAAGACCGACCATGTAGATGCTCGAACCATTGCTGCTATGCTGTTATCCGATGTGGGCCTCAAACCCTACACGAATGCAGCATATCACAATGAGGAACTAAAGTCACTCACCAGATACCGTTTTGACAAGGTAAAAGAACGAGCAAAACTGAAAAGCTCAATTTCCAGACTGGTTTGCATTCTCTTCCCTGAACTGGAGAAGCTGGTGTCCTCTCTCCATTTGGCGACTGTCTATGCTCTGCTGGAAGAGTTTCCAGGTGCCAAACAGATTGCCAAGGCACACCTGACAAGGCTCAAATCCCTTCTGGAGAATGCCTCCAAAGGACGCTATAAGCGGGATATGGCTGTGGCAGTTCGGGATGCGGCACGAAACTCTATTGGTTCTAAAATGCCTGCCAAGTCCTTGGAATTACAGCACACCATCCGTCTCATCCAGGAATTAGATACCGAGATTGACGAGATTGAAGCAGAAATTGAGGCCATGATGGAGGAAATCCATTCTCCCATCACCACCATTCCAGGTATTGGCTGCCGCATGGGTGCCATGATCCTGGCAGAGGTTGGGGATCTCTCTCGCTTCGACTCCTCAGACAAGCTGTTGGCTTATGCCGGAATGTCACCGTCTACTTACCAATCCGGACAGCTCAAAAATTGCTACCCGCACATGGAGAAACGAGGTTCCCGATACTTACGCTACGCTCTTTACAATACTACTAAGTATGTCTGTCTTTGGAATCCAACCTTTGCCGCCTATCTCGCTAAAAAGAGGGCCGAGGGTAAGCACTACAATGTTGCCATCTCCCACGCTGCCAAGAAGCTGGTGCGGCTTATCTTTGCCATGGAGAAATCCAAGCAACCCTATCGCTCAGCAGCCTGAGTGACACCACTTGAATAGCCGCCCAGTAGGGGTCTGACAAGACCTCAGCTTTGCTATGCCCTTTTTGAACCATCTCCGGTTGACCACCACTTGACCACCACCATTCATTTTAGGGGTTGACTTTTAATAGTTAATCTTTCAGTTATTCAGATTTTGATTTAATACTTAGTGCCCAGAGTTCAACGCCGCAGCTCGTTCCTCTGCTCGGCGATCTTCACGCTGAATTCTGTCTGCACAGTATTTAATCGTTGATGCTAAAGTGGACATTTGGCTTTTTGTTCTGCTCATTTCAGTTCGCAGAGTTCTAAGTTTGGTAATAAATGCGTCTGCGGCTTGTCCTTTCCAAGCAGACCTACAGTCCTGCTCCATTTGCTCCAGTAACCTAATTTGAGTTGAAAGCTCAGAGGCATTACCAGCAACAGAGTTGGCCTGTGAAATGACTTTTGAATAGTTAATCCTATATTTCATAGGCTAGATCTCCTTCCTGCTAAATCAGTAGTAGCTTGGCGCCATCGGAGATACCAAGCTGGGCAAAGCTGCATTCCAGACGTAACGCTTTATTATCTTCTTTGTCAAACAGCATTGCATCGGTGCTTTGATCTGAGATTCCATATTCTGAATTTAATATCCGTATCATCAGATTCTGAACATTTCGGATAGACATATTGCTAGGAACAACGAAATCATAAGTACCATTTAAGGCAGGTATCTCTACTGTGATAGATATTTTTTCCACGAATCTCACCACCTTATCTCAACATTCTTTTCCTTAAGACAAAAGTAACAACTGTGAGACTTTACATCCGAAACAAGTGGTAGAGTTTCTATCTTGGCGGAAGCAGTTTCATAACAGTTAGGGCAGAGAATATAGTTTTCTGCATTGACCACCAAAGACATAAACAGCCGATCATTGCTCTTTTCCCCATTCACATTGAACCCGCACAAGAAACAAATTCCGTATTGCGGAGAGTCAATGTATTGGAAAACTTTTCGCATAAAAACAGCCTGCTCATCGGTAATCATGTTGAAAAAGTCATTAAACTCAGAGATAACAATGAATAGCTGCTCATGTTGTTTGGCAGGTTCCTCCAAGCGGGCGTTGAGTTCAGGCTTTAGCGCCTCGATAAAACTGTCCAGCGCAGTGGAACCGCTGATGTACTGACAAGAAGGACACGCCTCTACGATGCTCGCAAAGATCTGCCTGTCATCATCGATAAAGATCAGATGCCTGTTACTGTACTGAGCAGCATTGGAGAGAACCGCTCCGTAGAATGTCATTAGCTGCTCCGCACTGCTCGCACAAGCACAGACCTTGTAATCCTCAGACAGGGTCAAGCCATAGGTCAAGGCACCTGATTTGGAAGTGCCCAGCACAAGATTCCTGCTGTCGTCAATGATTGATTCAGGCGGGTTGCTTCGTGAGAGGGGAGTATAGTAGCTTATAGAGGTCTCATATGAATCATCGGGTCCGTCCACCGAGCTATCCAACCGGAGCGGCTCGTATCCGTGCCACTTTTCTGCAAGGTCACAGTAGGATTGCGTGATCGCCGTAACTCGTTCGGCTTCGGTTTCGCTATCAAATGCAACAGCTGTCTGAAACTCCACAATTTCTTTGTTCACAACAGTAATTCCACGGCCACTGATGTCTTCTGGCGTAACCGGAGGACGCATATTATGAATATCCAAGTAATTGCTTGGGTCATTCATCTTCAAGGTGAAGTAAGTTGAAATGTGCTCCGTCACCTTGTAATAAATGGAGTTTCTAGTGCTCCCGGTGATTACAAAATAAACACCAAACGTCTTGCCAGAGCTGATAATGTCGATAAAGCTATCCGCAATATCCATGTAGTGATCACGGAAGGATGCGAAGTTGTCGATTAGCACGAGGATTGCCGGCAAAGGTTTCTTACTAATTGCACGATAGTCAGCAAATGTCCCGCAATTGTTGTCAGAAAAAATGCGCTTTCGCTCATCAATGATGCCATGCAATACAGAAGCTAGCTCTGTGAGTTTAGATTCATCATCCGCAAAGACCACACCACCGGTATGTGGCAGATCAGCAAGATACCCCAGATTTCGACCACCAAAATCCATTGCATACAGATTGAGTTCTTCCGGAGTATAACGGTAGCCACATACCATCGAATAAACCAAGGTTTGAAGGAATGTTGTCTTCCCTGTGCCGCTTGCACCATACAGGCCAACATGACCGGTTTTAGCAAAGTCTATGCTAAGCGGTTTTTGCTCTTGAGTACGAACAAAGTCAACCAAACCAATGGTTGCAGAACACAATCCCTTTTTGCCAACTTTAAGTGTATGCAAAGCAATCTTCTCCGGCAACATATCCAACCACAAAGGTTTAGCAGCAAGCCCCTTCTTCTGCCCGAGGGAAACTATCTCAGCAACAACAGCTTCGAGCTGCGTCTTATCAGATTTACCTCCCGAAAGGTCGATCTTGGCACTGTGTATCGGGTTTGCCGTGTTATCGGTCATCTGCACTGTGATTTCTTCATCAGGCATGTAGGTTTTTGTTGGAACATAATCGGCTCCGCTGTAACCAGATTGAATGCACTCGTAAATTTCATCATAACCAACCTGCAGATACAGACGACCAGGGTTTTTGATCATGGCAGCATCCGGCTTGTTAATCAGGTCAATGCTGTCCTGCTTATCCGCTACTTTCAAGCAAACTCGGAAACGGGAGTTGCTCATGATTTGTGGATCAACGATCCCGCTTGGCTTCTGTGTAGCCAGGATCAAATGGATTCCAAGACTTCGGCCAACCTGAGCCACATTGATGAGTTGAGCCAGAAATTCCGGTTGCTGTGTTTTCAGCTGTGCAAATTCGTCAATAATAATGATGAGATGTGGTAGGGGTGTGTCAAGACGGCCTCCTTTGTAATATTTGTGGTAGGAGTTGATGTCCAGCTTATCCACACCAAGTACCGCTGCAGCTTCATTAAAAATGCGTTGGCGAGATTTTATCTCCGCTTCCAAGGAAACCAATGCACGGTATAGAATGTTCCCTGACAAATTAGAAATTGTTGCTGACAGGTGTGGAAGTGCTGGAGCAAAAGGCTTGGCCATAAACGGTCTTGCCATATCTCCACCTTTGAAGTCTACCAGAACGAAAGCAACTTCTCTCGGACTGTAGTTAATTGCCAGTGACAAGATAAATGCCTGCAAAAATTCACTCTTACCGGAACCGGTAGTGCCGGCAACAAGACCATGACATCCATGATATGCTTCATGCAGATCCAGGCTAAATACCTCACCGCCTGCCATAACACCTATTGGTGCAGCCAACGATTTTGCGGAATTGTCATTGTCCCAATGACTTTCAATACCAAGCTCACTAACATTGCCTGCCTTGTACATTTGCAAGAACGAGATTCGATCAACGATGCCCAGAGAGCGAGAATCTCTTTTGATCGGCAATCGAGATAGTTCATTTGCAAAAGAACGAATGCGACTTGTTTCTATGCTATCAAGAGCAAACGGGATAAAGCGGTTAGCATTTTTGTTTTTTATGTAGTATCCCGTGCGAGTATCATCGCTTTGAATAATGGTTTTGCAGGATTTGGGCAGCTTTGTTACATCGCCGTATGCAAAAATGGTAGTAATGCCAACTTGATTATCAGCATCATTCATGTATCTGAGCAGAGCTTCTTTTTCAATTAAATGAGGCTCCGTAACAATCACAACAAAATGAGGGACGATGGGATTATCTCGGCCCTCAGCCCCTTCACGTTCCTTAATCGTTTCGTCAATGATGTTAAAAATGAAGTGAACCTCATCAGGATTGGTAGAAAAAAATCTGATTTTTTTGTCGTTGCTCCAAATATGAGGTACATTCTTGAAATCATCAAATACATGTGCTTGTTTTGGAGAAGTAACGAGCACTAGCTTCACTTCGTCGTAGGAATGAAGGGAAATGATATTCAAGATGGTCTCATAAAGAATAGTACGGATATTTTTCTGACTCCCGATAACGCCAATTGTATGGTTAGTGCGAATATCAATGGTCAAAGGTACATTGCTTAAAATACCGTACTTCTTTGAAAGCTCAGCCGGCAAATTGCGAAGTTCGTCCTCATACAACTGAAATCCTTGCTTTGGGATTTTTAATTTAACTTCAAAAGGTCTGTTACCTAACCCCATACGGATAGCAAGAAAGTCACCATCCTCATAGGAACGTTCCCACAAACGGAGTTTGTTGCTTTCATTATCAAGCATAGAGCAAAGGAGTTCAGGGGAAGGACATAACGAGTCGTTCAGAAGCCGAACGGCACGTTCCCGTTTAGCAACTAAGCCTTTTTCAATGTCAGCGATGTACGATGAATACCTGCTTTTCCTGTGAGCTTCTTCTGCCAGGGTTCGTCTTTTTTGATAACTTCTAAGCAAAGAAGGCCACATTAGCGAACCTAACAGCATACCTACTGCCATCATACCACTAGCAACAATTGTAGATAATTCACCACCACTGATTGCGTTTGTAACAGATACTCCCAAACTTGCCAACATCACCATGGACATGGTAAGGCTTGGCCCCAAAGTTAGAATTGCGGGGGTTTTATCTACGGTAAATGGGCTGGGGGGTGCATCAATTTCAACTTCGTCACTATCCAATGATTTCAGAATGCGAGGGGTGCTGACAAAATATTTCTTTTCTTGCGTATCGTCGATGGGGATTTTTGTCAAAAAAGATGTCATCAACGGTTGCGTACTTTCAGTCCTTAGGCTACGGACAGCTATGAAGTCACCCATGTAAATGATTGAAAGCCCCATGATGAAAACTTCATCAAAGGGTTTCAGCTGCTGTGAATGAGTAAGGCGACCATTTACATAAATGCCTACGCTTCGTTTCAAATCCTCAATAAATGCGTTCCCGTTGCCGTCGATACGAATTGCTGCGTGTTTTTCTCTTGAAACAAAGTCACTAAAGTCATACGAAATATCATTAAGTGGAGTACGCCCTATGAAAATATTGGTATCGTTCGACAGCTTGTATTTTTTATAGCCTACTTGTATATCCGAGGTGGCAATGAACAGGGTTTTAACTACTTTGTTATTATCGTTATTCTTAAATACAAAATAGTCTCCACTATGTATCACACGGTCATTGCAAGGATGACCATTTAGCGTTACTTCATAGTTATTGTCGTAGTCTTGTTTCAAAGTATAAATGACAGATGCCTCTCCTTCTTCCCTTGAAAAAGGAATAGCAAAGCCGGTGGGAAGTCCAAGAGTTTCCAGAAACAGATGATTACTTCTGTTTTTCAGGACATCGCTCAGCATCCGTGAAATTGCTCGATCTTCAACGAAGAACGTTACCAAGAAATCCGACATCGAATTATTCTTGGATTTAGCCATCTTTTCACCACCTCTATAAATAATGTTTACAATTTTCCTCCGCAGTTACCACAGAACTTCATCCCAGGCTTATTTTCAAAACCACAGGAAGGACATTTTTGTGCGCCAATAGGTTGTCCGCATTCGCCGCAGAACTTCATGCCGTCAGGGACTTCTTTACCACAGTGCGGACATATAATAGTAGCGGATAGTTTGCTTCCGCAACTACCGCAGAATTTCATGGTTGTATTGTTTGTAGCACCGCATTTTGGACAAGTTATAGTATCGTTGGTTGGAGTTGTATTCAAATTTTGCCCTATTCCAGAAAATACATTTCCAAATTGTCCGGCGGCACCTAGCCCCATGCCCAAGCCTATACCTGCATTAGCAATGCCACCGGCAGACGGATTTTCTGCAAGTTTTTCGAGAATATCGAGAGAACGGCGTTGTTGGTAGAAGCCCTGCCCGAGAGCTAATTCTTCCTTGTAACCACGAAGTTTTTCGTATTCTTCAGGCTTTGGTGCAATCGACTCACAGTAGAAATTAACCAGCTCAATACCGAAACGCTCAAATTCATCGTTAAGAGTTTCTTGGAAAGCTACTGACAATTCAGACAAATACTGAGAGATTTCGAGAAAGGAAATCTGTTTTTGGATCATATAAGAAGCAGTAACAGATTTGATTTTCGAGTTAATCAAACCATTGAAGTATCTTAAAATAATCAATGGATTGGTCGTCGTACCATTCGGAACAGCACCGATAATTTTAGATACGAACAAACGAGAGTCCGTAATTGTGATTCCGTACTGACCACGGGCACCAACGTTTAAGATAAGACCATATTTAGGATCTTCCAAGGGAATCGGTGTAGATGTTCCCCATTTCATATTAAGATTAGCTGTTTTGTTTATGTAGTAAACTTCAGCAGCAAATGGGGTTTTGCCTCCGAACGGCAAATTTACTATTTTTTTTAACAACGGCAAATTGCCTGTAGACAATGTATGCGTACCTGGGCCAAATAAGTCAAGAGCCTCTCCACCTTTGAAAAACAAAGCTTCTTGCCCTTGATTGACGATTAATTGTGAGCCGAGGACAAATTCTTCAGAGGGACATTTATAAATTAGCCATTGCGCTCCATTGGTTGGTCCATCATATTTTATTCTATCAATAATGGCCATTCAAATCCCTCCTTAATTAACCTTCTCTTTGAATTTGAGAAAGCAAAGTGTTCGTAAATACCTTGTAAGAATTATCTTGCGCAAGGGAATTTACATACGAGATAATCGTTTGTTTTGCTTGTTCGTTTTCGCTTTTTGCAGAGCGATACGCTTTCATGAAAATGTCCACAACTTCTTGTGCTGCTTTAGGTAAATGCTTCCCTGTGAAGAAATTCCCTTCCAATTCACACCATCTTGCCCTAATTTGCCTGAATTTTGCCATTGCGAAAAGTGCTCTCCAGTCATTTGGACATAAATCTACCGCCAACGAGGCAATTTCAGACTCATCACAGCCGATAACGCCAGAAACAAGATTAAAGATCTTGACACGTTCTTTGCTAGAAGCAATATTAAAAGCTCTAACAAATGCAGAACGTAGATGCTTGTCGGGAAGATAACCAGTCATATCAACAAAAGTATCGATTTCTTGTTGCTCCGTGGAAGCGAGGCTATAGGCTCTGCGGTATTCAGGCACCATAGATAAATATCCGGAACGATTCCCACCAGTAGAGGCATATCCAAGGTGTGCACTCCAACAATCAGGCTCAATGTCAATGGCACGACTAAATTTGGCATTTGCTGTACGAGTATCCCCCAGGTCAAGTAATCTGTATCCATCTGCTAATAATTCTTCCACATCTTTTCCTTGATACCCATAAACGTGTTTGGTAATATTCTGTGTAATCTTTTGTACGATTTGATCCTGCTTAACAACAAACTGGGCAAAACAATTTTCACAGGTTCCAATTTCGTGGGAATCATCAAGAATGATGTTACCACCGCATTGCTCGCAAATTAAACTTATCTTTGCCACTCTTAAAACCTCCCCACAACAATTATGGACGGAACGAGATAACATTCATGAACATATCTCATCCCGTCCATAATTTTAATCTTTTGATAATTGTTAGCCGTTCTCGCTCTTGGTTTCTTTCTTATCTGCTTTGTAACCGCTATTGCACTGCTTCAGACCCAACTTTGCAAAAGCAGACTCGGTTGCTTCGATAGCAGCAGAGAACACAGCGTTCCGGTACTGCATCTTGAAGACATCTCCGATAGCCGCAGAAAGGGCTGCAAAAGAAATGAGCTTCTGCTGAACCATCAGGTACACTTCCACATAGAGATATGTACCAACCGTGGTGTTGGAAATTGCAATCTGAGCTTCGTCATCAATGGTAATGACAACACACTGCTCCTTGCTTCCAAACAATGCACCTGCCAGTCCCTTGCCGGACTTCAGCGTAGAAATAGTAGCCTTCAGAGGATACTTCTTGGCCTGCAACTCATTCAAGATGGTCTGCTCAAGCTGATCCCGCATGCCGCCTGCATCCTCAAAGATGTAGCTGTTACTTCTTCCGGTAAATTCGGATTTTGCCATGATTGATTCCTCCTATAATAAATGTTCTATTCCTAAACGGTCGATATTAACCGATTAAGACAATTATTTATTCTCTCGCAAAATCTCTCGTATAGATTCAATAAATGACGGGATTTGGTCAAGCATGACTGATGTAGCCTCATTCAAGTCGAAAAAAGCTACTAGAGCCATAAAAATTGTCCATGTCATTTTTCTTGTTCCGTTTTCTATTGCGCAATATGTCTGCCTCGATAAGCCTATGTTTTGTGCTATTGTTTCTTGAGATATTCCAAGACGTGCCCTTAAAACAGGTAGTTCAGTAGTTAACGTCATCATTAGATCAAGCTTGTCAAAGGTATTCAAGTCGTTGTTTATACATCCTTTCTGTATAATATAACAATTTTTATCTAACTTTTTATCATAGAGTATCGGACTTTCAATCGCAATTCATCGTTCCCTAATTAGCATCTAATGCTAATAATATACAAAATGTCGTATGATTTGTCAATGTGTACATTAGATATACTCTCAAAATTCTAAAAAATCTACGATATGCATATAATTGAAAATCTGCTTGTAGCATTTTGCCCAATAAGCCTTCAGAATTATATTCATGAAAAAGGTTATTTTAAGCTCAGGCCAATTACTAGTAATTTCTTATGATGTTAGAGGAAGTCCAGAAACAGATGTTGAACATCAGTAGCTGGGCTTCTTTTTGTTTGTTACTGGTTATACAGGCAATGTAGTGACCGTACAGCAAAAAATATCAGCCGAAATTATTCTGTATAGACAGAGTGACCATATACCAAATCGACAAAAAGTCAGAATGCCCATAGAATAAAATTTCAGGAGTATGGACAAGGAGGTGATCGGAACGATGGACGCATATGAAGTGGATTATGTTAAAATTGGACAGCGTATCAGAGCTGCCCGCAACAAGTTGGGATGGCAACAATCAGAAGTCGCCTACCGTGCAGACCTTACTACTTCTCACATGAGCCATATAGAAACAGGAAAGACCAAGTTGGCTCTGCCGACTATCGTTAAGATTGCAAATGCATTGTCCGTTTCTGTTGATGAACTGCTCTGTGATAGCTTGGAACAGGCAAAACCTGTTTTTGACAAGAGCATCGCAGAAGAGTTGGAGGACTGTGATGCGGCAGAACTCCAGGCAATATTGGAAATCATTCACGCAACAAAAACAGCACTCCGTAAGGCTAAGAGCGCCACAAAATAATAGCTACAATTGAATGGTACTTGATAACATCTTCAGTGCAAGACACACCAGCTGATCTGTTGTGAACAGATGAACTCCTGTGAATGCCATTAAGTATCAAAACAACTGGATACACAAATTGCATTTCGTTAGCAAGCTGTCTTGACTGCCAGTATCGTACTTGATATGACAGCCAAAACCAATAAACAACTTTGAACCGTAAAGCTGTCAGGGCCCTGGAAACAGGGTCAGGGTAGTTTTGCGGTTTTTTTCATATATGTCATAGCGAGGAGGTATTGAATTGCCAGAAAGACAACTCAATGACAATAATTTGGGAACAGAAGGAAATAGGAAATTTGACAAGGAAGAGTACGCCCAGTATGCTCTTCAGGCCGAAAATACAATTCAGGAATTGCATAAGTGCCTGTCAAATACAGTAGACCCCAAAGAAGCTGCTATGATTTTGCTTCGTGTTGCACTGGAATTCTACGATGCAGAGTGGTGCGGCATTCTAGATATTGATAATGATGTAGGCGTTTGGACTCCGTTCTGGTGGTACAACAAAGAGCTTGGGGCGATGGCACAGTCTGTTTTGCTTCAGGAATTTGAGCTGATGGATGGTTGTGGCCGTTGGTACGAATGCTTGCAGAAGCAGGAACTGGTCATTATTGATGACCCAGAAGCAATAAAGGAAATTTATCCGGAAGAGTATGTGCTTTGCCAGCGTCTGCAAGTTGACTACGCCATTTCAGTACCGTTCTGGAAAGGACCGAAAGGTTTCCTTGTGCTAAAAAATCCGAAAAGATTCCAGAAACAGATTGGTTTGCTGCGTATGCTTACCTTTGCGCTGGTTTCCTTAATCAATGAGTATCATCTGTTGGAAAGTCGTAAACTGACGATCATCTCTCCCCGCATAACGAATGACACGGATGTATATATCACTGTTCTTGGGGACTTGAAAATCACAACGAAGGCTGGAGTTTTATCTGAAGATGAATTGAAATCTCCTAAAATATCCAGGCTGCTTGTTTATCTTTTGATGTCCCGTAAGAGTGCGTGTTCTCCAAGGGAAATCGTGGATGCACTTTGGCCGGACGAGGATGTAGACAATGCAGTAAAGAATATTAAGGGACTCATATACCGCTTACAGCACGCCTTTGGACTCATTTCAGAATATCGTTTGATTGTCTCGACCACAAATGGATACCAGCTGAATCCGAAGCTGAATATTTTCACAGACCTCCATCTGTTTGACAAAAAGTGGAGCATTGCCATTAAGGCGATAGATATTGAGGAAAAGATACATTATCTGAAGAAAGCTGTTGATCTCTACCGGGGGCCGCTTTTTCAAAGTGCAAAACACGAGCACTGGATCATGCCCAATGTTGTCTCGTTAGAGATGCGCTATCTTGGGGCAGTCAGTGAGCTGATGAAGTCGCTGTACCAGGTTGAAGATTATCTTTCTATACAGCAATACGCTTCCAAAGCGATGCACCTGTGCCCGCACAGCGTGGATGTGTATTTTTGGATGATTGTAGCCATGCATCGGTTAAAGCATCCAGAAATGGCCAGAAGCGAACTGCGAATGGCTCGCTGTAATCTTCTGCCGGAGGAGTATGAGGAGCTGGCAAAAAGGCTGGAAGAGCAGGTGCAGATTATACTGCACCCATAACACCATCATAACACCGATGAAAACCAGCAAAACACCCCATTTCGTCATAACACCACTATAACACCGTCAAACAACCCGTAAAAACTTTCATACCACCGTCCGTAAAACCCCCGTTGGTTATGTTTTGAAGGCAAGAGCAACTTGCCAACAAAACAAACTGACGGGGGACTTGTTATTTGGATGATGTGGCTATTTGTGCCGCACCTGTTCTTGCACATTTTTGCGAGAACAGGTGCGGCCTTTTTGTTTTTACAGGGGGCATTCACTGCCGTGATCCGCCGGTTTTCTTGAAGTTTCATTTTCAAATTTCAAGAAAACGGAGGATACATAGATGTATTACGATCAGAAAGAGTGCGGAAGGAGAATTGCTGACCTCAGAAAGCAAAAAGGAATGACACAGGATCAGCTTGCTGAGAAGCTAAACCTCAGCTACAGCATGATGACGAAAATTGAAACTGGCTTTAAAGGTATTTCTATTGACCTGCTGATTGAATTGTCTGTCCTCTTTGATGTGTCAATGGAGTACATCATTTTAGGCTGCGATTTATATAGAGACAAATTGAAAGAGCAGCTTGCACTTATGAAAGAGCAGTTCCTGACATTTGAAAAAACGCTTTAATCAGCAACTTTCACCAATGGTGAAAGTAAAACGAAAAAAACGCAGTGAAACTTTCACCATTGGTGAATTCAAATATGAAGCAAAAATTATTACAATTTACTCACAGCCAGCGAAAGCCAGCTGTACAGCACATTGAAAAGTAAATAGTCATTCATCAGGTACATTCCGATCTGGATGCAGTTGCGATTGCACTTGTGTGAAAGCAATGCATCAGTAGCCATATCAGCGGTGCGCCATGACATTCCTCTATATGACAGAATCACAATTATTATCTGTTTCATTATAGAAGAAAGAGCGATCCACATCTGCTGGTAGATATTGGACGGCTTCCGATAAGCTGATGATTTTGATGCGCCAAATAGTTCAACAAATTTTTTTATCATGCCAAACTCCTCCTATGTATTAAAGAATTATTCTATAACGCTAATACATAGTATAGCATAAACGGAAATAATTATGTCGAAAAAAGACGATGGGCTACAAGATTCCCTTGCAGCCCACAAAATCAATCATTTTAACTTCTTTTTCGCTTGCTGAACCATCAGCTCTACAATTTCTAAGATTCGTTGTTGCTCCTCTGGGGGAAGTTGCTTCAACTCCTCTGAAAGCTGGCCACTCCGGTATTCATTGGAGTGTGTAATAACATCGCAAAAAATTGCATCTGCGGATACTTCAAGTCCGTTGATAATGGCGATCAACTTTTCACAGCGAGGAAATGAAGCGCCTCTTTCAACGGTGGAAATATAATTTGTTGTCAAGCCCAGCCGCTCTGCAAACTGGTCTTGCGTCAGGCCCAATCTTTCACGACATTGTTTGATCCGTTCACCTATGCGTTTGTCGATCATACGGTCTCCGCCGCTCCTTTCTGTGCCGTTAAGACATAGTATACGGAGCAGCGAGAGATACATACAGAAACGCTAATACACTATAACTGTATTAGCGTTTGAGATTGAAAAAATTTAACATGACAATCAGCTCGTATTTCTGATTTATCGTCGCATAATCTCAGTCCCATGTATTAAATATGATTTCTCCGATTGTTTGTACTCTCCAATAGCAGATCTGTTCCAGTTCTTCCGAGCTGAGTTCTCCGCACGAGTTGTGCCAATCTTGATTCAGCTCGGCAAGGCTCAGGAAATGCATCAACCCTGTCGGCAACCGGAACCACTCGGGCTGACTGATCAGAACAAATCCGCCAAAACCGTCCCGCTGCGCAAAGGCGGCATAGGGATAGTGGATGTTCTGCAAAATAAAAACGGCATCGTCATGTCTGCGGATCTGGGCAGAGTAGAAGTTTCTTGGGTAGGTATCTGTGTCCAATTCTGTCACAGTCCCGCCGTTTTCCTTGGCAATGGAGTGGCACAGCTGGCAGAACGCTTTTTCGTCCAAATGCGGCGGTGGAGCAGTGGCCGTGCCCCAAAATCCAGTAATTCCTCTTGGAAGTATCATTTCATCGTCCTTTACTCGCAGTTGTGTTCTTGAACATTCTTCAAACAAGTCTTTTTGTGATGGCCTCATTCACCGGTTCCAATTCCTTCTCTAGAGCACATTGCAGATCCCACAGCATTTTGGATTCTTCTTCGCCCTTAACTGTCAGTTTCCCTGTAGACTCCCAGCGGCAAAGAAGCTTGTAAAGGGTGAGGGCTTCGTGTTCATTTAATTCAATCTTCATTTTCTATCTCCATCAGCTCATAAAGTTAAGGGCGCGTATCTTTGGGTGAAAATTCCCAGCTTTCGGTAATGATAGGTACGCAGCAGATAATCTTGCGATGGTGTGACCTCGGGCAGGGGAGTATCGGATGCGATAAAAATACAGTTACCCATGGGAAATCTCTTTTTTCTCTTTATTGTTTTCTCCTGTCCATTCCACCCATGTTGCATGTTCCAATGTCATAATGGTGTATTCAGGATATCTTCTGTGAATTTCAGTAAGGCAAATACTTCTCCACTCTCCATATAAGCCCTCACCGGTTACCTGAAATTCCTTGGAGTTCCAATAAGAAGATTTATATGTAGAATCCACTCTACCACAAATTTCGCATTGTCTACCCCAACAAAACGAGTCACTACCATAGTGTAAGATGATTTTTTTGTATCTATGTTTGTGCTTAGACCTTTTTCGGCTATCAGAGGTAGTAGCCGTCTTTGATTTTCCTTTCTGGGGGAGCGTTTCTTCCTCGATTGGTTTCTGGTACTCTTTTTTATACAAGTGTGTTTTTTCAGGATTCATCGTGAGGTTTCCTCCCTAAATATCTTGGTGTAAATGCTACCAACATGCACATATACTTCTTTACACAAGAAATAATCCCTGGGCCTCCACCAGTTTCCGCAGGAGTTCTACGGCAGCCTGGTTTTCTTCGGTAATTTTCTTCAGTGTGACAACATTGTATACTTCGCCGGTCTCAATATGAATCACCATATCAAGTGTTGGGAACAAAAATCTCATGGTCCCAAAGGTCTTTTGAAACACCAGGTCAGACAGTTCATCCATGTCATTGATGGATTCTATTGGGATTTCCAGGAAATATCCTTCTTCATTGGGTGTTTGTTCTTTGAAATCTTCTATATCCGGTAAGCCTACGCCAGTAACCAGAACAGTCTCCAGCGGATAGTAGCATGAAAAATGGAGAACAATGTCCAACCACTTACGAAGCAGACGAGCCATATTAGCCTCTTTATAATAATGCGTTTCCAGTAAGGCAATCCCATCATTCTGTCCGAATTCAAGGTCACCGGGGACGATATCTATCAGATATGCTTTTGCATTATCTTCCGCCGCCTCAGAAATAAGATTTTCCATTTCAGCATCATACGGCCGCATGGAAAAGCCTTTGAACCCTATCTGCTCAAAAAGCTGCTGCATTTCATCATAACTCAGAGCCATTGTTTGATCGCCTCGCTTATATATTTTAGTCTCCCAGGCCGGACAATCCGTATCCATGCTCCATGGCCACATCACATACATGACCCAATTTATCCGCAAAACGCCGGATCTTTGGAAAGGACAGGCCATATTGCTGAATTACACGGTTTTCTTCTGTGCCATGTTCCTCAAGCCACTTGACGATGGATTGCGAAAAAGTCTTGATTGCCGGAACCTGATCCGCTTCCAATTGAATTTCTCTGTATGGATCGAATTGATAATATCACCGTTCTTCAGACCCTTGTTATCGCCCTCGGCGCTGGCCTCGGTATTTGGGGTGTCATCAACCTGCTGGAAGGTTACGGCAACGACAACCCCGGCGCGAATGCTCATGGTTAATAAAGAAGCACAATAAAAATTTGGCAGACGGCAACACTATTCCAAAAAAATAAAAAAACTATTGACTTATGTACGAAATCGGATATAATGATTTATGTACGAAATCGGACAAGAGGTGAATTTATGCACTACTTAAAAACAGAGGAATATACTTATTTAGCCGGAGAAATTAACGCTTTATACCATGAAGCTGCGGTTAAAATGGGAATTTCAGATAGTGTTCAAAATATTTTATATGTCCTTTGCGAAAAAGGTGGAAAATGTTTACAAAGTGAAATAAGTAAACTTACAGGTATTAGTCGCCAAACAATCAACTCTGCTATTCGCAAATTAGAAAAAGAGGAAATCGTATATTTGGAGCAAGGAAAAGGCAGAAATACTATTCTCTGTCTAACCGAAAAAGGAAAGAAATTTTCATCAGAAAAAATAAATCCGCTGCACGAAATTGAAAATAAAATCTGGAATGAATGGACAGCAGAAGAACAGCAGCAATATCTGATTTTAACAAAAAAGTATCGTGATGGGCTAAAAAAACACTTAGAAGCCATATTGTAGATACAAGAGACAATTATTTTTTGAAGGGAGGTGGCTTGATGTCGGCAGCAGCATAATAAGGGACTTATCACATTTGATATTGTCCCCTATTTTGAAAAGATATTTTGAAAATGAGAGGACAATTTGATATGGAAAAAACACAAAAATGGAAATCGCAGTTTATTACTGTTGCCATAGGGCAGGCAATTTCAATGTTGGGAAGTCATGGCGTTCAATTTGCACTTATTTGGTGGCTTGCCGAAAAAACTTCTTCCCCTTTTATGCTCGGAATCTCTGGGCTTGTTGCCTATCTTCCTATGTCTTTATTCAGTCCGCTTGCAGGTATTGCAGCAGACCGTTACAACCGAAAATTTATCTCTATTTTTTCGGATATGGCAATGGGCATGGTTGCCTTAATTTATGCAATCATACTATTCTTTTTTGACCTGCCTGTATGGACAGTATTCATTATGTTGTGTGTTAGGGGAATTGGAAGCACTTTTCAGCAACCAGCAATTCAATCTATCATTCCCCAGCTTGTACCGAAAGACCAGCTTATAAAAACCAATGGGTGGATTCAGCTTTTAAATTCTGGTTCATTTCTAATTGGTCCTGTAATCGGTGCGGCTTTATACTCAATCTTCCCAATATCCATCGTTTTATTGAGTGATGTGGTGGGAGCAATTTTAGCAAGTATTGCATTAGCGATTGTTAAAATCCCAAAGATTGCAAAAACACAAAGAGAAGAACAACATTTTGTAGCGGAGATAAAAGAGGGTTTACAGGTTTTTAGAGAGGACAGAAAGCTATTTTACATTGTTGTCGCAGAAGCACTCTGTATGTTCTTTTATGCGCCATTATCTTCCTTTTACCCATTGATGACAAGTGACTATTTTCAGTTATCTGCCATGTATGGTAGTGCCGTTGAACTATCATTTGCAATCGGCATGATGATATCATCGCTTCTGTTTTCCAGTATTCTAAAAATAGAACGCAAAATCAGAGCTTCTTTTATCGGTTTGTTTGGAATGGGTGTTATATCATTGCTGTGCGGTATCATACCTCCAACTTATATCGGTTGGTTTTTCTTTGCAGCAAGCTGTATTTGTTTGGGAGCGTCTGGAAATGTTCATACCATTCCCCTGACAGCTTATATACAGGCAACCGTTGAACCCCAAAAAATGGGACGTGCATTTTCGGTACTGACTTTAATTTCTTCCGTCTCAATGCCGATTGGATTACTTTTCAGCAGCCCAATCGCTGAAAAAGTAGGTGTGAATGTTTGGTTTTTCATTTCTGGATTCTGTATGATTACACTTACGGCTCTCGTCCTAATTCGATATGCAGTAAAATATGGGAGGCAAAGAACATGATTCGGGAATTTCAGGTGTCAGATACAGAACAGGTTATGCAACTATGGATTTCAGGAAATGAGGATGCACACCCTTTTATACCCAAGGAGTATTGGTATTCTCATTTTGACGAGGTGCAAGAAGCGTTATTGAAGGCAAATGTTTTTGTCTATGATACGAATGGAAAAATACATGGGTTTATTGGTGTAATGGACGAATATATTGCCGGAATTTTTGTGGGCAGGAATTGCCGTTCTTGTGGAATCGGCAAACAGCTTTTGACTTATGTAAAACAGAAATATGATACGCTTTCATTGGGCGTGTATCAGAAAAATACACAAGCAGTTGCATTTTATCACAAAGAGGGATTTTCTATTCTTTCAGAAGCAGTTGATGAAACCACAGATGAAAAAGAATACACAATGGTCTGGAAAAACGAGATGAAAGAAGCATTATAAGAAAACGTATTCTAATCAAAAGCAAATCCAGCCGAGCCAGTCAACGGTCGAGATGAACGGGCTGCGCCCGCCGTTGACAGCCCCGCCTGTCTTTGCTGGTAGGCAGCTAAGGGGCGACAGCAAAAAGTGCTGCCGCCCTTTCTCATCATTCAGAAAGGGGGAATCTCCATGACCGAGTTAGAATATCAAGAACATATCCGGCACACGCACAACGCCTATTGCAAGATTGTCATTCGCCATGCGGCGATTGATATAGCTTTACGTCTGCGGAAACAATGGGAAAAGGAACTTTCCCTTGAATATCTGATGTTCGAGAAATTTGTCCCGTTCAGCACCACAGATGAATATTTTTCCGAGCCAGAGCCTTGTGGGGAATACCCATTTACCGTCTGCGGGCAGACCGCCATACTGGAAAACGCAGCCCTTGACGCAGCCCTTTCCCTTTTGCCGGAACAGGCACAGGAGGAAGTTTTCGCCTACTACTTCCAGCGGAAAAAGCAGCGAGAAATCGCTGCCAGATACGGACGGACACGCAGCACAGCCGGGCGGCATATCCAGCTTGCCTTGCAGCAGCTACGCCGGGAAATGGAGAAGCACAGCCATGAAAGATAGACTTCTTCCCTATGAAACCATTGTCAAAGCCCATGATGGCGACCCGGCAGCCATGCAAGCTGTCCTTGACCGATACGCCGGATTTATCCGCTACTTCTCCCGCATGAACGGATATTACAACGCCGATATGGAGAATTACATCAAAACCAAGCTGATAGAAAGTCAATTCAAATTCCGGTTTGACCGATAGCGCAATCATAGAAAAATTCATAGCTGCATGATATAATGAATTTATCAAACAGAGCAACAAATAGCAATTTTTAAAGGAGATATGAACTATGGATATAAAATTTTTAAATGAAAATATGATGGGACCAAATGCATGGTTAATAGCAGAAGAATTGACCGCAGATTTATCTTTGAAAAAAGGAATGAGGGTTTTGGATTTAGGATGCGGTCGTGGATTGACTTCAGTGTTCTTGGCAGAAAAATTCGGTGTGCAGGTTTTTGCGGTTGACTTATGGACATCTGCAACAGAAAATTATGAACGTTTTAAGCAGGCAGGAGTATCTGAACTGATTGTACCTTTGCAGTTTGACGCTTTGCAGCTTCCTTTTGCAAAAGGCTTTTTCGATGCGGTTGTCAGCGTGGATTCCTACCATTATTTTGGTAATAACGATACTTACTTTGAAAAGGTACTCAAGCCGATTCTAAAAAAAGATGCTATCGTTGCCATCGCCTTTCCAGGGATGAAATATGAAGTTCATGGTAATATCCCAGAAGAAATGAAGCCACTTTGGGAAGCGGACGCACTGGAAATGTGGCACTCAATCGACTGGTGGAAACCAAAGTTTGAAACACATCTGACAGAATTTAAAATTTCTGAGATGGGTTGTTTTGACAGAGCATGGAATGACTGGTTATCTTGTGACAACCCATATGCGGTCGAAGATAGACTTATGATAAAAACAGATAACGGTCGATTTATGAATATAATAAAAATTACTGGGAATATTTTCTAACAAAAAATCATTAAATCCCAGTTTATCGAACTGATACCCGCCTTGAAAATTAAATAGCCCGCCGCCCCGCAGCGACACAACGAGCAGTAAGCCTGAAAAGATTTGCTGCTTTTTTGTGCCCATTTTTGGCATGTTTCTTTCCCGTCTGTATTAGAGAACAAAGAGGAAAAGTTTTGAAAATCAACGTCCATTTTTCCCTTTCCAGTTTTGTGGGAAGTGAAAGGAAAAATCTTTCCCGGACAGCGGGCAGAAAAAATTTTCCCGGATTATTAGTGGTAGAACGGGCAGAAAGCCCGGTGTCAAAAGTAACTTTGGTGAAAGCGGAAAAGAAGAAGCCCCCGTACACGCCGGAGTTTGCAGCTGCAAAGAGCAAGTTTCTACCACGGTGCCAAAATCCGCAATTCTGCGGTTTTGCCCCTCGCGGGAAACTTGTTGGGGAGTGCCTTCCCCAAACCCTGCTTTGCGGCTTGCGCCGCTTATCCCCGCCGCGCTCATGCGGCAAGAAAGGAGGTCACGACCATGCGAAAGAAATACAACACGCCCCACCGCAGTCGCGTTGTGAAAACCCGGCTGTCCGAAGATGAATACGCCGACTTCACAGCGCGGCTTGCGCCCTATGGTATCAGCCAGTCCGAATTTCTCCGGCAGGCGATACGGCGCACCGCCATACGCCCCGTTATCCATGTGTCGGCGGTCAATGATGAACTGCTCTCCGCTGTCGGGAAGCTGGCCACCGAGTACGGCAGGATCGGCGGCAACCTCAATCAGATTGCCCGGTATCTGAACGAGTACGGCGCACCTTAATGAGGTCTTTTCCTTTCAGTTTTTTGTCCGTACTCACTTCAGACATTGAAAATTCCTCCTTTTAGTTAGGTTGTGCTAACCTGTAGGCTTTTTGAAAGCGCCCTTCGGCGCTTACAGTAACCATCATAGCAGACCTGAAAAGTCTTTTCCACTCCAATCAGCCTTTTTTGTTCCAATCAGACGATTTCTTTTTATCAGAGTTTTGCTTGAGTGAATTTTATTGTTCTTATGAAATTTACAGTTTAATTTTACTCTGCTTAAGCCATTTCGCTTGTTAAGGATTGTAGTATTAGTAGAGGGGGAAAACGAGGGTAGGGTTACGGTAGCAAGCACAGCCAGCGAGTACCCACTGGCGGATTTTGTGTTTAGGGGGACCCCTGCCCCTAAACACAAAAATTGCTTGCTGGGATAGTCCCAGACCCTTATAAGAAACGGAGGCGAAATGGCATGGCAAATCGAAAACGAAATATCCAGATGAAGTTCTGGGTGACAGAGGAGGAAAAGCGGCTCATCGACGAGAAGATGAGCCAGCTTCCCACAAAGCGATATGGCGCCTACCTGCGGAAGATGGCGATTGACGGGTATATCATCCAGGTGGACACCACCGACATCAGGGAGATGACCAAGACCCTGGGCTCCATCGGCCGGAACATCAACCAGATTGCCAAGAGGGTGAACGCCGGCGGCCCCGCTTATCAGGCCGATATGGAGGAGATACGGGAGAGATTGGAGCAGATATGGCAGTTACAAAGACGCATCCTATTAAGTCAACGCTGAAAGCGGCCATCGACTATATCTGCAATCCAGACAAGACGGATGGGAAGCTGCTGGTGTCCTCCTTCGGCTGCACCGCGGAAACCGCCGACATTGAATTTGCATGGACCCGCCGCCATGCTATCGACAAGGGCACGAACCTGGGCCGCCACCTCATCCAGGCGTTTGAGCCTGGGGAGGTCACACCGGAGGAGGCCCACCGGATCGGCATGGAGCTGGCGCGGGAGGTCCTGGGCGGCAAGTATGAATTTGTCCTCACCACCCACATAGACAGGGATCACGTCCATAATCACCTGATTTTCAATGCGGTCAGTTTCCAGGATCACCGGCACTACCATTCCAACAAACGGAGTTACCACGAGATCCGCCGCACCAGCGACCGTATCTGTAAAGAGCATGGCCTGTCCGTCATTGTCCCCGGCCAAGACAAGGGCAAGAGCTATATTGAGCATCAGGCGGAACAGAACGGCACCAGCTATAAGGCGAAGCTCCGCTCCGCCATCGACCGGCTTCTGCCCGGCTGCACCGACCTGGAGGACCTGCTCCGCCGCCTCCAGCGGGAAGGTTACGAGCTGAAACGGGGCAAGTACATCTCCGCCAGGGCTCCGGGCCAGGAGCGGTTCACCCGTCTGAAGACCCTGGGCGCCGACTACGCTGAGGAGGCCCTGACCGCTCGGATCGCCGGAAGGCCCAGCCCCTCCCGCCAACCGAAGCAGCGCACCGGGAAGCCCAGCCTGCTCATCGACATCCAGAACAACATCAAAGCCCAGCAGAGCGCCGGCTACAAGCATTGGGCGAACATTGAGAACTTGAAGCGAGCGGCGGAAACGCTGAACTTCCTGACGGAACATGGCATCGGAAGTTTGGAGGAGCTGTCCGAGCGGTGCGACGGGGCGGCGGCCGCCACCGCCAGGGTGAAGGCGGACCTCCGGGCAACGGAGAAGGAAATGGAGCGGCTGACCCTCACCATGAAGCACGCCGCCACCTACCGCCAGCTCCGGCCCCTGTATGAGGAATACCGCCAGTCCAGGGACAAGGAGAAATTCCTCCGGGGGCATGAGGGCGAGATCATCCTGTTCGAGGCGGCGGCAAGGGAGCTGAAACGCCTGGACGCCGTACCCCTGCCCGCCGCCAAGCGGCTCCGGGCCGAGATAGACGAGCTCACCGCCAGAAGAACCGCTCTGCAATCGGAGTATAAGAAAGCCCAGCGAGAGGAGCGGGAGTACGACACCCTTAACCAAAACGTCCGTATCTTACTGGAACGGTCAGAGGATGTTGTACTCCCGAAGGAAAGATCGAATGAACTTGAATAGACGGAATTAACCCAGCCGCCACTGGGCGTTCTCGTTTTGAAGCTCCACCATACGGCGGTAGAGGCCGCCCTGCTCCATCAGCTCCGCCGGGGTGCCCTGCTGGGCCACATGGCCGTCCTCCAGCACCACGATGTGGTCGGCCCCTGCCACGGTGCGCATCCGGTGGGCGATGACCAGCACTGTCTTGCCCCGGAGCAGGCGGGAGAGGGCGGCCTGGACGGCACTCTCGTTCTCCACGTCCAGGCTGGCGGTGGCCTCGTCCAGCAACACCACCGGCGCGTCCTTTAGAAGTGCCCGGGCGATGGAGATCCGCTGCCGCTCCCCGCCGGAGAGGGTGGAACCGTTCTCCCCGATCACCGTCTGGTAGCCCTGGGGCAGTTTGCGGATAAATTCGTCGCATTGGGCGGCCCTGGCGGCCTCCAGCACCTCCTCATCGGTGGCGCCCCGGCGGCCCAGACGGATGTTCTCCATCACCGTGTCCCGAAACAGCACCACGTCCTGAAACACCATGGAGTAGGAGCGCAGGAGGGCCTCCGGGTCCACCGTGGACACGTCCGTCCCGCCCAGGGACACCTTCCCGCCGGTGACATCCCAAAACCGGGCGGCCAGCTTGCAGGCGGTAGACTTCCCGCCGCCGGAGGGTCCGATAAGGGCGGTGACTTCCCCCTGGCGGGCGGTGAAGCTCACATCCTCCAGCACCCCTGCACCCTCCCGGTAGGCAAAGGAGACATGGTCAAAGGTGATGTCGTAGCGGTTGGGGCGGAAATCCTCCGTTCCCGTCTGAACCGGCTGCTCCAGAATGGAGCGCATCCGTTCAATCTGCAGCTTGGTGTTGAAGGTAGCGGCGATATTCTGGAGCACCACCCCCAGGGGATCATACAGCCGGGCGGCAGCAAAGAGGAAACCCAGGAAATAGAGGAAGGGGAGCTCCCCGGCCAGCAGCAGCGCCCCGCTGGTGAGCACCGTGGTGGCAAGCCCCAGCCGCAGGAAGGCCTGGGCGGAGCAGACGAACACGCCGGTGGCCAGCTCGGAGCGGATGGAGCTGCCCTCCATGGCGGCCAGCTTTGCCTCCAGGCCGTCAAGGTACCGCTCCTGCCGGTGGCAGGCCTTGATGTCCCGGATGGTCTCCAGCCCCTCCTGAATGCAGTCGGCCACCGCCCGCTTGTTCAGGATATTTTTCGTTCCGAAGGCGTCCTGGATCTTCTTACTTCCCGCTGTCAGCGCCACCGCCACGGGCACCACCCACAGCACAGCCAGGGCCATGCGCCAGTCACAGGCGAACATGCACACCCCGATTACCAGTGTGGAACCGACGGAGGCGAACAGCTGGGGCACATAGTGGGAGAACATTTGATCCAGGCTGGAGCAGTCGGCAATCATGGTGGAGGTCAGGTCGCTGAGATCCCGGTTGCCGAAGAAGGACAGGGGGAGTCTCCGCAGCGTCTCTGCCAGGCTCACCCGGCGGTTGGCGCTCTCCCGGTAGGTGGCGATGTAGAGGGAGGCGTACTGAAACCAGTGGAGGACGAACAGCAGGATCAGCACCACCAGGGCAAAGCCCACATAGATCCAGAACCCGTCCATGGGACTGCCGCCGCCCTCCAGGCAACCCAGAAGATGCTGAACCGTGAACAGTACCGCCCCCACGGGGAACATGAGGGCCAGATTGCACACAAAGCACCAAATCACGGCCTTCACCAGGTCTCTGGCACCCTTCTCGCTGAGGGCGAAGATATGTTGTAATTTCTTTATCATACCGCTGCCTCCTTTCCAACCTTCCACTTTGCGCTACGCTGATAGTCCGCCCACATGGCGGCGTAGACACCGTTTCTTTCCAGCAGGGCGCTGTGATTGCCCTGCTCCGCAATCTTTCCCTCGCTGAGGACGATGATGTTGTCCGCGTTCTGCACCGTGGACAGCCGGTGGGCGATCATCAGCACTGTTTTATTCCGGGTCAGCGTCTCAAAGGCCTTTTGGATCTGATGCTCATTCTCCGGGTCGGCAAAGGCGGTGGCCTCGTCCAGTACCACGATGGGGGCGTCCTTCAAAATGGCCCGGGCCAGGGCGATGCGTTGCTGCTCCCCGCCGGAGAGATAGACGCCCTTTGCGCCCACCACCGTGTCCAGCCCCTGGGGCAGTTTTTCCAGGATGTCATCGCACTGGGCGGCATGTGCGGCGGCAAGCACCTCCTCCCGGGATGCATCCGGCCGGGCAGCCCGGATATTCTCCAGCAAGCTCTCCTTGAACAGCCGGGTATCCTGGAACACAAAGGCCACCTGCCCCATGAGGGAAGCGCTGTCCAGCTTCCGCACGTCCGCGCCGCCCACGGTGACGCTGCCGCTGTCCACATCCCAGAACCGGGGAATCAGGCTGGCGGCGGTGGTCTTTCCCCCGCCGGATGGACCCACCAAAGCCACCACTTGGCCGGGCTGGACGGAAAAGCTCACATCCTCCAGCGCGGGCCGGTCGGCGCCGGGGTAGGTGAAGGTCACGTGTGCAAAGACCACGGCGTCGCCAGCCGGCTTCTTTTGTACCTTCGATTCCTCCATGGGCTTCTGGCTCAGGATCTCGTCCAGGCGTCCGATGGCCTCGTCGGCCTCCATTACCGCCCCGCTCATATACATGATGCGGTTGATCATCTGACCGCAGGCAGGGGCGAACAGGGCGTAGAAGATCAGGTTCACCAGCGCGGTACGCACATCCCCGCCGGAGGCGATGAGCAGCGCCGCCGGGATCAGCAGGGCGAAGGCTCCGTTGATGAAGGTGAGGAAACAGGTCTGGCCCGTCCGGCAGCTCATGGCGTACTGACTGGCCAGGTCGCTGTAATCCTGGATGGCGGCATAGAAGGCCTTGAAGGAGTAGACCGTCTGCTGGAACATCTTCACCACCGGGATGCCCCGGACATACTCCACCGCCTCGCCGCTCATGCGCTCGATCTCCTGTTGATAGCGGTGGAAAAAGCCGGCGTTCTTGCCGCCCATCATCATGCACATGGAGAGCAGCGCCAGCACCATGGTGAGCAGACACAGCAGACCCATCCGCCAGTCAAAGAGGAACAGTACCACGATGGCGGCGATAGGCGTCACTGCCGTGGCGGCCAGGTCAGGGAGCTTGTGGGCAAGCAGGTCCTCGGTGAGCCCGGCGTTGTCGTCAATGAGCTTGCGCAGCCGCCCCGACTGGTTCCCGGCAAAAAAGCCCAGGGGGAGTTTCAGAACATGGGTCATGGCGGCGCGCCGGATGTTCCGGGCGGTGCGGAAGGCCGCGATATGGGTGGACATGAGGGCGGCAAAGTACAGCAGGATGCTGCCAACGGCAGTCCACACTGCCATCCAGCCCCAGAGTCCCAGGTTCCCGGCCCCGTCCAGGCCGGGCCAAGTGGACAACACGCTTCTGGCCACCAGCCAGACACACAGATACGGCGCCAGCCCCAGCACCGCCGACAGGGCGGACAGGATACAGCCCAGGATCGTTAGATTCTTGTGCCCGCCCGCATAGCCCAGGATGCGGGTCAGGCTGCTTGGTTTCTTTTGCTTCAAAGTGATCCCTCCTTGTTAAAATAGTTAGTCATAGCTAACCTGTATTCAAAAAAGATAGGGGTTAAGCCCCCATCAATTTCAGCCATCCGGCGGTATAGAAATCGCGGAGTTGATCCACGTCCCGCAGCGCCTGCTCCCGGGGCATATCGTGGATCACGATCTCAAAAATGCCACTCATCATCCCGCTGGCGATGATGTGACACAGAGACTGGCTCAGTTCCGGAATGTCCCGGCCCAGACGGCGGAGCACCTCCATGTATTGGAGGGTGTACTCTACCTCCACCTCCACCATGCTGTGGACGAAGTGCTCATAGCTGGTACCCTCTGCGCGGGTGAGGAGCAGCTTCACCGGCTCCCGGTGCTGGCAGATGTAGTCCACCATCCAGTGGACGCAGTTGCTGGATTCCTCCCCCATGTGATCTGGCTGCTGCTCCTCAGGCAGTTCGGCAAAGGAAGTCTGGGCCTCCATGAACCGCCCCATCAAAGCGGCCGCGTGCGGCTCCACGATGGAGGCAAAGAGCGCCTCCTTGCTGGAGAAGTAGCCGTAGAAGGCCCCGGTGGTTACCCCGGCGTTCTTTACGATCTGCCGCAGAGAAGCCCCTTGAAAGCCCTTGTCCAGAAATTCGGCCATGGCTGCCTCTTGGATTTTTTTCAGCGTGACATTAGACTTTTCTTCCATAGGCGCTCTCCTTATAACAGTGTTATATAACACCGTTATAATACGACGGAAGCGGCAGTTTGTCAAGTGGAATACGAAAAAAAGCCCGGCGCATACGCGCCGGACTCTGTCAGGAAACTTAATCTTGCTTTTTCTGGGGCAGGGCAGTCATACTGTGGAGGCTTACGCCAAGAGTAGACAGGTTGTGGAGCATGGCGGAGGTGGTTGGAGGCAGAATGCCCGTCACGCCAAGACCGATGAGCGCCCCGTTGAACCCGATGACAAAGCGGTAGTTATTCCGGATGCGGCGCATCAGGGCCATGGCCAGCTGCCGCAGGCGCACCAGCTCCCACAGGCTGTCGGCGGCAATGGTGATGTCGGCGATCTCCCTGGCGATGGCCGCCCCGTCGCTGATGGCGATGCCGGCATCCGCCTCGGAGAGGGCCGGAGAGTCGTTGATGCCGTCTCCCACCATAAGGACAGTATGCCCTTCCTTCCGCAAAGCGGCCACATACTCCGCCTTGTCCGCTGGCAGCACCCCGGCCCGAAAGGCATCTACCCCGAGCTGTTCCGCGATGGCAGCGGCGGTGCGGGGGCTGTCCCCGGTGAGCATGATGGCATTCCGCACACCCAAGACTCGCAGGGCGGAGAGCACCTCCCGTGCCTCCTCCCGCAGAGGATCGGAGATGCAGATCACGGCGGAGAGCACCCCGTTGATGGCAAGATAGAGCTGGGAATACTCCGGGGGCAGCGCGTCGAACTTGGCCCGTTCCTCCTCTGGGATCACGCACTTCTCATCCTCGAAGATGAAGTGGGCGCTGCCGATGCACACTTGCTCTTCGTCCACTGAGCTGGCAATGCCGTGAGCAACCAGGTACTCCACCTTAGCATGGCGTTCTTCGTGGCTCAACCCCCGGCGTTTGGCCTCCTCTACCACGGCGTTGGCCATGGAGTGGGGGAAGTGCTCCTCCAAACAGGCGGCCAGACGGAGCATTTCATTCTCTATCTTTCCGTTGAAGGTAAAAATCTTTGCCATCCGGGGGCAGGCGTGGGTGAGGGTGCCGGTCTTGTCAAAGACGATGGTATCCGCTTTCGCCACCGCCTCCAGAAATTTTCCGCCCTTGACGGTGATGTGCTCCCGTCCCGCTTCTCGCATGGCGGAGATCACCGCCAGGGGCATGGCCAGCTTTAGGGCGCAGGAGAAGTCCACCATAAGTACCGACAAGGCCCGGGTCACGTTCCGGGTGAGGGCAAGGCTCACCAGGCTGCCGGCAAAGGTATAGGGCACCAGTTTGTCCGCCAAGTTGGACGCTTTGGCTTCGGCGGCAGACTTCATCTGCTCAGACCGCTGGATCATCTCCACAATCTGGTCATAGCGGCTCTGGCCGGTGGCCTGCTTCACCTCCAGGACACACTCTCCCTCCTCCACTACGGTGCCGGCGTACACCGCGCCGCCGCGCCGCTTGGCCACGGGGACGGACTCGCCGGTGAGGGACGCCTGGTTGACGGTGATCTCCCCCTCCTCCACCACGCCGTCCAGGGGGATGACGCTTCCGGCTCGAACCACGACCCAGTCGCCGGGTCTGATCTGGCCGATGGAGGTGAGCACTTCACCAGCCTCGGTTTTCAGCCACACCCGATCCACATGGAGAGACAGGCTCTCTGCCAGGTCGGCTACGGATTTCTTCCGAGTCCAATCCTCCAGCAGTTCACCGATCTCCAACAAAAACATGACAGTGCCGGCAGTACCGAAGTCCCTGCGGCAGACGGAGATCCCGATGGACAACGCATCCAGCATCTCCACCTTGATCTGACGATGTCCCAGGCAGCGCAGACCTCTGTGCAGAAAGGGGATCATGTGCCAGACAATCCGGGCGATCCGCAGCGGGGCGGGCAAAAACAGGGTAGTGGCTGCTTTCACCGCCACCTTTCCCACCAGTTTCTCCTGGAACTCTCGGTTCAGAGTCCGGGTGCTGTGGCCGGGCAGGGTGACGGATGACTCCGCCCCGGCCCAAGTGAACGCACCGAGGGCGGAGAGGACGGCTTCCCGGTCTCCCGTATAGGTTACGATGACGCAGCAGGTGCGCTCATGGACCACGGCCTCCCGGGTCCAGGGCTGTCCCTTCAGCCAGGTTTCCAGCAGATCCGCCTGGCGAATGGATATATTTTTTTGACGGAGCCGCAGACGCATCCGCCCCCGGCTCTCATGTACGATGGTTGCTTGCATACTAAATCTCTCCTCATGGAAAAAAGGGAGCCGTTTTCCGGCTCCCTTCCGCAATTTTCAGGCTTCCTGATCCTCCACCTGGGTCTCAGCTTCCTTGGCGGCTCGGGTCTCGTTGATGTCCTTTGCAGAGGCCAGGATGTCGGCGGCGTTCTCCTGCACACAGGTCACAGTTTCCATCACGCTATCCTTCATCCGCAGGCCGGCGGCGGTAATGTGAGTATAAGCTTTCTTGGCGTCTTTGCTGGTGAGCAGCTTCACGCCGACGGAGCCGAACAGAGTGCCGCCCACGAAGCAGGCCAGTCTGACATAGTGTTTCATCATGGAAATCTTTCCTTTCTGCTTTATTTGTGTTTGTAGCCCGTAATCATCACCATGACCATGCAAATCACGGCGCCCCAGGCCCAGAAGCGATGTTGTTTCATTGAAATCTCCTCCTGTCCGGAAACAAGCTTTTTTATGTATCTGAGTATTATAAAGGATAAACAATGCTGTGTCTCACCGAATCAGACGATGTTATGCCGGTTCAGACATTTTTCGATACATGGTTGGCGACATGCCATACTGCCGCCGGAAGGCGGCGGAAAACTGGCTGGCGCTGCTGTATCCCACTGACTGGGCTACCCCCAGCACGCTAAGAGAGGAGTCCCGCAGCAACTCCGCCGCACGCTCCATCCTCCGCTGCTGCAGCCAGGTGTGGACCGGCAGTCCGTACAGGCGACGGAACCCCTCCTTGAATGTAGTTGCAGAGAGGCAGGCACGGCGGCTCAAAGTTGATATGGAGAGGGGTTCGTCCAGATTCTCCTCCATATATCGGCGGGTTTCTGCCAAGGTCCGGATCATCTCCTGATCCAGCACCGGGGCCATTTCCGCCGCTGGTTCCCCCTGGGCAGATAGCAGATACAACAGTTCCACCGACTTCCACACGCACCAGCGTGCCCGCTCGCTCTGGGGCAAACGATCCAGGTCAGCGAAGGCCGCCTGGCTCCAGCGAGAGGGCCCCTCCACAGCGCAGCCGCCCCGGCTGACCATCCACCGCCGTACTTGATCCGTGTTCAAAGTCAAACCGCCCAGCAGGTCACAAATGGCTTTTAGACTCGCCCGGGCACCCCGAGCGTCCACCGCCACCAGCACACCCTTTAAGCCGGTCTCCACTCTGGTATCGGTCAGATCAGAGATGTCGGTGAGGAGAAGCACCTGCCGGGTACCTAACCTCAGAGCCGAACCATCCCGCCGGGTCAGAGTCACCATCCCGGCCAGGCAGAACAATACCTCAAAGTGCAGAGGTTCCAACCGGAGGGGCAGAGGGAATGACCTCTCGCACAGGGAGAACAGGCAGGTTCGCGCACCAGGCATCACTTGTGTCCATTCCCCCTGTTTTGACAAAAATTCTGCCAGCATCCGCTTGCCCCCTCTCCATTGATCTGTGTCTCAGATACTTATCGGCCAAACAGCCCTTTCTTGTGCCAGGATTCCCTCCGAATCTCTCCCACATCATAGCCAGTGGCGGAAATAGCCGCCCGTAAAGTCTCTTGATCCAGTTCCATTTCCGTGATTACCACAGTCTCTTTTTTACTCCGAGATGAAGTGACCTTCTTCACCGGAAATGCTTTCCGCACCGCATCGTTCACATGGCTCTCGCACATACCGCACATCATGCCGTCTACTTGGATTGTGTATTTCCACATCTTCTGTCCCTCCATTCTTCTTAAAGTCCGTTTCGCTGGTTCCAGCATATACGGTACACTTCATCAGAAGCATCCCAATAGTTGAATAGTAAGTCAAATGCTGTGCTCAGCCGCACCATTTGCCGCTTTTTATGAGATGCCACTCGGTTCTTCGTTTTCCAAAAGGCTGCTGTTTTCCCGCATCGCCAGAACGCAGAGCCAATGCTTTTTTGCATTCCGATTTATGATGATCTCAGAAAAACCTGCCTCGGTGAGAAAACGGGCAAGTTGGTCTCCATCGAAGATCCTCATCCCATCAATGACAGAAAGCCACTTGCTGGCGTGGGGATCTTCTCCGTCCGACTCATTGACGATCAGAAAGATGCCGCCCGGCCGCAGAGTGCGGTACACCTCCCGGAAGCTCTCCGTAGGACCAGGCCAGAAATATACCGTTTCAAATGCGGTCACCAAATCAAATGCACCATCCTCGAAGGGAAGGCAAGACACATCTCCCTGTATGATACGGCAGCGGCTGGCTTGCAGCCCCTTGCGGTTAACACTCTTGGCCTTTTCCACAGATATTTCTGAATAGTCTAAGGCGGTGACAGTCGCAGCAGGATATTTTCGTAAAAGGGCTCGGATATTCCGCCCACCACCGCAGCCCAACTCCGCAATCTCGGTGGGACCTGTTTCGGGCAAATGGCTAAGGCCCCAATTCGCGAGGGCAGCATGGGCATGATTCATGCTGCCCACCATGCACCTGCCCAGCAATCCTTTCGGCTTGCGGGTATTGTTGAAAAAAGCCTTTAATATTCCCATAACCGCCTCCGTGATTCGAAATTGAGGTTAGCATAAACTAACCATAATGCATTATAAATCTTTTTTTGCAGAAAAGCAATATACAAGTATGCTATCATGCTATTTTCCGCTGTGGGAAATGTGGAAAACGGCCGCTCCGCCGATGGAAAACAGATATTCACGGCCCGATGGAAAAGCCGCCGGCTTTCCCACAGCCCGCAAACACCGTTTCCCACAGCTCCGCAGACATGGCCGTTTACGCACATTCCCACAGCGCCTGCTGCTGCGAACATCCTTCCTGTCCGATCCTGATTGAAAGAGAAAAAAGAGAACAAAAAAAGAAGTGGGAGCGTTACCCTCGGTCCAAACCGAAGGCGGCGCTCCCGCTCTGTTATGGAAAAGTGTTCAAAACAGCCTCTCTGCACCCTTTAAATTGAAGGGGCAGACCCACATGGGAAAATCATAAGGGCGGCTCCCGGAAAAGCCGCCACAGGCGATTTTTCAGCCCATTTTCAACCCCTATCCCCACACTTTTTCGAGCGTGCGGACTGGTAATGGGGACAGGCGATAAGAACCGCCCGGAAACTCTGCTTGCAGGGATGGATACAGCCCTTGCAGATCTTATTGTACCTGCGGCGGCCGTTCTCCCCCAGGAAGAAGGACCACTCCAGCCGTCACTTCTTGCTCCGGCTCATAGGTCA
Organism: Intestinibacillus sp. Marseille-P6563; assembly: GCF_900604335.1. NCBI lineage: Bacteria > Bacillati > Bacillota > Clostridia > Eubacteriales > Butyricicoccaceae > Intestinibacillus > Intestinibacillus sp. Marseille-P6563. Next base: position 974,447 of record NZ_UWOD01000001.1, on the reverse strand, counting down.
TGCTCCGGGGGCTTCTTCTGCTGAACCTTGTCCGGGGGCTGGCGGAGGCCGCACTCCCGTTTGGCCTCCGCCAGCCGCTCCCGGATGGAGGGCTTCTTCTCCGGCGTGGTCCTGTGCGCCTCACCCTGAGCCTTCTCCAGCTCCTCACCCTTGCGGCCGTTGTTCAGCACCCCGTCGATCATCCCATAGTCGTCCTCCAGGGTCATCTCGGCGGTGCGGAGAGGGTTCTCCGGATCCACCGGCAGGGCGATGATCTGCCCGTTCAGGCTGATGAACTGCTCCGGCTGCTTGAAATGTTCCGTGTACTTCTGCACCTGCTCCGGGGTCAGGGAGGTGAAGGACTCCTCACCCAGCCCTACCACCAGGAAGGTGCCGGCCATGATGTCGTAAATCTCCCCATGCTCATCCCGAAGGCCCCGGTTCAGTTCCAGGCCGATCAGCTTGCCCTCATCGTTGCAGACCAGCCCCACGGGGTCGGAGAAGGGATAGGAGGCGGCAATATCGCCGCCCACCTCTGCCTGTAGCGAATGGAGACCGGGGGCGATCTCCTTCACATAGGGCTCCTTCATGGGCTCCACCACCAAAACTGTCATTTTCTCCGGGGCGGCGTGCTCCTGGGCCTCCTCGTTGCGGATGGCGAAGGCGCGGGAACCGTTGCCCATGATGAGATACTTCCCATCGTCAGACTGATGATGCAGACCGTACCCGGCCGCCTCCATCTGCTCCCGGCTCATATCCGTCACATAGAAGGTACCCCTGGGGGTCCGTACCGTTTCGCCGGTCTCCAGGTCATCCGGGGAGGGCGCCGGGGCCTGCCCGGACAGCTCCGCCTCATACTCCCGGCCCGCCTGCTCCGCAAAGGCCAGCATCTCGTCCACATGGGACTTGTCCGGGTTCTGGATAGCCTCCCGGATCACCGCAGGGTCTACATCGAGAAATTCCTCATAGCCGGTGGCGTCTTTGAACTTCTCGATCTCGGAAGGCAGATAGTCCTCCTGGGTCTGCCTCAGGGCGGCCAGCTTCTCATCCAGGGCGGAAATGTGCCCGGCCATCAGGTTTTCATAGATTTCTTCTTTTGCTGCGTGCTCCTCCGGGTGCTCGGCGGCGTACTGCGGGTCGTGCTGGCGGAAGAACTCGTCCATATCGTAGGCAATGTCCATCGCCCACTCGGATTTTTCTTCCTCGGTCAGCTCCTCCGCATCCTGGAAAGTCATCACCCGGTATTCTTCCGGGATACTGTCCCGGTCCCCATCGTACACCTCGTCAAAGTGGCTCCCGGTATCCCGCACATACCCCAGGTCAGTGAACTCGCCGCCCTCCTCCAGGGCGATGTCCCGGCCGTAGGCCTCATAGTCGATGTAGTTCCGCAGATGCTCCGGCACCTGCATGGCATCCAGTTCCTCGATGTAGTAACGGCCCAGGTCGTCGTGGTCGTGGATGTCGGGGTAAATGTCGTAGCAGTCCAGGTTCTCGGTCAGGTTGATGATCTCCTGCAAGCTGCCCGAATGGTCGCCGATCTCCATCGCCGCCTGGAACTGTTCATACTCGCCCTGGCTCATCTCGTCCAGCTTGGAGGCCAGGTAGTTGAGCTCGTCCAGGCTCTCATACTCGCCCAGCTTGTCATAGAGGCCGTCCACATAGCAGTCATAGTCGGTAATGAACCACTCCTCATATCATAATGCTGGTTGCCCAAATCATAACGGGAACAGTTGTACTCGTCACGATCCGGACGCTTTTTCCCGTTGGGTCTGCCCGCCCAGTCACGCGCGTTTCCGGCCTTGCCCCTGTGGTTATACATCTTTGCACCGCAATCCGCGCAAAACATCAAGCCAGTTAGTGGATTGGCCTTTCCTATGCTGTCTGTCCGGCGAATGGTTTTCCGTAGAGTTTGTACGCGTTCCCATGTTTCCTTGTCGATGATAGCTTCCTGTGTGTTCTCAAAAATGACTAAATCCTCTTTGGGGGTCATTTTGACGCGCTTATCTTTATAGCTCTCCTTGTAAGTCCTAAAGTTTACCGTATGCCCCATATATTCCCGCTTGGAGAGTATGTCGGCAACTGTACCGCCGCGCCATGTGTAGGGGTCTGCGGCATTGTAGTTTGATTGATGGTTTCCCATGCCGCGTTGTGCAAGATAGTAAGAGGGGCGCTCAACCTTTTCCGTTGCCAATATGCGGGCAATTTCATACGGGCCTTTTCCCTCAATGGCCATGCGATAAATCCGGCGTACTACTTCGGCAGCTTCCTCGTCGATAATCCAATGGTCTTTGTCGTTGGGGTCTTTCTTGTAACCGTAGATACAATGGTTGCTTGTGTGCTTGCCGGACATACCTCTTGCCCGTAAAACAGTGGTTATCTTACGGCTGCAATCACGAATATACCATTCGTTCATAATGTTCAAAAAGGGTGCAAACTCGCTGCTTTCCCGTTTGTCGCTATCTACTCCGTTGGTAATGGCAGCAAACCGCACACCTTTCTCTCTGAACATTACTTCGGTGTAAAAGCCCACCTGTAAATAATCTCTACCGACGCGGCTTAAATCTTTGACAAGGACAGCAGCAATTTCACCTTTTTCAATGCCCTCAATCATGCGTTTCCAACTTGGGCGATCAAAACTTCCACCAGACCAACCATCATCTGTGAAGTGGACGCAATTCGTAAAACCGTTGGCTTTTGCAAAGTCCTCCAGCATTTTCTTTTGGGAGTTACTGTATAAAGGGTGGTTTACGCTACCTACTACATTACATCGGCTGACGGTTCATTTGTGGCAAAGTGACAACCAGCAGAGAGAAGGAGGCAGATATACCAGCAGGGCATAGCCTACCAGAGAGTGATTATGCCCTGCTGTTCCAGCCAATCAAACAAAGGCAGCAACAACTATTTCGTTGAACAGAGAAGAGATGTCTCTTTATTTTTTAGAAAACTTGCCGATATAAAGTACAAGAGGATAAATTTTTGATGTTCGTGTAAGTTTTTTGAAGTAAGGAGGGATAGACATGCAGATTGCTGGATTAGGGTTCAGCGAGGCGGCCAAGTGGGGCGAGACACCGGAGATTCAGCGGTCAGCCCAAAAGACTGCGGAAAAGGCCATGACAGACGGATTTGTTTCACAAATTCAGGAAATGGCCAAGAAGGACGCGCAAAAGGGCATCTATATGTCCGATGATTTCATACAATACCAGTTATCCTACATGAAGCGCACAGTTTCTCCTGATCGCTCCAGGCCAATCGCTCAAGCGATGTCAATCATGCGGCGAGCAGTAAACCAATATGGGACATATTTGATGAACTTACTGGGTGGTTACTCGATGAAGGCGTATCTGGGTGTTAATTCAAGGTATAACACCGCAGAGGTATATGCCCCGAATGGAGAAATGATAGCTGCACAGACCTGTACTGGACAATGGATTGACATTCAAACGGAAGCGGAATCAAAATTCTTAGATGAGTGTACGATGGTGTATCTGGACGCATACCGCGCTGCACGGGCGGAAATCAAGGCCGCAGCGCAGACCCCGGTCCAGCCCACCGCCGGAACCGTGGATTTGCGGGCATAGTCTGCAATATCATCTTACATAACTGAATCCATCCACCAAGAGCAGCGATTTTCAATCTGAAAACGGCTGCTCTTGTTTATGTCTGCGGGGCGAGGAGTGACCAGCTATGACGAAAGATAGGCCCCTTATCAAAATTCACAAGAGAAACAGAGATGGGGTTCAGGAGGTTACGAATGAAAAAAACGATTTCCCTTTTGCTGTCGATTCTCATGCTGACCTATTCCTTAACAGCATGCAGCCAAAGCGATCCTGCGAGCAGCGGTGCCACCAAGACGGATGCTTTGACCGATGAAGAGATTGTGGCTTTGGCAGAGGAGGCATATACCTATTGCTTCCCGTTGGTCCTGACCGAGATGACAAAACAGCAGGTGACCAACGTGGCAGAACCGATGGATACGGCCTATGCGCCGGTCAATCAGTTTGGGCACAAAACTTCTTTTCCCGATCCTACCTTTAAAGAAGTCGTGCGCCCCAATCTGGATACGCTCTATTCTTCGGCATTTCTGGATGTCGGGGAGGAGCCAATCGTCCTTTCCCTGCCGGAAATGGGGGATCGTTACTATTTAATGCCTATGCTGGATGCCTGGTCGGAAGTGTTTGCATCGCCCGGCACCCGCACGAACGGCGGAAAAGCGGAAACCTATTTGATCGCCAGCCAGGACTGGGAGGGTGAAGTTCCAGAAGGCATGACCAAGCTGGAAGCACCGACCGACATGGTTTGGATCATTGGACGCACCATGGTCAACGGGAACGATGACCTGGCTGCCGCAAACGAAGCGCAGCAGCAATATCAGCTGGTTCCGCTGAGCCAATGGGGCAGCGAATATGTGCCGGAGAAAAATACCGTGGATACCAGCCGGAAGGCAGGCGCCCCGAAAAATCTGGTTCTGGATATGTCGATCGACGACTTTTTCAATCTGGCCAATGAACTGATGGTCGATAATCCGCCGCACGATTCGGATGGAGAGCTCATCGCGCGGCTGGAAAAGATCGGCGTCGGCCCTGGACTGCAATTCTCGTCTACACAGTATTCCGAAAGTGTGCAAGAGGCGCTTGGTCAAATGGGAGCGGAACTGACCAAGGAATGGATGGAACTGGATTATTCGGAGTACGAGCGGGTGGACGACAACTGGACCTATTCTCTGCTGCGCGGCAACTTTGACAACAATTATCTGTACCGTGCGTACATTGCGCTGGCCGCTTTTGGCACCAATGTACCGGAAGATGCGATTTATCCGAACAGCTACGTCGATGCGGACGGCGATACGCTGACCGGAGAAAATCAGTACCGGATTCATTTTGAAAAGGACCAGCTGCCGCCAGCCAAGGCATTTTGGAGTTTGACAGCCTATGACACCGATGGCTTCCTGGCAGACAATGCCGACCAGAAATATGCGGTCAAGAGTACGGATGACCTGTATTATAATCCAGATGGCTCGCTGGACATTTACATTCAAACGGAAAAACCAGAGGGGGAACAAGGAAAGAACTGGTTGCCTGTAAATCCGGCCACTTTCACACTGCACATGCGTGTTTACTGGCCGACCGACGAAGCCCTGGAAGGGAATTGGGACATTCCTCCGCTGGAAAAGGTGAGCGAGTGATTTGAGAAAGGTGTGATTTTTACGTGAACAAAAGATTTTGGCAAAGAGGCGTTGCGCTGGGCACAGCGGCAACGATGGTGGCAGGTTTGGCGGCCTGCGGGGACAACAATCCAAAGAATTCGGCCGCAGATGGCGCCGGCCTGAGCAGCACGGCGGAAAAGCCCAATGTGGTCTATATTGTGCTCGATGACGTCGGGTTCGGTGATTTGGGCTGCTATGGTTCGTCCATCAATACGCCCAATATGGACATGCTGGCGCAGAACGGCATTCAGTATACCAATTATATGACCAGCCCCATGAGTTCGCCCAGCCGTGCGTCCATGCTGACAGGTTTTGAGTCCAACTTCGTGGGAATGGGTACCGTTGCGGATATCTCGCTGGGCGATGTTGTCCCGAATATGAGCGGCTCGGTGCGTCCGGAATGCGGCTTTATTACCCATAGCTTGCAGGAAAATGGCTATGAAACCATGGCGCTGGGCAAATGGCATCTGGCATCCTATGATAATTTTATGCCCGAAGGCGATCACAGCGAATGGCCGCAGCAGCATGGCTTTGATAAGAACTACAACTATGTCGGCAGCCAGACCAACCAGTTCAGCCCCGGCGGCATGATCGAAGGCGATGAATATGTGGTGCCGGATACATCCGACCCCGATTATCACCTGACGAGCGATCTGTTCAATAAAACGCTGGAATACATCGATGAAACACCGGACGACGAACCGTTCTTCGCCTATGTAGCGCTGGGCGCAATGCACGGCCCGTTCAATGTCACGCAAGAATATATCGACAAGTATGACGGTGTATTTGATGAAGGCTGGGATGTAGAACGCGAAAAGATTTTCGCCCGGCAGAAGGAACTGGGCATCTTCCCGGAAGATGCTGAGATGCCTAAGGGCAGCGATAAGGTCCCGGCTTGGGATTCGCTGACCGATATGGAAAAGGAAGTTGCACGCAAGCATATGGAAGTATATGCGGGCTTCCTGGAACATACGGATGCACAGTTGGGCAAGTTCCTGGACGAACTGAAGGAACGCGGCGAGTATGATAACACCATGTTCGTTCTCGTATCCGATAACGGCGCCAATTCCAACGGCGGTGCGCAGGGCAGCTTTGCACACGATGCAGAAAACATTTATCAGCGTACGATCGAAGAGCAGTATGCTCTGCTTGATCAGTTTGGCTCTGAACAGTACGGCACCCAGTACAACAGCGGCTGGGCAATGGCTTCCAATACACCGTTCCAGCACTTTAAGACCAATGCGCATTATGGCGGCATCCGCACTACGTGCATCGTCAGCTGGGCCAATGGCATTCAGGAGCCGGGCCGGTTGTGCAGCGATTTGATTACGGTTTCCGACATTGCACCGACCGTGCTTGAAGTGACCGGAACCGAGCGGCTGACCCAGGTCAATGGCGTCGATCAGCTGGAAATGCAGGGCATCAGCTTTGCCGATACCTTTGCGTCGAGCGGACCGCGGGAAAATCCGCGCACTTCGTATTCGCTGATGATGTTTAAGGACCGTTGCTATACCAACGATGGCTATACGATTGTCACCAACCCCAAGACCAGCGAGTGGGAACTGTATGGTGCCGTAAACGATCCGACGCAGATGCACAATCTGGCGGCTGAAAAGCCGGAGATCGTCGAAAAGCTGGCCAAGGAGTTTGAAACCGTCCAGGCAGAGGATATGAATGCCCGTAACCTGCTGATCGATATCGTGCAGGGCGTTGAACCGGAAAAGCTCGTAGAACTGTACGGCACACCGGCACAGGAACTGCTGGCATACATGCAGAACGGCACCATGCCCACTTCGGCGGAAGCGCTGCAATGCTTGCAGATCATCCAGGCTGCGACCTTTGTACCGGAGGGCGGCGGCGGATATGCCGGTGTCGGCACCTCGTGGTATCGTTCGCCGGACAATCCGCAGAGCGCCAAGGACTATGTATATAAGATCGAAGATGGCCCGTTCTATTCGCTCGCGGGCGCACCGACGGTCAACGTTTCCTATACCATTTCGACCCAAATCGAAACCGACGGCAAGGATGAAGGTGTTATTTACGCCAACGGCGGCGTAGACGGCGGCTATGTCATCTATATGAAGGACGGCAAGCTGGTCTATGAAAATAACTATGTCGGCAACCGCCAGAAGCTGGTTTCGAGCAAGCCGGTTCCGAGCGGCACGGTAGATGTGGAAGTAGAATATCAGAAAAAGAATTATTACTCGGGCACAGCCATCCTGAAAATGAATGGCGAAGAAGTCGCCCGTCAGGACATCAAGCACCTTTCGATTTTTGTATCCTACGACTATACCAGCATCGGCGCTGATGTAGGTTCGAAGGTAAGCAATGACTACACCGATGATTTCGAGTTTACCGGCTCGGTATCTGAAGTGAAGGTCCACTTGGGCGATGACCTGTGGAAGTAAGAACCGCAAAATAAGAGCAAAAGCCATGCCCCGGATCAAACCGGGGCATGGCTTTTTGTCTGGGCGGGGAGAAAGACACTTAAAAAAATCTGAAAAAATTTTCAGATTATACTTGACAATAGGAATTATTATCATTTATAATAGAGCCAGAAAGAAACAGTGGAAAGGTTCCTGACGGTGCTCAGACACCGCAGCGATACCGATGGCGCGTATGCGGACGCGAGATGATCCGTAAATACAGAAAAGGAGACAAGACAATGAGGAGTATCACGACATTAGACCTGCAATATGCACACCGTTTTTATGGTTTTAAGGGCGAAGCCCAGTACCTGCATGGACATACCGGCGTTTTGACGATTGAAGTAGAGGACTCGGTCAACGCTGGCGTCAATATGGTTTTCCCGTGTAATGAAATTCAGAAAACCGCATGGGAAGTTCTGAAGAATTTTGACCATGCGCTCATCCTGCGGGAAGACGATCCGCTGCTGCCGGCCATTCTGGGCGTTTATGAGCAGCAGGGCATCCGCAATGGCGCCCCCAATAACGTGATGAAGGGTCCGGCTTTCCAGACCGACTTGGCAACCGCTTATCCGGAGTGCCGTCTGGTTGTCACCAAGGAAACCATGACCGTCGAGGGCATGATCAAAATCGTATACGACCTGCTCAAGGATAAGCTCAATATCGTCAAGCTGACCTTTACCAGTGGCGTCAATGCAGCTTCGGAAGAGTACAAACCCCAGCTTCAGGTCGAGCGTTGCCCGCTGTGCGGCATTGCGCTGAACGAAAACGGCGTATGCCCGAAGTGCGGCTACAAGAAAAACTAAATGAACCTGCTGTGCAGTGAAACACTGCTGGAAACCTTCTTTTGTTCAACAAAATCCAAAAACAGGAGCCAATCGATAAGATTGGCTCCTGTTTTGCGTTAAATGCTACGAATGAGTCCGCCTTCTGCGCGGATGGTCGCGCCGTTGGTCGCCGCAGACACTTCCGAACAGTAGTAGACAACCGTGGATGCAATTTCTTCCACTGTGGTGATGCGCTGGAGAAGCTGGGTGGGTTCGTAGGTGACAAAGTATTCCTTAATCGCCTGATCCAAATCTTTGCCTTCGCGCCGGGCGCGGTCGGTCTGATAAGCGGCCGTGTTTTCGGTCCAGGTCAGGCCGGGCAGCAGCGAATTGACCGCCACTTTGGTACCCTTCGTGGTTTCAGCCAGTGCACGGGCCAGACCGATGACAGCGGTTTTGGAAACGCTGTAATGCACCATATCGGTCAAGGGCTTGATACCGCATTCGCTGGCGATCAGCACAATGCGGCCGCGATTGCGTTCCAACATTTTCGGCAGAAAATGGCGGCACATGCGCACCTGCGAAAGCAGATTGATGTTCATCATCCATTCCCATTCTTCGTCCGAAATCTCGGCAAAGGGAGTGCCTTTATAGGTGCCCATATTGCCGACTAAAATATCCAGCTCGCCGAACTGGTCCACCGCGTCGATGACTGCCTGTGCGCCTTCTGCGGTGCCCAGGTCGCCAACTGCCATGTGGCAGGGGCCAAAAGCGGACAATTCTTCGGCGGTTTTGGCCAGCGCGTCGGCGTTGCGGCCATTGATAAATACGGTAGCGCCTTCCTGGAGCAGACATTTGGCAATGCCCTTACCGATGCCGGCCGAAGAGCCGGTGACCAAGGCGAGTTTTCCGTTTAGTTTGAGATCCATGACAAAGCCTCCTCAATCGTTTGCTGTGCTGGCTTTATTATAAGGGAATGATATAATTCTGTCAATCAAAATTAAACTCAATAAAATATAATTGTATACAATAAATGATAGAAGAATTATAAATTTGGGCAGTATCACAAGGAACGGTCATAGCAAGGGCGGCAGCCGGAGGATTCCGAGCTGCCGCCCTTGTTTGCTTAGAGCATCATTTGAAAGAAATTTTCCGGATACGTCTGCTTGAGATTGTAGAACGACGTCAGATGGCTGCAAATGAGGGACAATGCACGTTTTTCATCGTGCTCCATCAGCGCTTCGGCAATCTCTTTGTGCTGCCGCAGGTGCAGGGTTTCATTTTCAACCGGGTTGGGGTGATGCAGCTGAATAAACTGCACCCGAAGCTGCAATTCCTTCTGGAACTTGTAGAGCAGGGAATTGCCTGCAATACGCGCCAGCTCTAGATGGTAGTTGCTGTCATAGACCCGGCGTTTTTCGCCATCGCCCTGGGCGGAAGCCTCGCTGCATTGTTCGGCCAGCTCCAGCAGATGTAAAAAATCCGCGCGGCTGCCATACAGGCCAGCTAGCTTGACCGACATGGTATCCAGAGCCACACGCACGGTGCCGATCTCCTGAATGGCATCGTCCCCGTACACTTTCACCTGGGCAAAGCGGTTGGGGAAGATCTCGATCAACCCTTCATTGCTGAGTTGGCGCATGGCGTCGCGGACTGGGGTGCGGCTGATGTTGAATTCTTCTGCGATACGGGTTTCGGGGATACGGTCGCCGGGCATCAGTCGCTTGGTCATGATGAGTTCCAATATGTGTTTATAGGCTGGTTCACTCAAACCAACATTGCGTTTGGACATAAATACCCTCCTCTTGGATATATTTCAAAACGTTTGGAATACAAAGATTATATCATAAAACGATTTGAAATAAAAGTATACAATTGCAAAAAAGAGTCTGCAATATGACAAAACGAATGCAGGTTCGAAAATTGGTGGAATGTGTCAAATCCGGCCAGACAAAAAGAAGTTGGGTGGATATTGGTCCTCCAAATCGTAAAAAGAGACCAGATGATGGGTGATAATGGCATGGGCGCGTTTGGCATCATGCTGGGCGATAGCGTCGATGAGGTCAAAATGCTCCCGTACATGGATGGAGCGGTTGACGACCACATCGCGCTGGGTCAGCAGGATAAAATTGACACGCTTGTACATTTCGGTCTGGAATTGCAGCAGTAAGGCGTTGCGGCTGATTTTGGCCAGCAGCAAGTGAAAATCGCAGTCGGCAGTGCGGCGCAAATGATCGTCGCCGGTCAGCATACCGCGTTCACAATCGGTCGCCAGCTTTTTCAGCGCCAGAAAATCCGACTGACTGCCATACAGCATGGCCAGCCGTACCGCCATGTCGTCCAGCGATAGACGCAGGGTGCCGATGTCGTGAATGTCCTGCCGGGAATAGCTGGCCACATGGGCGCTGCTGTTGGGGGATAGATTGATCAGGCCATCTTTGGCCAGCTGCTGGAGGGCCGTGTGGACCGGGGTACGGCTGACCGAAAGCTCGGCGGCCAGCCGGCTTTCGGAGATGCGCTCTCCGGCGGCCAGTTGGCCGCTGAGGACGCGGCCCAGAATATCCTCATAGATGGATTGGATGAGGGAGCCGCGCGATTTGTACATGAAAATCACCTCTCATATCGAAAAATAGCAAAAAAGCGGCCTGCATAAACGGTACAGGCTGCTTTTTTTAGGGAAAGAAGCGAAAGAAGGAAATCGGGAGCCCAGCCGAGGCGGGGCCATTTTATTGGACGATGCATTGGAATCGAATACATCTTGAGCATATAGTAGCATAGGCTTTGTATATTGTCAACAATTTATTTACTTATAATTTATAAAAAATAATTGTATACAATTTTGTTGACAAGTCGACTGCTTGGTGCTATCCTAAAAGCACACAAAGGAATGGACCGAAAGGGGTTAGAAATATGTTCCAGTTTTCTTTGCCAGCCTCGATCAAAGGCTATGATACTTTCGCCGAGTTCGCACAGGCCGAACAAATACAGTCCACCGACCTGCTGATCACCAACCGCTTCATTTATGAGCCGTTCATGCAGGCATGCGGCCTGCCCTGCCCGGTGCTGTTCCAGGAAGAATACGGCGCCGGAGAGCCGAACGACCAGATGATCGATGCCATCCGGGCTAAGATCCCGGCAGACACCGGCCGCATCATCGCCGTCGGCGGCGGCACGGTCATCGACATCGCCAAGGTGCTCACCTTTGTGGGCGACTGGTCGGCTGAGGACATCTTCACCGGCCGGGTGGTACCCGAAAAGGCACGGCGGTTGACCGTCATCCCGACCACCTGCGGCACTGGTTCGGAAGTGACCAATGTCACCATCTGTGAGCTGAAGAACCTGCGCACCAAAAAGGGTCTGGCGCTCGACACCATGTACGCCGACGAAGCGGTGCTCATCCCCGAGATGGTACGCACGCTGCCCTATAAATTCTTTGCAACGAGTTCGATCGATGCGCTCATCCACGCCGTGGAATCGTATCTGTCACCCAAGGCGGTTGCGCATAGCAAGATCTACTCGGAAAAGGCCATTGAAATGATCGTTTCGGCCTACCGGGCGGTGGCAGCCAACGGGGCTGAGAGCTGGAAGGACCATGCAGCTGATTTCCTGACCGCTTCCAACTTTGCTGGTATCGCGTTTGGCTACGCAGGCTGCGCAGCTGTTCATGCGCTCAGCTATCCGCTTGGCGGCGCATACCACATCCCGCACGGCGAAGCCAACCAGCTGATGTTTGCCGAAGTGCTGCGGACCTACCGTAAAAAGCAGCCGGTCGGCCGGCTCAACGATCTGGAAGCCCTGTTCGGCCGGGTGCTGGACGTCGAACCCGCCCAAGCGCTCGATACGCTGTACCGCCTGATGGAAACCATCCTGCCGCGCAAGCCGCTCAAGGAATACGGTATGAAGCCCGAAGAATTCCCGCAGTTTGCCGACAGCGTGATCGAAGGCCAGCAGCGACTGCTGAAAAACAATTACACCCCGCTGACCCGCGAGGATATGATCGATATTTACAATGCGTGCTATTAAAGGAGAACCAACAGCATGAACCAAGACAACCAGATCCGAACCTTTGCCGCGCAGATTCGGATGACCACCCTGCGCGGACTCCATAAATTGGGTGCCGGCCACATCGGCGGCTCGATGTCCATGGCCGACCTGATGGCGGTTCTGTACAGCGGCGTGATGCAGGTCGACCCGCACAACCCGGGTTGGGAAGACCGCGACTGGCTGGTCGTTTCCAAAGGCCATTGCGGCCCGGCCGTCTATGCCACCCTGGCGCTGCGTGGTTTCTTCCCGATGGAGGAAATCGAAACCATCAACCAGCCGGGTACCCGCCTGCCGAGCCACTGCGACCGCAATAAGACGCCCGGCATCGATATGAGCACCGGCTCGCTCGGCCAGGGCATGTCCACCGCGCTGGGTGTTGCCTGGGGCAACCGCTACCGCGGTAAGAGCAACTATACCTATTTAATCCTCGGCGACGGCGAATGCGACGAAGGCCAGGTTTGGGAAGGCGCCCTGTGTGCCCACCAGCAAAAGCTCGACCATCTGATCGCTTTTGTCGATTTTAACCGCAAGCAGCTGGATGGCTATACCGAAGATGTTTGCGATCTGGGCGACCTGCGCGGCAAGTTTGAGATGTTCGGCTGGGACGCGCAGCAGGTGAACGGTCATGACCCGGCTGCCATCCGGGCCGCCATCGAACAGGCCAAGGCCACACCGGGCAAGCCGCATATGATCGTCTTGCAGACCGAAAAGGGCAAGGGCTGCACCTTTGCCGAAGGGGTTCTGTACAACCACTACATTAAATTCACCGAAGAACAATATCAGCAGGCCGTCGACGCCCTCCAGCAGCAGATCGATGCGATGGCCGGAGGGGAGGCGTAAACCATGGTCATGTTGGAAAAGGAACGGCACGAGGAAGCGCAGGAGATGCGCGCCGTATTTGCCGAGGTCATGGAAGAACTCTCCCAGCAGGATGACCGCGTGGTCTACCTGGACGCCGATATCATCAACAGCATCGGAATGACGAAATATTGGAAGGCCCACCCGGAGCGCACAGTGAACTGCGGCATCCAGGAAGCGAACATGATCGGCATGGCAGCCGGCATGTCGGCCACCGGGCTGATTCCGTTTACCCATACATTTGGCTGCTTTGCCACCCGCCGGGTCATGGACCAGGTCTTCCTGTCCGCGGCATATGCCAAACTCAATGTTCGCATCATCGGTTCCGACCCGGGCGTGACCGCTGCCCTTAACGGCGGCACCCACATGCCGTTTGAAGATATGGGCCTGATGCGCTGCATCCCGGAAGTCACCATTTTGGAGCCGACCGATTCGGTCATGCTGGCCGACCTGCTGCGCCAGACCAAGGACCTGCACGGTGTGTTCTATATCCGCCTGTCGCGCAAGAAGGTACAGAAGATCTTCGCCGACGGCTCGACCTTCACCATCGGGAAGGCCGCCAAGCTGCGTGACGGCAACGATGTCACCATTTTTGCCACCGGCATTTCGGTTGCCGATGCGCTGCGCGCCAGCGATATGCTGGCCGCCGAGCACATCAGCGCCGGCGTAACCAACCTGTTTACCATCAAACCCATTGACCGGGAGGCGATCGCCGAAGCGGCGCAGTCGACCGGTGCGATCGTCACCGCGGAGAACCACAACGTCATCGGCGGTCTGGGTTCGGCTGTGGCCGAAGTGCTGGCCGAAACCACGCCTTGCGCCCTGGAACGCGTCGGCGTACACGATCGCTTCGGCGAAGTGGGCGATGTGGAATATCTCAAAAAGACGCTCCACCTGACCGCTGAGGATATTGTCCTGGCAGCCAAGCGGGCGATCGCCAGAAAGGGGAAATAAGCTTTGAAAGCAGCTGTGATCGATCAAAAAAACAGCATTCATGTAAAGGAAGTGCCCATGCCCGTCCTGAACGACGGGGAAGCACTCATCCGCGTGCATTACTGCGGCATTTGCGGCAGCGACCTGCATGTGCTGCACGGAGAACATCCGACCGCGGAATTTCCGGTCGTGCCCGGCCATGAGTTCGTCGGCGAACTGGTCGAGGCCAGGGGCCGCGGCGCAGGCGCCTTCCAAAAGGGCGACCTGGTCGTCGCGCAGCCGTTCTTCTCGTGCGGCAACTGTGAACCCTGTGCCAAGGGTCATGACAACGTCTGCCGGGACCTGCACTTCATGGGCGCGCACTGCGACGGTGCATTTGCCGAATATGTGAAAGTCGCCACCCGCAAAATGTATAAGATTCCGAAGGATATGGACCAGGAACTCGCAGCCCTGACCGAGCCGGTCGCTGTCGCGGTCCACGATGTGCGCCGCAGCGGCCTGCAGGCCGGAGAAACCGCCCTGATCATCGGCGGCGGCCCGATCGGCATGCTGATCGCCATGGTCGCCCGCCACGCAGGAGCCCGCAAGGTAGTTATTTCGGAAATCAATGAATTCCGCTGCCAGTTTGCCCAGAAGCACGGCTTTGAAACGGTCAACCCGACCGCACCTGACTTCGATGCACGTATGCAGGAACTGACCGAAGGAAAGGGCTTTGACGTTTCCTTTGAAGTATCGGGCAGCCGTCCGGGCATTGCTGCAGCCGTACAATATACCACCATCGGCGGTATGGTCATGGTGATCGGCATGACCAAGGAACCGTATCCGGTCGATTTGTCGGCCATGTTTGCCAAGGAACTGCGCATGCAGGGCGTACGCATCCACGCGCAGTATAACTTCATCGGCGCCGTTGAACTGCTTAAGAGCGGGGCGCTTAATGACGAGTTCCGCACCCTGGTCAGCAAGGTGTATCCGTTCGACCAGGTAGAGGACGCCTTCCAGTTTGTACAGACACCGGGCGATTACTTCAAAGTCCTGGTGAAAATGAAGTAAAGAAAGGGGTAGGAAATCAACATGATGACCAAACAGCAGTACATCGACAGCCTGCGCAAGCTGCATCTGAATCTGTACCGGTTTGGGGAAAAGGTGGAAAATGTCGTGGACGATCCGATCGTCCGGCCGTCGCTCAACTCGTTTGCCGCGACCTATGAACTGGCCGAGGACCCGAAGTATGAGGACCTCATGACGGCAACGAGCAGCCTGACCGGCAAGAAGATCAACCGCTTCACCCACCTGCACCAATCGACCGACGACCTGATCAAAAAGGTCAAGATGCAGCGTCTGCTCGGGCAAAAGACAGCGGCTTGCTTCCAGCGCTGCGTCGGTCTGGACGCCGCCAACGCGGTCTTTTCCACGACCTATGAAACCGACGAAGCCTGCGGCACCCACTACCACGAGAATTTCGTGAAGTTCTGGACCGAGGTACAGGAAAACGACTGGGGCGTGGACGGCGCGATGACCGACGTCAAGGGCGACCGTGGCCTGTCCCCATCCAAGCAGGTCGACCCGGACCTCTACCTGCACGTGGTGGAACGCACGGCGGACGGTATTTACGTCACCGGCGCCAAGGCCCACCAGACCGGTTACTTAAACAGCCACTATGTACTGGTTATGCCGACCATCTCCATGCGCGAGGGCGATGAGGATTACGCCGTTTCGTTTGCGTGCTCGACCGATGCCGAAGGCATCACGCTCATTCTGGGCCGTCAGTCGTGCGACACCCGCAAGACCGAAACCTACAACGACATCGACGTAGGCAACAAGGTGTATGGCGGACACGAAGTTCTAGTCGTCTTTGACCATGTGTTCATTCCGAACGAAATGATCTTCCTCAACGGCGAAACCGCCTTTGCCGGCATGATGGTTGAGCGCTTTGCTGGCTACCATCGTCAGTCTTACGGCGGCTGTAAGGTCGGCGTGGGCGATGTGCTCATCGGTGCAACCGCACTGGCGACCGAAATGGCGGGCTGTGCCAAGGCATCCCACGTCAAGGATAAGCTCATCGAGATGACGCACCTGAACGAAACGCTGTACTGCTGCGGCATCGCTTGTTCGTCCCAGGGCTCTAAGACCAAGTCCGGTAACTATCTGATCGATCTGCTGCTGGCCAATGTCTGCAAGCAGAACGTCACCCGGTTCCCGTATGACATTGCCCGTCTGGCACAGGACCTGGCCGGCGGCCTGATGGTCACCCAGCCGTCCGAAGCCGATTACCGCAACCCGGCCACCCACGATTACATTGAAAAGTATCTCAAGGGTGTGGCATTGGTTCCGACCGAAGATCGTATGCGCGTCCTGCGCCTGATCGAGAACATGACCATGGGTACGGCAGCGGTTGGCTATTTGCCCGAATCCATGCACGGCGCTGGTTCGCCGCAGGCACAGCGCATCATGATCGCGCGTCAGTCCAACATGGAAATGAAGAAACAGCTTGCTAAGAACATCGCACGGATCAAGTGAGGGATGGCTATGAGCTGGAAAGAATACTATCAAAAACACCGCATGAGCGCCGCAGAGGCGATTCAGCTGGTGCGGTCGGGCAACGTGGTTTCGATTGGCCACGCGGTCGGGGAACCGACCGCGCTGGTCGACGCCCTGGTTGCCAATGCTGACCAGCTGCACGATGTGGAACTGCTGCACATGGTGCTCATGGGCAAGGGCGAATACCTGACCGAACGCATGCAGGGGCACTTCCGCCACAACTCGCTGTTTGTTGGCGGCGCTGCCCGCGGCGCGGTCGAGCAGGGACGCGCCGACTTCACCCCTTGTTATTTTCATCTGGTGCCCGAGCTGCTGCGCACCAGCCTGCAGCCCGATGTGGCCATGATTATGGTCAGCCCACCCGATGAGGAAGGCAACTGTTCGCTCGGCGTTTCGGTCGACTATACGTTGGCCGGTGCGCTGGCAGCCAAAACGGTCATCGCCCAGGTCAACCGGCACATGCCGCGCTGCCACGGCGACTGCTTCCTGCACGTGACCGACCTGACCGCCATCGTTGAACACGATCAGCCGCTCATCGAATTGCAGCCCGCACAGATCGGTCCCATCGAACGCGAGATCGGCCGACACTGTGCTTCGCTCATTCGCGACGGCGACTGCTTGCAGCTTGGCATCGGCGCCCTGCCGGATGCGGTGCTGATGAGTCTGGGCGATAAGAACGATCTGGGCCTGCATGCCGAGATGTTCTCGGATGGCGCGGTCGATCTCATCCGCAATGGCAACATCAACGGACGCCATAAGAACCTGCACACCGGCAAGCATGTGGCGACCTTCCTGATGGGCACCAAGCGGCTGTATGATTTCGTCAACGACAACCCGAGCGTTTACATGGCTCCGGTCGATTATGTCAACAATCCGCTGGTCATTGGCCGCAACGATAATATGGTATCGATCAACTCGTGTGTACAGATCGACCTGACCGGTCAGGTCTGCTCGGAGTCGGTCGGCCTGCGGCAGATCAGCGCAGTCGGCGGCCAGGTGGATTTCATCCGCGGTGCGGCACTGTCCAAGGGGGGACGGTCGATCATCGCGGTCGGTTCCACCGCAGCCCATGGACGCATCTCCAAGATCGTGCCCGTGCTGGATGAAGGCGCTGCCGTCACCACCAACCGGATGGATGTCGAATACATCGTCACCGAATACGGTGTGGCAGACCTCAAGGGCAAAACGCTGCGCGAGCGTGCGCAGGCCCTGATTCACATTGCGCATCCCGATTTTCGGCCGCAGCTCATGGAAGCTTACGAACAGCGCTTCCACCAGAAATGGGCGGGCTGAAAACCCCTAAGCAAAGTGCATAGGAAACAAATATTTGTTTTGTAAAACATTACGGTTGATTTTATGCATTGAGTATTTTAATATAATTGTATACCTTTGTGTATACAATTTATTAAATACGTCGACTTTTACGGAGATTAGTACAGAGAAAAGAGAATTGTTGTATACAGAAAGGGATTATTATGGGAGTTATTTTGACGAGCTTTCTCGGCATTACCTTGCTGATCACGCTATTTTCCTTTTACCAGGCCCGCAAAGTGGCGCGCGACACCAGCGACGGCTACTTCCTGGGCGGCCGCAGCCTGACCGGCGGCGTCATCGGCGCATCGCTGCTGCTGTGTAACCTGAGTGCGACCAACTTCGTCGGCATGACCGGCAACACCTACCGCTACAACATGGCCGAGATCGGCTGGGAAACGCCTTGCGCCATCGCGCTGGTTGTCGTTGCGGTGATTTTGCTACCGCGCTATCTACGCCGCGGCTTTGCCACCATCCCCGATTTCCTGGAAGAACGTTATGATAAAACCGTGAAAAAATGGGTATCGATCCTGTTTATCATCTGCTACATCTGCAACACCTTGCCGATCTGCCTGTATGCAGGCGCGATCACCCTCAATCAGATTTTTGACATCCCGGGTCTGTTCGGCCTGACCTATGCGCAGGGCGTCTGGGCGATGGTTCTGCTCATCGGCGCTATCGGCATCGTCTATGCACTGTTCGGCGGCCTGAAGATGGTTGCCACCGCGGATACCTTGAACGGCATACTGCTGGTCATCGGCGGTCTGCTGGTTCCGATCTTCGGCCTGCTGGTCCTGGGCGATGGCGATATGGGCGCTGCAATGACCACCATTTTGAACAGCGCACCCGAAAAGCTCAACTCCATTGGCAGTGAATCCGATCTGCTGCCGTTCTCCACCATGTTCACTGGCCTGATGCCCGTACTGATTTATTACTGGGGCATGGATCAGGCAATCATCCAGCGTGCTCTGGGCGCGAAGAACCTGAAAGAAGGCCAGAAGGGCGTTCTGTTTGCCGGCTTCCTCAAGCTGCTCACCCCGATCGTTCTGATGTTCCCGGGCATCATTGCCTTCCACCTCTACGGCGCAGGCACCATCGAAAACAGCGACCTGACTTACGCGACCCTGGTTAATGGCGTACTGCCCAAGCCGCTGATCGGCCTGTTTGTTGCTGCGATGTTCGGCGCGATCCTGTCCACCTTCAACGGCACCCTCAACAGCGTTTGCACCCTGTTTGCGATGAACCTGTACCACGGCAAGACCAAGGACGGCAAGCCGGTTCCGGAAGCACAGGTTGTTCGCGTTGGTAAGATCTGCGGCCTGATCGTTGGCGTTGGCTCGATGATCGTTGCCCCGATGATTATGTACGCACCCGATGGCCTCTACGCGATGTTCCAGAAGCTCAACGGCCTGTTCAATGTGCCGATCTTCACCATCATGGTCATGGGTTACCTCAACAAAAAGACCCCGGCGATTGCCGCCAAGGTCTCTCTGATCGTATTCATCGCCGTTTACGGCTATACCACCTTCTTCATGGACCTGCCGATCTACTATCTGCACGTTTCGGGCGCTATGTTCGTTATCTGCTGTGTCTTCATGTGGATCATGGGCAAGGTCAAGCCCACCGACAAGGTATTCGAAACCAAGCGCAACAATGTGGTTTCCATCCAGCCCTGGAAGTACCGTTATGAAGTCGGCACCGCGATTATGTGCGGCGTTGTCCTGACCTATGTTGCACTTTCTCCGATCGGCTTTGCACAGGAAGGCGGCGCAGACATGATGACTGGCGTATGGATGGTTGTTGGCGTTGCCATCACCTGTGCGGTCGGTTATCTGTTCAAGAAGTTCATGGCTCGCTTTGACCGTGCGATTTATCAGGACGAAGGCGAAGAAACCGTAAAAGCTGCAAAAACCAAGGCCGATTACGAAGTTGGCTGATGAAAGAATGTCCGCAAAAGGCAGCGGAAGACAGGAGGAACTATGATTACACCGCGTCTGGAAAAAATCAAGACCCGTTTGTTTGAAAAAGAATATCATGATCCGGGCATCTGGTACTTTAAGGATGTCAACATCCTGGACGATACCAACCGGGACGAACCGCTGGTTGTGCGCAAGGGCCTGGCCAGCCGCTACATGGGCGAGCATCTGCCGGCCTATGTCCGCGACGATGAACTGATCGTCGGCAACCCGAATATGAACAGCGTTGGTTTCGGTACCGTGCTGCCCATCTACGCCACCGAAGAGGAACTGGCGAACGCGGCACAATATAAAATGAATGCAAACTCGGTGTGGGGGCATCATCCCCCGCACTGGGAAAAGGTCCTGCACGTAGGCTTCCGCGGCATCATCGACGAGATCCAGGCCAAGCTGGAAGAGCAGTATGCCGCAGACGAGCCGGATGCCCAGGCGATCGCCGAATACCGCGCGATGCTGTACGCGATTGAAGGCGTGTGCCGGTTTGCTGAGCGTCATTCCCAGCAGGCGCTGGCCGATGCAGCTAAGGAGACCGATCCGGTGCGCCGCAAGGAACTGTTTGAAATCAGCCGCGTGTGCAGCCGCGTACCCTATCTGCCCGCCGAAACCATGCACGAAGCCTTGCAGGCTTACTGGTTCACCTATGCGCTGGTCAACAGCGGCGGCGAATATGTTCCGCTCGGCCGTGTCGATCAGCATATCTTCCCGTACTATGAAAAGGACGTGGCAGCCGGCCGTCTGACCGACGAGCGCGCCAACGACCTGCTCGGTTCGTTCCTGGCCAAGTGCAACGAGCGTATCTGCACCGACACCAAGAAGTGGGAGAACCACTACGACTTCGGCCTGTTCTCGCAAGGCGTACCGCTGTCGTACTCGACCGGCACCGAGGAATCGGGCGGCCATGAGTCGGGCGGTTATGATATCCGTGCGCTGAGCTATCAGGAAAACGAGAGCATCAACAGCGATGCAAACTTTAACTTTGGCCAATCGGGCAACGACTGGCTGATGAATATGATCATCGGCGGCCTGCGCCGTGACGGCGAGGATGGCACCAACGAAGTGACCTTCAAGCTGCTGCGTCTGCGCTTTGAGATGGGCCTGCTCATGCCGACCCTGTCGGTGCGCGTGTCGAGCAAGGCGCCCGCCCGCCTGTGGCGTGAACTGGCGCTGTGCCTGCGTCACTGCGAAGGCGAACCGGCCATCTACAACGACGACGCCATCATCCCGGGGTTCGTGGACATCGGCGTCCCGCTCGAAGATGCCCGTGATTACTCCAACGACGGCTGCTGGGAGACCCTCATCCCCGGCAAGAGCTACTTTAGCTATGCACACATTATGAACCTGCGCTGCCTGGAGTGGGTATTCACCCGCGGTGTGACCGTCATGACCGGCCAGACCGAAGGCGTGGATACCGGCGCACTCGAAGACCTGAAGGACTTCGAAAGCTTCTATGCTGCTTACTGCCGTCAGGTTGACAGCCAGATCGACTTGCAGGTAAGCCGCCGTCTGGAAAACCTCGGCATGTCCGAAATGATCGCGCCCGACCCGCTGATGTCTACTTTGATGGACGGCTGCATCGAAAAGGGCCGCGATATGACGGCAGCCAACATTTTGTCGTATACCTTCCATCTGCTGCTCATCACCGGCCTGTCCAATGTAGTGGACTCGCTGTGCGCGATCAAAAAGCTGGTCTATGAAGACAAGGTCGCTACCCTGGAAGACTTCAAGAACGCCATTGAGAACAACTGGGAAGGCTATGGCGAACTGCGCCTGCTGGCCCTCAACAAGGTGCCCAAGTACGGCAACGATAACGATTACGCCGATGAAATCCTGGCGCGCGTTCTGAAGGACTTCGAAGACACCTGTGTGGCTTGGCGCTTTAAGCAGGATAAGATCAAACTGCCGGTCGGCATCGGTACCTTTGAAAACTATGCGGCTCTGGGCCGTACCCTGAGCGCCAGCCCGGATGGGCGCGGCTCGGGCGAAGCCCTGGCGCCCAACTATTCCCCGACACCGGGTGTGGATGTCAACGGCCCAACGGCAGTCATCAAGAGCGCGACCCGTCCGGACCTGATGCGGTATTTCTGCGGCTGTCCGCTGGACATCTCGCTCAACTCGAACGAATACCTGGGCGAGGCGGGTGTGACCCGTATGGAAGGCATCATCCGGTCGTTCTGCGACCTGGGCGGCCAGATCGGCACCATCACCACCACCAGCGTGGAGGAACTGAAGGATGCGGTCGTCCATCCCGAAAAGCATAAGAACCTCAAGGTTCGTATGGGCGGCCTGTCGGCCTATTTCATCGCCATGTCGGCCGTTCAGCAGCAAAACATCATCCAGCGTTTCTCCAAGGGCGCTGTCATCAAGTAAAAGCAGGGAGTGTAGACCTATGGCGACCGCGTTGGTTTCCAACATTCAAAAATGCTGTGTCCACGATGGCCCCGGCCTGCGCACGGTTGTGTTCCTGATGGGCTGTCCGCTGCGCTGCAAATGGTGCCAAAACCCGGAAAATCTGGCTTCCAAACCGGTCGTCCTCTACGATCAGGAAAAGTGTGTTGCGTGTGGACGCTGCCTGCCGTACTGCGAAAAGCAGTGCGGCAGGCTGACCGCCGAAGGCCTGGATTTTGACCGCAGCCAGTGTGTCAGCTGCGGCAAATGCGTGGATTACTGCTATACCGAAGCAAAAAGTCTGTGCGGCCGCCGCATGTCGGTGGACGAGGTATACGATGCCGTCATGCGCGACCAGGTATTTTACCGCACCAGCGGCGGTGGGGTGACGCTCAGCGGCGGCGAACCGACCATGCACGCTTCGTTTACCTCCGAGCTGCTGCGTCGGCTCAAGGAATCGGGGGTGCATACGGCGCTGGAAACCTGCGGATTCTGCGCGCCGAACACCATGATGCGCCTTGCCAAATACACCGATTTGTTCCTGTATGATTTCAAGGCCTATACCGAAGAAGTTCACATGAAGTGGACCGCGCAGAGCAATGAGCCCATCAAGCGCAACCTGCAAATGCTGCACGACATGGGCAAAACGGTCATCATCCGCATCCCGCTCATTCCTGGCGTCAACGACGGCGCGGAATTTGAACGGATGATGCAATATTTAAGCGGATTTGCGGGCCTTAAAAAAGTACATATCATGCCGTTCCATCAGATCGGCTCCTCGAAATATATTCTATCCGATACCCCGTACGAATTGGCCGATATGGCCGAGTGCAGCGCGGAATATGCCGAAAAGCATGCCCGTGTGGTGCAGCAGTATGGGTTTGACGTCAACATCGGCGGCTGGGACGCGACTGCGGCCGGCTGACCGTCCAGCAGGGCCGCCGGCAGGGCGGCGATACCAGATTCAGAAGGGAAACGAGTTATGAAAAAGTTCAAGCTGTTTATCAACAACGAATGGGTCGACGCCGAAAACGGAAAGACCTTCCTCACTTATAACCCCTGCACGGGCGAGCCGATTGCCGAAATGGCTTATGGCTCGGCAGCAGACACTCGCAAGGCCATTGCCGCAGCTGATGCAGCGTTCCGCTCGGGCTGCTGGTCGGGGCTGGATGTCGAAACCCGCGGCCAGTACCTGCACCGCGTAGCCGACATTTTGCAGGATCGTCTGGAGGAATTTGCCCGCTGGGAAGCCATGGACACCGGCAAGCCCATCCGCGAGACCCGCACGATCGATATCCCGCTGGCCATCCGCGCCTTTCACTTCCATGCGGACAACATGAAGGCGCTCAACGGCAAGGTCATCCCGGTGCCCGGCCAGCCGCTGTTTGACTACACCACCTATGAGCCGTACGGCGTCGTTGGCAGCATTGCACCTTGGAATTTCCCCATCCATCTGCTGACCCGTTCAATTGCTGCCGCCCTGGCTGCTGGCAATACGGTGGTCTGCAAGGCTGCGACCCTGACCCCGGTGACCAGCCAGATGTTGGCCGAGGTCTTCCTGGAAGCGGGCGTGCCGGCTGGTGTATATAACATTGTATCTGGTTCGGGCGGTGTCGTCGGCGAAGAACTGCTGGCCAGCGATGAGGTCGCTATGGTCGCGCTGACCGGTTCGGAAGAAGTCGGCCGCCGTCTGATGGCTGCTTCTTCGCAGGCCAAGCGCATTAAGCCCCTGTCGCTCGAGCTAGGCGGCAAGAGCCCGATCATCGTCGAGCCCGACTGCGATATGAACGGCGCGCTCAATTCGGTGATTCTGGGCTTCTGCATGAACCAGGGCGAAGTTTGTGTTTCCACCTCGCGCCTGCTGCTCAACGACGCGATTTACGATGAATTTATGGAAAAACTGGTGCGCCGCGTGCAGAAGATCAAGATCGGCGACTGCCTGAATGACGACACCCAGATGGGTTCGCTCATCAGCGCCGACCACCGCAAGACCGTGCATGGTTTTGTCGAGCGTGCACTGGCAGCGGGCGGCAAGCTGGCCTGCGGTGGCCATATGCTGACCGAAGCGCCGTATGACAAGGGCTGCTTCTATGCGCCCACCATCATCGAAAATGTTACGCCCGACATGGAACTGTTCCAGGAGGAAGTGTTCGGTCCTGTGCTGGCTGTGACCCGCTACAAGACACTGGACGAAGCGGTCGAACTGGCCAATGCCACCCGCTTTGCACTGGGCGCATCCATCTTCACCGAGAACATCCGCAAGATGTACTGGCTGGCCGAAAAGGTCGATGCGGGCACGATGTGGATGAACTGCGCAACCAAGTCCAACATCGAAACGCCGTTTGGCGGCAACCGCAACAGCGGCCTGGGCCGGGAAGACGGTGTGGAAGGCCTGCTTGAATACCTGAAGGTCAAGAACCATATCTGGTATATGGGCGAACAATACGACAATTTCTTCGATTTCGAAGACGAATAACCAACACCCCCATAAAAAAGGCAAGGATGTGTTCATCCTTGCCTTTTTGCTTGGAACAAAATGGACAGCTCTGCCGTCAAACAAGTGGACGGGTGCTGATCTCGCCCGATTGCAGGGTTTCGCGGGTGCCGTCCGGACGCTCGACCAATAAGTTACCGGCGTCGTTGACCCCACGGCAAATGGCATCATAAGCGCCCGCGGGGGCCAGCACGCGGATGGGCTGATCGAGATAAGACAGCCGTTTGCGGTAGGGGGTAAGGACTTCATCGGTCCGGCCGGCGCAAAGGTGGTCGTAGAGGGTTTCGAGCTGATTCAGTAGTTCGGCCGCCAGCACTGCGCGGCGGGGCAGCTCATCGGTAAAATCGGCCAGTGCGCCGGCAACGGCCTGCACATCGGAGGGTAGGGACTCGCGGTCCAGACGGAAGTTGACACCAATGCCCACAATGGCATAGTCGATGCAGCCGGTTTCGCCTTCAATGGAGGCTTCGGTCAGGATACCGCAGATCTTGCGGCCATCGAGCAGCACGTCATTGACCCATTTGATCTGCGGGCACAGCCCGCAGCAGGTTTCGATGGTCTGGCACACCGCCACCGCAGCCGCAATGGTCAAAAAGTTCAGGTGCTCGAGCGGCATTTTGGGCCGCAGCAGCACACTGGTATACAGCCCCAGCCCGG